>JALWKO010000016.1 GCA_027081405.1 Campylobacteraceae bacterium | reverse complement strand
GCGGTCTCCAAAGCCGCCCGGGCCGAGATGAAGAAGCTGGCGAAGCTCTATCCCAATATCGACTTCTCCATCTCCGATACCCAGCGCGACCTCATCGAAACCGCCAATACCAACATGCTCGAGGCCCTGCGCGACGCCATCATCTACACCCTGCTGGTGATCATGATCTTCCTGGGCAACTTCCGGGCGATCATCGCCGCGGGGCTTTCGATCCCTATGGTCTTCTTCGCCACGATGGCGATCATCTGGCTCACCGGCGGCGAGCTCAACATCGTCATCTACACGGCGATCATCCTGGCCCTGGGAATGCTCACCGACGATGCCGTCGTCGTCCTGGAGAATATCGAACGTCACCTCAACGAAGAGCATGAGGATCTCCAGACGGCTATCAAAAAAGGGACCAAAGAGGTCATCTCCCCGGTCTTCGCCGGAACCCTGGCCACTATCGCCGTCCTCTTCCCGCTGATGTTCGTCGGGGACTTCCCCCAGCATATCTTCCGTCCGCTCATCGAGACCCTGATCATCGCCCTGCTGGTGAGCTACTTCCTCTCCATCACCTTCATCCCCAAGCTCTCGGCCTGGCTCTACAAAAACGGCACCGGCAAGACCAAAATCGAGCAGTGGTTCGAAAAACTCTATGAAAACACCATTGGCAGACTGGTCACCCCCTACATCGGCATCCTCAAATTCTCCAACGGCAGATGGTGGGCACTGCGCCGAATGTTCCTGACCGCTCTGGTGGTCCTCACCCTGATACTGAGCCTCAAAAACGTCATGCCCCTCATCGGCAAGGATGTCATGCCCCCCATGGATACCGGCATCATCAAGGCCCAGATCGCCTTCAGCGCCAACGAAAACGTCGAGACCGCCGAGAAGAAACTGCAGCCTTTCCTGCAGTGGCTGGACAAACAGCCCTGGCTGGTGCGAAGCTCCATCGCCTTCGGCTCCGAACCGGGCGTGCTGAGCCTGGGCAGCGGAAACCTCCCCACCGAAGCCACCATCACCATCACCGCCGTCAACCGCTTCGAGCGCAAACAATCCATCTGGCAGCTCGAAGACGAGATCCGGGACCACCTCTCACTCCTGCCGGGGCTGAAACGGGATGATGTCTTCGACTTCGGCGCTACGGCCCTCTCGACCATCAAAGCGCCTCTCGATATCCGCCTCAAGTCCAGCGACTATGAACATCTGCCCTCCAAATCCAAAGAGGTCCTGGCCGCCATCAAGGATATCAAAGGCCTCACCTCCGTCTCCACCAGCTGGGATCGGGACTTCAGTGAGATCGAGCTGCGTATCGACAACAACAAAGCCCTCAGCTACGGCATCACCCCGCTGCAGATCATCTCCCAGATCCCTTTGCACGGCGCCGTGGCCTCCCTGGCGGCCAACTTCACCTCCATGAAGACCCAGTTCGTGCGGATCTACCTCAAGGGCAAGTTCAGCCAGAACATCCAGACGCTCAAGATGCTACCCATCTCCACCAAATTCGGCGAAGTACCCCTGAGCCAGTTCGCTACGATCAAACCCCACCTGGTCCCCGCCAAGATCGAGCGGGACAAGATGCTCTACAGTGTCGATGTCAACGGCTATCGGGCCAAACGCCCCGTCACCCACATCACCGAGGATGCCGTCAAGGCGCTGCAAAAGGTCAATACCGACGGCTATATCGTCACCCAGGAGGGGGACATCGCCCAGCTCAACGACAGTTTCAAGAGGATGATCAAAGCCATCGGCTTCGGGGTCGTGATCCTGCTGATGGTGCTCATCGCCATCTACGAATCGGTGCGGCTCTCACTGATTATGATCCTTGTATTACCCCTCTCGATGATCGGGGCGGCTTGGGGGATGCTGATCTTCCACAAACCCAGCTGTATGCCCTCGATGGTGGGACTGCTGCTGCTCTTTGGGATCATCATCAAAAACGCCGTCTTGCTCATCGACTTCTACAAAGAGTATGAAAAAGAGGGCAAGACCCCCTTCGATGCCGCCATCGAGTCGGTACGGGTACGCTTCCGCCCCGTCATGATGACGGCCTTCGGCACCATCGCCGGGATGATCCCCATCGCCCTGGAGCAGGCCGTGGGCCTCGAGCGCCTCAGCCCCCTGGCCGACGTGGCCGTGGGCGGACTGCTCATCGGTACGCTGCTGACCCTGGTCTATGTGCCCCTCTACGCCTACGCCACCGATCCGCGGAACAAGAAGACCAATCCGATCGAGAAAGTCGAAGAGGCGATTTAAAAGTTGTACAGAAAGTTATACGATATAATCGTATAGAAAAGCTATTTTCTATATGATAGGAACAAATATGGAAAGCCTGTTTTATCGATCCAATCCCTGGTGGGAAGAGGAGTATCGCTTTGCGGGAATCGAACGCGAACGATATTTGGCGATTCTCGAAAAGGTGCTGGAAAATCGGGACATCGTCTTCCTGACCGGTCTGCGACGGGTAGGGAAGACTTCGATATTGAAAAACTTCATCGATCATCTGATCCGCCGGCATGGAGTCGATCCTGTCTTCATCTTTTATATCAGCCTCGATCTCTATGCTCTGGAAGATTACACCATTGCACAAATCGTCGAGGAGTATCGCAAAATCCACAAACTCCCCTCCAGACAAAAAATCTACCTTTTCTTGGACGAAATTACCGCCAAAGAGCATTACCACCAGGAGTTGAAAAATTTCTACGATCTGGAGAATGTCAAAATCTTCGCCTCCAGTTCCTCGGCTTCGTTGCTCAAAGACAAAAATGCCTATTTGACGGGCCGTTCCCGAATCGTGGAGGTGATGCCCCTCGATTTCGACGAGTATCTCCTTTTCAAACGGATCGATATTCGAAAATCGGACCATCATCTTCTGGAAGGCTATTTCGAAGAGTATATGCAAGATGGAGGTATGCCGGAATTTGTCCTGACCGGCGACGTCTCCTATCTGCAAAACCTGGCCGACAATATCATCGCCAAAGATATCGTCGCTCACTATGGTATCCGTCATGCCGGCGTGATCAAAGAGTACTACAAACTTCTGATGGAACGCTGCGGCAAACAGTTGACACTCAACAAAATCGCCCGTATTCTGGATATCAGCGTCGACAGCGCTCGAAGATATTTCCACTATTTCGAGGAGACCTATCTCATCTATAGTGTCGAAAAATACGGAAAGTTGAACGAAAGAATCAAAAGCCCCAAGAAAATCTACGCTTCCGATGTGGGCTTGCGTAATGTCGTTACCGGCTACCGGGACAAGGGAGCCGTATTTGAAAACCTCGTCTTTTTGAAACTGAAATCGAAACACCCCCGATATTTGAATCGAGACGGAATAGAGCTTGATTTTGTCACTGAAAACGACTGTCTCGTCGAAGTCAAATACCAAGCCGAGCTCAACGAAAAACAACGCAAGCTTTTCGATACATTCGAAGCGAAAAAGAAGATTGTCGTTCGAGGAGTCGATGATTTCCTTGCGCTCGAATGCTGATCGATTCTATGATAGCGAGAGGATCCCGGATGAGAGAAACTACCCAAAACTTCGACGCCTGTCACGTCATGGACAATGGGGAGATCCTCAATCCCCATCGCAGCGACCTGCCCCTGCACGAAGCGGTCCTCTACGGCGATCGGGTGCTGACGGCCAAATTGTCCAAACGTCTCGGCTGCGCCATCAGGCATCTGCCGATCCGCCTGCGCTTCCGCTACAACCACTCCATCGAAGAGGCCATCGAGCGGGGCATCGCCAAAGACCCCACCCTCGTGCTGGACGGAGAAATCTTCCTCGAAGGGCTGGTCGACGCCGAGGAGATCACCCGGGCGTTCACAAATTTTCTAAATCAAAAGCGCGATTAATCGATAGAATAAGCTGTGATTAACCTATAGTTTAGCTTGATACATCAAGATATCAAGATGAAATGCAACCGGAGTTGCTCCCAAAGAGCCTCGATGATCCTATAATGGACCTATACCAATCGGGAAGGAGAATTCCATGTCTGGCACACCGCTTAAAAAACTGGTCATCGTCGGTGCCGGATTTGCCGGCTTGCGGGCGCTCTATCGCCTCGACCCCTACAGTTACCATTTCGAAATCACCGTAGTCGATCGCCACGACTATTCGTTGGAACGCCCCGCGTTGCCCGAAGTCTCCATGGAGGACAAGCCGGTCGATGCGGTCCATATCCCCATCCCGCCGCAGATGCGCAAACACGATGCCGCCTTTGAGATGGGGACGGTACAAGCCATCGATCCCAAAGCGCAAAAGGTGATCCTCGACAGCGGCAAAGAGCTTCCCTACGACTATCTGATCCTCGCAAGCGGCGCCGTCAAGGACTATGACGCCATCAAAGGGTATCGGGAGTTCGGCTATTCGGTCTGTGACGATACCGAAGCGAAGCGGCTGCACGAGCGGCTCAAAAGTTTCGAAGGGGGTGCCATCGTCACCGGAGCCGCCCGGAGTGAATTCGGCCACCGTGTCGAGGCGCCCGATCTCAAAGCCCCCTGCGAAGGCCCCATCGGAGAGGTGATGTTCATGATGGATCATCGCCTGCGCGAAGAAGGCAAACGGGAGAAAAGCAGCATCAGTGTTTTCTCTCCTTCAGAGATATTTTTCGAAGATGTGGGGGACAACGCTCGAAATCCCGTCGCCAAACTGATGCAAGAACACGGCATCACCCTCAGCACCGGCAAGGAGCTAACTGAGATCACCGCCGACAAAGTGCTCTTCTCCGACGGAAGTTCTATGCCCTGCGATCTGGCCATTATCATCCCCCCTTACAAGGCCCCTGCCTATATCGCCGAGAGCGGGCTGGGGGACGACAAAGGCTGGGTCCCCACCGATCGGAACATGAAGCATCTGGACTATGACAACATCTACGCCATCGGCGACATCAACGCCCTGGCCCAGCCCAAGTTGGGGCACGTGGCCGTCAACCAGGCCGACGTGGCCGTCGCCGCCATCGCCCGGGCCGAAGGGCTCAGTGACGAGGAGGTGGCATTCAATCCCGAGGTATTCTGCATCATGAACATGGGAGGACACGAAGCGATCCTGATCTACTCCAACGCCCTCTACGGCGGTACGTACGATATGGCCTGGCACTCCTCCCTCGCCAAACTGATGAAACTAAGCTTCGACGAGGAATACCATTTCACCCACGGCCACATGCCCCCCGACTATGCGGTCAAAATGCTCGAGGATCTGCTACACCATTTCGGTAAGACCAAATAGATCGATCATCAAGAGGAAAAAAGGGCGGCTATGGCAGAGCATCACCATCATCATCACCACGACGTGAGCGGGAAGAATCTGCTGATCACCGTTTTGCTCAACATCCTTATCACCGCCTCGCAGATCGTAGGAGGTTTCCTCTCGGGATCCCTGGCGCTGCTAAGCGACGCGATGCACAACTTCAGCGACGTGCTGGCCCTGCTCATCGCCTGGGGGGCCAACCGCCTGGCGACCAAACCCGGCACCGAGACGCGGACCTTCGGTTACAAACGGGCCGAGATCCTCGCCGCGCTCTTCAACGCCTCGGTGCTCATCGCCGTGGCAGTTTTTCTGATCGTCGAGGCGGTGCGCAAATTCCTCCACCCCGAGCCCATCGCCTCGACCTGGGTCATCGCCCTGGGGATGCTCAGTATCCTCCTCAACGCCCTCAGCGTGCTGCTGGTCAAGGAAGACGCCAAAGAGAGCATGAACGTCCGGGCCGCCTATTTGCACTTACTTACCGACGTGATGACCTCCGTGGCGGTGGTGGTCGGCGGGGTGCTGATGTACTATTGGCAGCTCTTTTGGGTCGATCCGCTGATCTCGATCCTCATCGCTCTCTATCTGATCAGGGCCTCTTTCGACCTGGTGCGCGAAAGCGCTGCGATCCTGATGCAGTTCGCCCCCCGGGGGATCGACGTGGAAGCAGTGGCCGAAGCGATCGAAGAAGAACCCGAGATCGCCAACACCCACCATCTGCACCTCTGGCAGCTGGATGACAAGCGGGCTTTTTTGGAGGCCCACCTGGATTTTCGCCAGGATCTACCCCTCTCTCAAGCCACCAAGGTGATCGACCGACTCGAGCACAAGCTCCACGATGACTTCGGCATCGATCACTGCACTTTCCAGTGCGAATACAGCCGAAACGACGACAAAGAAAGGATCGTCCAATGAACGAAAAAAGTTTCGATGCGTACCTGCGCGGCTTCGACTACGACGAGCGCAAAGCGATGAAAATCCAACTGCCCGAAATGTTCGAGCTCTATGCCGCGGGCAAAGCCCAGGTGATCGACATCCGGTTCAAGGAAGAGTACGATGCGTGGCACATCGGCTTCGGAGAGCACATCCCTCTCGACGAACTTCCCGACCGACTGGACGAACTGGACAAAGACAAGACTATCGTCACCATGTGCCCCCACTACGATCGGGCCGAGATCGCCCGACTCTATCTGACCCTCAAAGGGTTCCATGCCCGCTACCTCACCGAGGGGATGCTCGGCATCGTCGACTACCTGCGGGGAGATAAAGCGAAGAAGTATATGGAGAAGATCCGGGGATAGTCGCAAGTCGCAGGTACGGGGCTTCGCCCCTCAAGTCGCAAGAGTCTTGAACGATATTCTTTGGCAAGTATTTACGGATGCCTGCCAAAGGCTATCGAATTCCAATATAGCCCAGTTTTCAAAACAAATCGCAACTTGCGACGTGAGGCGGCTCTGCCGCCGTGCTTGCGACTTGCGACTCAAAAAAACAAGGAGAACAACATGAACACCTTCCCCAAAAACATCGTCCCCAGCGAAATGAAAAACATGCGCATCGAGATCGAAGAGTTCATCGAGCTCTACAACAAAGGCGAAGCGGAACTCATCGATATCCGCGTCCCCTTCGAGACCAAGGTCTGGCAGGTCAATTTTGGTCTGCAGATCCCGGCGCCCGAACTCCCAGAACGCCTCGACGAGCTCCCCAAAGACAAGCTCCTCGTCGTCGCCTGCCCCAAAAGCGACCGCTCCAACATGGCCCGCACCTACCTGGCTTCCCAAGGCTTTCAGGTCAAATACCTCGTCGGCGGCCTGCTGGGGCTGATGGATCGCCTCAAAGGCGGCAAAGCCAAAGACATCAAGCTCTAAGCCATGAGCACGCCGGAGCTGATCCACTACGGGATCTACTTTCTGCTGACCCTGGGGCTCTCGACGCTCTTTGCCATGGGCGGAGTGGGCTCGGCCATCGTGTTGGTGCCCACTTTCAATATGATGGGAATGCCCCTGAACCTGGCCAAGGCGATCGGACTTTTCATCAACAGCTCCTCCACGATCACCGCCTCGGTGATGAACTTCTTCCGCGGAGTGCTCGATATCCGCTTCGCCCTGCCTTTGGTCATCGCCATTTTGCTGGCCACGCCTCTGGGGGCCTGGAGCTCCCAGTACGTCCCCGTGGTTGTCGTCAAATGGATTCTGGTGGCCTTCCTCATCACCGCGGCGATTTTGCTGCTTTATACCAAGCGGGAGACCAAGGTGGTCTACGACAAAGCCTGGATCCTCTTTCTGATCGGTTTCGTCGTCGGGATCATCTCGGGGATGATCGGTGTGGGGGGCGGGGCGCTGATCATGCCGCTGCTGATTTTGTTGGGTTTCGATGCCAAAAAGGCCGCCTACGCCGTGAGCTTCATCATCCCCTTCTCCTCCCTGGGGGCCTTTTTCACCTACCTCAGCTTCGTGCAGATGGACTGGGTCCTCCTGGGCGTCGTCACCGTCGCGGCGGTGCTGGGAGGGTATCTGGGGGATTTCATCATGCACTACCGCCTCACCCCCGCCCAGGTCAAGAAGCTCATCGCCGTACTCCTGCTGCTGCTGGCGGCCAAAATGATCATGGGGCTTTTGAAGTTCCATTTCTAAAGGATCTGCAATGCTGCATATTATGAAAAAGATCGCCGACTGGATCGTCGAGCATGAGAAAAAAGAGGCCACGGATTGTTCCATCCCCGACGAGATCATCGACGAGTGGCACGAAACCATCGAAGAGCGAACGCATCGGATGGAAGAGAAGGGGCACACCCACTCCGAACAGTACGAAATGCTGCTGGATCTGGAAAAACGGGTCCAAAAGATCGAAGAGATACGGAAGCGCAAATGCAATCGAAACGATCGCTGATCCGAAAAACATTATATCCAGATATTTTGATACAATATCCGGACAAATCCAATCCCTAAGGAGAAATCATGCAAACCCCTACCCCCGAAATGGTCGAAAAGATGATGCTGGAGAAGTTCGGAGAGATCCCCGGATCGATCGAAGCGGCCAAAGCGGTCGATCCCTCCTTTCTGGTCGAGCAGGCCATGAGCTCCAAAATGGGAACCATGAGTGACAAAAACGTCCTCGATCCCAAGACCACCACGATGATCTTCCTGGCCGCGGCCCTGGCCACCGGCAGCGACGAGTGCATCGAGGTCAACACCTCCGCCCTGCTCAAGATGGGAGCGAGCAAAGAGGAGATCCTCTCCATCGTTCGTATCGTCCGCCATGCCGCCTTCAGCAAGGTGATCGGCGATGCCAAGACGGTCTTTGAGCTCCTACGCTGATCGATGCTCGAGACCCTGACCGCCTGGCTGGGAACCCACGGACTCCTCTCCATCCTGGGAGCTCTGGGAGTAGGCATCATCACGGCGATGGCTCCCTGTTCCATCGTCACTCTGCCGCTGCTGGTGGGTAGCGCCGTGGCTCTCAGCGGCGATCTGCAAAGCCCGGGAGCGAAGAGGCGCTTCGTCATCCTCTTTTCGCTCCTTTTCGTCCTGGGGCTGGTGCTGAGCTTTTCGATCCTGATGCTCCTGACGGCCAAGATCGGACTGCTCCTCTCCGTCGCTCCTCTGTGGGCCGATCTGCTGGCTGCGTTGGCTACCTTCGCCTTAGCCGCCTACGCCATGGGATGGCTAGGCAGCGGCATCGACAAGCAGCGCCTCGCCCTGAGACTGCTGCGCTTCCGGCTGCTGGGTGCCTTGATCCTGGGGATGATCTTCGACCTGGTGAGCACACCCTGCGCCTCGGCACCCCTGGTGGCCATCATCACCGTCGCGAAAGCGCGGGTTGGATGCACGCCTATTTGCTGGTGCTCAGCTTCGCCCTGGGGCACGCCTCGCTCCTGCTGGCGGCAGGGGTCTCGGTGGGCTTCGCCGAAAAGGTGGCGGGCAACCGCCTCACCGGCCGGATCAGCCGTTTTGTCAACGGCTTTTTCATCCTGATGCTGGTGGGGATCGGAGTCTATTTTCTCTACCGCGCCTGGCAGATGATTTGATCGATATAAAGAGTTTTCTATGAAAAAAACGATGATTGTATTGAGTATGTTTCTCGGATTGAGTTTCGGTGCTTTCGCGGCCGAAGAGGGGATGCTCCCGGCGACCCCCTACGCCCAGATCCCGGTCATGGGAGCCAAGATGATCGAGTTCGGCGCCACCAGCTGCCGCAGCTGCCAGGCGATGGATCGACTGCTCTACAGCCTGAAAAAAGAAAACCCCGCACTGCCGCTCTTTTTCGTCAACGTAATGAAGGATCGGGAAGCCGCGGCGAAATTCCGCATCCGGATGATCCCGACACAGGTTTTCATCGACAAGACCGGCAAGGTTGTCGCTACTCACATCGGCAAACTGAGTCGGGATGAATTGCTGCAGTGGCTCCGCAAATACGGAATCGCACAATGATGCTACAATCTCTCATACTTTCGTAGGACGAGAGGAAACGATACGTCGATATGGGACCCTTTTTGCTCTCTTACTGGCGATTGGGATCGGCGCATGGCTCTTCTACAACCGTCTCTACCTCCCCCGCCATCGCTATCATGTCGTCACTCCCCACGAAGGAAATCTAAGCCGAGAAGTCTTCGGCGTTGGTCGGCTGGAAGCAACCCAGACCTATACCCTTACCGCCCCGGAGGGGGGCACCCTCCTCCAGCTAAACGTCCGACTGGGGGATCGCGTTCGCAAGGGACAGCTCCTGGGCCAGACCGATCCGGTGGACCTGCCCTCCAAAATCGAGGCTGCCAAACTCGAAGTGCAAAAGAGCGACCTTCTTGCAAACGCGGCACGCCAAGCGCTCGACGCCCAAGTAGCCCGGGAAGCCCTGGCACACAAAGAATATCTGCGTACCCTGGATCTGCGACGCCACAACGCCAGTTCCCAGGAACAGCTCGACAAAACGCTCGCCGACTACAACGTTTCCGTCGCCCAGACCCGTGCTGCCCGTCTGAACCTCCAAACTGCCCAAAAAAGTACGGCCATCGCCCGAGCCGAACTTGCCGGATTGATGATTCATCTGAAAAGAACCCGCCTCCTCAGCCCTGCCGACGGCGTTGTCATCGCCCAGAAGGCAACGGTGGGTCAAAGCGTTCTGCCCAATCAGGCGATCCTGCAAATCGTTGATCCGAACGACCTGCGAATCGTCGCCACGATCGATGAGCGGCTGAGCGGCGATCTGAAGGTGGGGCAGAAGGCCCGTATCACACTGCGTTCAAAACCGGAAAAGATCTTGAACGGGATCGTCACCCGCATCGATCCCCAGGCCGATCCGATCACACTCGAAAAACAGGTCGAAATCACCCTCGCTCCACTCCCCGCCCGGTGGAGCCTCCACGAAGAGGCACAGGTATGGATACGAACCGGCACACTCCGACACACGATTCTCGTACCTGCCACAGCACTGGTCTATCGCCGGAAGGAGGTCGGAGTCTGGACAATCCATGAGGGCAAAGCCCACTTCCATCCCGTGCGGCTCCTGGGCATCCAAGGGGACCAAGCTGCCCTTTCCGGTATCGACGATCACACGCCTGTCATCCTGCCCACCCCCCACACGGCGCCGCTGGCCGAAGGGGTGCGCGTCGTACGGAGGCGCTGATGATCTCCCTGGCCCGCAAAGATGTGGCCCACAGCCTGGGAAAATTCATCGTCACCGCCATGGGAGTGGGGATGTTGCTGGGGATCGTGCTCATCATGATCGGCGTCTACCGGGGGATGATCATCGATGCTCAGGCGCTCCTCGACGACGTGGGGGCCGATCTGTGGATCGTGCAGCAGGAGACCTTGGGCCCCTTCGCCGAAGCCTCCCGCCTCCACGAAGATCTGCGTCAGAGCGTCCGGAGTATGCAAGGGGTCACCGCCGCCGAAGCGCTGACCTTCCAGAACCTCCAGCTCCCCGCCAAACCGCTGCCGGTGCGGGTGATGGCGGTGGGATACGATCCGCTGGGGGCCATCACGCCGCTCAACCCCGATCGGCTCGTCGCCGGCCGTCCGTTGCGACGCGAACACTACGAGATGGTCGTCAGCGACAAGACGGGCTTTCGCGTCGGCGACGTGATCCCCCTCTCGCGCCACCGTTATACCGTCGTGGGGGTCACCCACGGCACGGTCAGCAGCGGGGGCGATCCGCTGGTTTTTCTCTCCCTCAAGGACGCCCAGGAACTGCAGTTTGCCTACTCCAACGAACGGATCCGCCAGGACCGGGCACGGGGGATTCAGGCCCATGATACCCATCTGGTCAACGCAATCGTCGCCCGTCTCCATACCGGTTATGACCGTGA
This sequence comes from Campylobacteraceae bacterium, assembly GCA_027081405.1. GTDB lineage: Bacteria > Campylobacterota > Campylobacteria > Campylobacterales > Sulfurovaceae > Nitratifractor. Next base: position 13,447 of record JALWKO010000016.1, on the reverse strand, counting down.
CGCGGTGGCGAAACATATTGCCGAGAGCCTCCACAAAAGCGTCTACACCGATACGCAGGAGCGGACGATTCTGACGAAAAACCTCATCAAAATGGCCTCCAAACAGATCGGAATGTTCACAGTGATCCTGGTCATCGTCTCGACCATCATCATTGCCCTGATCATCTACACCATGACCCTGGAAAAGCTCAAGATCATCGCCATCATGAAGCTCATCGGTCTGCCTAACTCGCTCATCGTGCGGATGATTCTGGAAGAGACTCTCTGGCTGGGATTGGCGGCCTTTTTCTTCGCACTGCTTTTTGCCCACGGGATCTACGACAAATTCCCCAAACGGGTGGTGCTGCAACATCCCGACGCCCTGCGGCTCTTCGTCGTGGTCTTCGTCGCATCGACACTGGCCTCTCTGGCCGGGATCCGCAAGGTGATCCGTGCCAAACCCGCCGAGGCGCTGGGAGGATGAGAGGATGAAAGAGACGGCCATTCATGTCGAAAACCTGGTCAAGGAGTTTGGATCGGGTGAGAGCCTGGTGCGGGTGATCGAGGGGGCAACCTTCAGCATCTACAAAGGAGAATTGGTCGCCCTGGTCGCCCCCAGCGGGGCGGGAAAAACCACGCTGCTACTGATGATCGGCTGTGTCCTGGAGCCCACTTCGGGAACGATCCGTCTGGGGGAGGAGACGGTCTATGACAACGGCTGGACGATCCGGGATACCCGCCGCATCCGCCGCGGCAAAATCGGCTTCATCTTCCAGCAGCCCCATTTGATCCCCTTTCTGAACATCCTCGAAAACGTCACCCTCATCCCTCTCACCGACGGGGTACCTGCCAAAGCGACAGAGCGCAAGGCGATGGAGCTACTGGAGTATTTCGAGATTGCCGACAAGGCCCGCAGCGAACCGGCCCAGCTCTCCGGCGGTCAGCAGCAGCGTGCCGCCATCGCCCGGGCTCTGGCCAACGATCCTCAGATCATCCTGGCCGACGAACCCACCGCGGCCTTGGATCAAAAACGCTCGGTGGATGTGGTAAAACTACTCAAAAAGATCGCCCGGGAGCAAAATGTCGCCGTCATCATGGTCACCCACGACGAAGCGATGCTCCCTCTGGTGGATCGGATCCTGACGATCCGGGACAAAAAGGTAGTAGAAAAGCCCAAAAATGCCGAAGATGTGATCGTATAATCCCAAGGAGACCGACCCATGCTTACCCGCCTCGCCCAACGGAAAAACCGACTCATCGTCAGCGACAATATCGCCTTCGCGATCTTGCCTCTGGTACTGCTGCCCCTGTTGCCCCAGGTCTGGCTGCTCCATGTCCATCACGACTGGTTCCTCTCTCATCGGGACATCATCATGACCCTGGACATCGCCTACATCGTCCTGGCCCGGCTGCTGCTGCTCGATACCGCCATCTATATCTTCAGCCACAGCAAACGCCATTTCCACATCGCCCTGCTCCATGTGGTGATGCTCTATCTGGAGGTGACGGTGATCACGATCTTTTTTTATGCTGTGATCTACTGGTTTTTCGACCCCTTTCACCTCTTTCACCTCAACTCCCAGCTGGCACCGGAGAACCTGGCGGTCATCCGCTCCCATGGCTTCATCCTCTCCATGTACATCTCGGCGGTGACCTTCACCACCCTGGGATCGGGCGACTGGATCCCTCAGACCCTGCCGGCCATGATCGCCGTCATCACCGAAGTGATCCTGGGGGTGGTCCAGGGGGGCGTCTTCGTGGCGATTTTGCTCTATGCCCATCAAAACAAGGAGATCGAATAAAGCCGTCTCACAAGGATGGCGTGAGGAGACTCGGGTGCGAAACCGGCTACGAAATCCGGACCGTATCGGAGTTATGAAGCAGTATGCAGCATGATTTGCCGTAGATATTCGTGCATGTCGAAATAGGCGATCATCCCTTCAAAGAGCATCCGCCAAAGCAGCTCCAGGCACAGAAAACAGCCGATACCTACGATCCACAGCAAGCGTTTCTGCTCCCGGCTCAGACCCTCGGCCAGATCCCGAAGCATCGGCACCCAACCGATCAGTTTCCGCCGATAGCGGACGACGATCCAGGGGAGCGCGACCGCCCCCAGATAATACGCGACGATCAGCACATCGGGCGCCACGAATCTCCGAAACGCCAGAAAATCACCCATACGGACCCTCCCAATCGTGATACGGTGAGGATACCCAATTTTTCAATGGTATAATCCGGATAGATTTTATCCGAAAAGGAGAGACCATGTACAAGATCGAAATGGACAAGATGTGCGGCTGCGCGAAAAAAGACCCCAAACTGCACGAAAATTGGCTCGACAAGACCTACGCCAGCAAAGAGGAGGCCGAAGAGGCCGCGCTCCGTCTGGCCAACCACGCCAACGCCAAATGGTGCAAGAAGCACCGATTCTTCGCCTATGAGGACGAGAACCAGCCGGGCGTCGTCCGGATCTCGGTAGAGATGAGCTGCCCGCAGGATCTGTGATCCAAACGGGTGGCGTAGCCGTTCCGAGCGGCTTTCGGACCCCATTTCTTCGGCGTTCTGAAAATCTTTCTCCGATACGAGTGTTTACATTCGATTTACCTTTCTTCAGCATACTTTCGGCGTTTCAACCGATGAATCATTTCTCCTCCTTCTTTTGTGATGAACGTTGAAACACTGCTGCCCCGTCTTTCCCTCCTCCCTCCTTCCGAAAATCGGGGCAGCACGTTCCTGACTCCGAAGCAAACATTTCCCTTGTGACATCCGATCGTGACCTTCTGCATTCCGATCACCCCGTCGCCATAATCTTGATAAATCAAGATATTTTGATATTATTTCGATAATGTACGGCTGGAATCTTTCCACACAACCCCTTCCGAAAGGACGAAAATGATCCGAACGCTCGTCGCGACCCTCCTCCTGGCGGCCGGCATTGTGCATGCCAATCCCCTCTACGATCTCAAACCGGTCAAAGTGGCCGAGGGGATCTACTGCTCTATCGGGGATCTCAACCCCCCCACCAAAGCCAACAAAGGCAACGTCAACAACACCTGCTGGATCGACCTGGGCGACGGCCTGGTGATCGTCGATCCGGGCCCGACCTATGAATTCGCCAAGGAGTTCGCCGAGATGGCGACGAAACGGACCGGCAAGCCGATCAAAGCGGCGGTGGTGACCAACTACCACGACGACCGTCTCTACGGCGCCAGCTACTACGCGGCCAGACACATCCCCGTCATCGCCCACAAAAGCATCGTCGAAGATATCAAAAACAACCCGGGCAAATTCCGCCGCATCCCCCGTCTGCTGAGCAAGGCGGAGTTCGCCGGCACCAAACTGGTCACCCCCGACACCCTCTTCGACAAGGAATACACGATCAAGGGGAGCAAGCGGATGGTGAAACTCCTCAAACTCTCCCCCGTCAGCGAAGAGCACTCCGACATCGTCGTCTGGGTGCCGGACGTGAAATTCCTCTTCGCGGGGAACATCCTCTTCAACGACCGGGCCCTCAACTACACCAAAAACAGTGATATGAAGGGGTGGCTCGAAGCGCTGCACAAGATCGCCGCCATGAAACCCGCGATCGTCCTGGGGGGCCACGGCGGCACCATGGGGCCCGATGCCTACAAAACCACGCTGGAGTACCTGCAGAGCCTCCAAAAGCAGGTCAAAACAGCCTACGACAACGACGTGGACATGAGCGAGCTGATGGAGCATGTGGATCTGAGCAAATTCAGGCACCTCAAACATGCCGAAGAGCTGAACCGCCACAACGCCAACGACTACTACGAGCAACTGGACTGGGAGTGATGCCATGAGCGAGCACGAAGCGGCACTGGAAGATTTCCTGGCCACCGCCGGCGCCCTCTACGACGCCACGCGGGTGCGGCTGCTCAAGTTTCTCGACATGCACGGACCGCTTTGCGTTTGCGATCTGCAGGAGTCTTTCGGGATGATCCAGTCCCGGCTTTCGCGGCATCTCAAGATCCTCAAAGACGCGGGGTTCCTGACGGTACGACGGCAGGGGCGCTGGGCCTACTACGCCATCCGCAGCCCGCTGGATCGCTTCCGCACCGCGGCCATCGAGGAGATCCGGGCTCTGCCGATCGAGCTGCCGGAGCTCAAACGGCTCTCGGAGAGCTGTCCGATTCAGTAAAACGGATCCGCTCATCCTGAACCCGATTCAGGATCCAGGGCTTTATCGTCAATTCGACACCCTGGACCCTGGATCAACCCAAACCATACATTAGAAAGTACGTCAGATGTGTCGATGCTCGGTGCGTAGGGGAGAGAAGCGTCAAGAAAACAACAACTGCATGTTGTTTGTAGCTTCGAATTCGAAGCGGTCGGAATGAGCGAAGCGAGTGAAGCCGTGAAGGCTGAAACTGCGTCTATTCCGTAGGCATCGCAGTCGTCCGACCAAAGCTTTTGCCGCCAATGATCGATATAGATGGCGTACTGGCTAATGCATAAGTTTGGGATACTTTCTTTCCGAAAGACGATCCTTTGCGTAAAACGATCCTTGCGATCTTCTTGGCGACCGGCATTCTGTACGCCAAGCCTCTTCACGACCCAAAGCCGGTCGAAGTATCCGAGGAGTCTAATAACACCCGTCCTCATCCCTTAGGTGGGCTGTACCCAGGCACTGGAGAGAGTGAGTGTGGCTACAGCCGTCGTGGCGATGAGTGTTCTATGTCATTATTGAAGCTCCCTTGGTTTTATGATCAGAACGTCAATCTTGGCAAAGCAGGGCTTATCGATATCTATCTTTTTTAGATTTCGATACTTTATGTCGATCGGGAACGATGATGCGAGAAATGAGGTCCTCCTGCTCGATGAGCTCTTCGACAGCTTTTGGGGCACTCGAGGGAGAATAGACGGGATGCTTCTGGGGATTGAAGCGCTTCTTCATACCTTCAGGCATGGCACTTTTGGCTTTGGAGGGCGCATTGAGGAAGTCGATCATCCTTTTTTGGATCCGTTCTTTTGAGCTGTAGAGCATCAGGTAGCGGCGGTAGATACGGGAGAGTGGCGGAGCACTCTTCTCATGGCAAACGGTACAAGATGCAGTGTTCGGACTCTCATCGGCCACAAGGCACGACAAGCCCAGAAGCAGAATCAAGACTACTTTTCCCATCGCACACTCACTTTCGTTCCCTTTCCTTTTTCGCTTAAGAATTGAATATCCAGTCTGTAATAGTCGACAATTCCCTGGACAATGTTGAGTCCCAGCCCGAATCCTCCCGCGCTCTCCTCTCCTCGAAAAAAACGCTCGGTCACTCGATCGAGAGCCTCCGGATTCATACCGATACCGGTGTCTTCGACGGTGAAAGAGGTCGAATCGAGTTTGACGAGGATGCGGCCGCCGGGGCGGGTGTATTTGACAGCGTTGCCGATGAGGTTGTCGATCAGTTTGGCGGCATCTTCCCGGTCCATTCGGCGCAGGGGGGAGGCCGAGATTTCACCGACAATTTCAATGCGCTTGCGCGCCGCCATCGGAGTGAAGTCATCAAGCCTCTCTCGCAGAAGCGCCCCAAAATCGACCTGTTCGATCTGTCGGCGCCTCTTGTGTTTGAGCTGCAGGTAGGCCAGGTCGTCGTAGAGGCGGCTGAGGCGTTTGGAGGCGATTTCGATGCGCTCCAGCTCTTCGCTCTTTTCCAAATCGGGATGGAGGCTTTTGAAGAGCTCTACATTGGTGAGGATGGTGCTTACGGGAGTGTTGAGCTCGTGTGTGGTGTCCTGGATGAAGCGATTGAGAAGGGTGAAAGTCTGATGCACGGGGGCCAGAAAGAGCCTTCCCAGCCAACGGGCGATGAAGGCGACGAAGAGCATCGCCAGAAGAAGGATGAGGGCCATTTTGGCTTGAAAGGCGCGGATGGGGGTTTTGTCCAGAGGCATTGCCGAGATGACCGTTGCCGCTCCCAGATAGTAGGGTTGCATTTCGTAACGATAGTAGAGAGTATCGCCCACCCGCCAGAACTCTCTGTTCCAGATCACTTTTTTCGGCTTGAACTCCCCGATGAGGTAGTGGCGGTCAATGTCGTAGAGTGCGGTACGGACCCCCTCGATCTCAGGATAGAGCAGTCGTTTTTCAGTGGAATTGTGGAGTTTTCGTAGCTTGGGACGAATCAGAGCGGTTTTGAGTTTGAGGGTCTGATTCTGATGGTCGATGATCCGGTGGAGACTGTAGGTGTAGAAGACCGCCGATCCCACGCCAAGGAGCAGGAGTGTAGAGACGAGATAGATGACGAGGAAACGGCGGTGGCTTTTCTTTTCACTCTCAAAAAGGGGCGGCTTCACAACCCTGCCCCGTCACTGCGATAACGATACCCTACCTCTTTGACCGTTTCGATACGCGCTTTTCCCAGATGCCTGCGCAGAATTTTGACGAAGGTACGCAGGCTCCCCTCGTTGGGCGTTTCATCATAGTCCCAAAGGGCGTCGAAGATCTCCTCTTTGCGTAGGGTTTTGTCTGGATGTTGCAGAAAAAGCGCTAACAGACGCGCCTCTTTGGGTTTGAGAGGAATGCGCTCTCCGTTTGCCGACAGGGTGAGATCAATGGGATCGAAGCGGTGGCGCTCATCGATGGCGATCGTCTCGCCTCCTCCGGGATAGCGCCGTTTGATCACCGCTTCGATGCGGGCTTGCAGCTCTTTGAGGGCAAAGGGTTTGCGGATGTAGTCGTCGCAGCCCGCGGCAAATCCCCGGGTGGCGTCGTCGGCACCGTGCAGTGAGGTGATGAAGATGGCGGGAGTGTCGTCCCCCTCTTTGCGAAGTTTCTCCAGCAGATTGAAGCCGTTTTGAAAGGGGACTTTCACATCCAGCAGCCAAAGATCGAAACGGGTTTCGTAGATTTTCTCGGCGGCATCCTCACCGTCGAAACTCTGCACAACCTCGTATCCTTTGGCGCGCAGAAACTTCGCGACGGTATCGCTGAGCTCCATATCATCTTCGAGGAGAAGAATCTTCGATTTCATAAAAGTTTCAATCCCTCATCTCTATAAAGTACGATTTTCTTATCGACCGTGCAGAAAGTCAGGTGGTGGGTGATCGCCTGGGCGATCAGCATACGGTCGAAAGGGTCCTTGTGATGGAAGGGGAGTGTCCCCAGTTTCAACGCGCCGGTTGCATCGAAATCCAGGAGGTCCATTCCCATCTTTTCGGCGGCTTCCAGAATATCAAAGGGGATCTCGATTTGGCCGATCGACTCTTTGATCATCAATTCCGCCACACTCACGGCACTGAGAAAGAGACGATTTTTTCGATCCTGTAAAAGCTCCAGATTGTTTTTTGAAAGCTTTTGCGGTGAAACGGCCAGCCACAAAAAGATGTGGGTGTCGATCAGAATCTTCATCAATCGTTCCCGTAGAACATTGCGTTGATCGTATCGTTCTCTTCATCGAAATCTTCCGGAATCTTGATTGCCCCACGAAATTGCCCAAATTCACGCTCCCCTTCCTCTTCACGGAAAGGGACGAGTTTGGCGATCTTTTTATGGCCTCGGCCATAGGCGATGATGATCTCTTCACCCTTTTCCTGGACCTCTTGCAAAATGGAAGAGAGGTTTGCCTTAAAATCGGCGACACTGACGGTCTGCATAGACTTTCCTTTTTTCTTCCTATGATAAACCAAAGTTGTCAACTTGTCAAGTTGTTTTCCTGTTAGACGATGAGGTGGGCATCCTGGGTCGTGGTGACCACTTTGCGGTTCTCTATCGACAATATTTTATCGCAATAGGGTAGCAGGCGCTCGTCGTGGGTGACCATGATGATGGCGACGTTCTGTTCCTCCACGATCTTGCGCAGCATTTTGACGACGTTGACGGCCCGTTGCATATCCAAAGCCGCCGTGGGTTCGTCGGCCAGGATGATTTGCGGTTCGTTGGAGAGTGCCCGGGCGATGGCCGCGCGTTGGTTCTGGCCTCCCGAGAGCTGGGAGGGCATGGCGTCGCGTTTGTCGGCGATGTCGAAATACTCCAGCAGCTCCATCGCTTTTTTGTCCGCTTTTTTGTCAGGCCACCCGTTGGTCAGGGGAATCAGTTTGACGTTTTCGACGATGTTGAGAAAGGGAATCAGGTAGTGCGCCTGGAAGATGAAGCCGATCTTTTCCCGGCGGATGCGCCGGGTGTCGGGGATGCTCCAGTGGTCCTCGTCCCAGACCAGTTCGTCCCCCAGCCAGATTTTGCCGGAGGTGGGCTCGGTGACACAGCCCAGCATCATCAGCAGGGTAGTCTTGCCCGCGCCGCTTGGAGCCACCAACGCGGCGAATTCCCCCTTTTTGACCTCCAAAGAGGCGTTTTCCAGGACCCGCACTTCACTATCACCCGATCCGAAGATTTTGGTGAGGTTCTCGACTTTGATGCCGACTTCGTTGGTCATCTCATCCTCCTATCGCCGCACGGGGATCGGCTTTGATCGCTTTGTAGACGCCAAAGAGGCTCGCCAGCACCGACGCGATAAGAACGATGCCGAAAAGCGCCCAGGCGTCGGGCACCTCCAAGACCACCCGCTTGGGGAACTTGTCCCAGATGGCGTGAGCGAAAAGATTGCCGAAGATGAACGCCAGCACCCCCAGCGTCAGGGTCTCCTGGGTAATCATTTTGGTGATCATCCAGTTGGGCAGACCCACAAGTTTCATGATCGAAATCTCCTTGATCTTCTCCAGGGTCATCGTGTAGATGATGAGCGCGATGATGATGGTTGAGACGCCGATGAGGATGACGGTGAACATTCCGATCTGTTTGCTGGCGGTTTCGATGACGTTTTTGGTCAGTACGTCACGCTCCTGGGCGGCGGTATAGACGCTCAGATGTTTCCAGCGGCGAATATCTTCGGCGACCGCGTCAGGATCGCTTCCGGGTTTTAGTGTGGCGACGATGGCGTTGACCAGGTGGTTGTCGGCGTCGACCTTGAGTCCCCGGGCCCGGTCGTTGTGGATCCGGGCGTTGGAGTACAGAAACTGCAGCTCCTGAGCGTCTTTGAGGCTCAAAAAGATCGCCGGGTCGCCTCCGGAGGAGACCGCCCCTTTGGTAATACCCACCACCGTGTAAATATTACGGCCCAGTTTGATTTTGTCGCCGAGTTTGAAGCCCAGCTTCTGGGAGACGACGATCTCGTAGTGGCTCTTTTCGAGCGTCCGGCCCGCTACGAGACGTTTGGGGTTTATGGCCGAAATGTCGCCATGAGGATCGTAACCGACGCTGTAGACCCGCTTCATCACCCCATCGGGCGTGCGCACCTGGAGGTTCAAAAAGGCCAACGCCGCAGTTTTGTCGATATCGACGGTGGCCCGCAGAGTGTTTTTGAGGTCTTCGTGGATGCGGGAGCTTTCGGCGAAGGGTCCCAGGGTGTTCTCCTGCACCACCCACATATCGGCTCCGATGTCGTCGAGCAGCACCTGGGCGTCGATGACCATTCCCCGGTAGACCCCGATCATAATGAGCACGATGCCCAGCAGCATCCCGACCCCCATCGCCGTGATGACGAATTTCAGCCAGGAATGGGCGATGTCTTTGGTTGCTAGATTGATCATAGCCGGATGTCCGCCCCTTCGAAGAGCGGTTTTTTGTGGGGATCGGGGATAAGGATCTTCTCCCCTTCTCTCAACCCCTTGACCGCAGCGAAGCGGTCGTTTTTGCCGAGGATTTCAAGTTTGACGAAATGCGCCTCGCCTTTACGATAGACCCAAACCCCGTCGTGTCGGATGAGCGTCAGCGGTACGAGGATGGCGCCCTTGACCTGTCCGGTACGGATCGTCACTTCCGCCTGCTCGTTGAGATAGAAGGGGATGGGGACTTTATCGAAGGCCACATCCACGACCCGCTCTTCGGTGACGGGATCGCTTTCGACTTCGATTTGCGCGACGAAGCCGGACAATTTCTGTCCCGCTTTGGAGCGCAGAACGATTTGCGCCTTCTGATCCTTGGCGATCTGGCCGCTGATGCGTTCGTCTATATAGGCTTTGACCCAAACCTCTTCGGGGTCGACGACGGTGACGATCGGCTGCTGGGGCGCAATCGTCTGGCCCGCTTCGGCATCTTTGCGGACGATATAGCCATCCATCGGAGAGAGGACGCGCAGGCGGTCGATCTTCTGCTGCAGGGCGTCGACGCTCTTTTGGGCTCGTTTCTGCTCCGCGAGGCTGGAGGCGATGCGAGCTTTGGCGGCGGCGATCTGGGCTTGGACCACCTTCAGGTCAGTGCGGGCTTTGTCGTACTCTTCCTGAGCGGCGTAGCCCCGTTTGTTCAGAGTTTCGTAGCGGAGGAAATTGGCCCGGGCCAACTCCTGCTGGGCTTCGAGCTGTTGAAGCTCCTGTCGGGAAGCTTCAGTTTCAAAGCGGCTCTTTTCCAGCAGCGCTTTGGCCTGTGCTAGCTGATCGGGCAGATCCACGGGGTCGAGAGTGGCGATAAGTTCGCCTTTTTTGACCGATTCCCCCTGGTCTTTGAAGATCTTGAGGATCTTTCCTCCGGTGTTGGAGGCGATGGGGTGGATATTTTTGGCACTGACATTGCCGATGCCGAAGACCGTCAGGTTCAGATCGCCACGCTTCGCCGCCTCGTAGCTGTAGGTCGATTTGGGAAGATAGACTTTTTTATAGAAGATCACGGCTCCGCCGACGATCAAGAGGGCGAGTACGCCCCATTTCAACCACTTATTTCGCATTGAGATACTCCAGTCTGGATTGGCGCTCCAGGCGTGTGTAATAGGCGCTCAGCAGTCCCAATTTCGCTTCCAACCAAATCGCTTCGGCATCCAGTACCTCCATATAAGTCGCCAGCCCCTGCTCGTAGCGGGCTTCGATCAGGGCCCGGGTTTCGTCGGCCGAACGCAGCTGCGAAAGACGGGCGGCGATACGCTTGCGGGTCTCTTTGAGGTCCGCCAGGATGGAGCGGGCCTCTTTGGTAACGGTGCGTTTTTTGGAATCCGTCTCGGTCGCAGCGATCATTTCGGCGATACGACTCTGCTGGACCTGGGCACTCAATCGCCCTCCGCTGTAGATCGGGGCGCTATATCGAACCCCGACGACGATACTGTCGTAGCGTGAGAGGGTATCGAAGTGATCCGCCTGCGCCACCAGGTTCACCGTACCGTAGCGTTCCAACCGCTTGGCAAGGAACTGCTCGTAGGAGGCTTCCCGGTTTTTTTGGGCGATGCGGACCTGCAGGTTGTTGGCCAGAATTTTCTTGGGATCGGCTTTGATGGAGGATCTCGCGGCGTTTTCCAGCCGCCACTCTTCGAAGCGGGTTCCTTCGCGGATGGGTTCGCCGATGTACAACTCCAGGGTGATCCGGGCCTTTTCGTAGGCCGACTGGGCAAGAGCTAGGGCATCCTCCGCCTCACGGACCGAGGAGAGGAAACGGCTCTCGTCCGCTCGGGTCTTGAGTCCCTGCTTCACCAGAGCTTTGGCTTGCTCGTAGAGGGCCTTTTTGGCGATCAGATCCTTGTGACGGACCTTCAGAGCGGCTTTTTGCACTAACAGCAGGGCGTAGGCGACCCGGACTTCATAGCGCATCAGGGCCTTGGCCTCCTTCAGGGAGAGGCGAGAGATCTCGTGACGGATCTTCGCCGAACGGATGGAGTGGGAACTGCGGGAGAAGTCGAAGAGTTGCTGGCTCGCGCTGATCCCGGCACTCCAGCCGCTGTCGTTGACGGTGTTGAATGTCCCAAGCTGGGGCATCACATAGGTGCGCTGGGGGTCGTATTCGGCGTAGATCGAGACATGAGGCAGCCAGGCTCCACGCTCCATCTTGACCCCTTCTTTTTGTTGCTGTACTTTCAGTATAAATGCCCGCACATCAGGATGGGTCGTAAGAGCTTTGTCGATGCAGTCGTTGAGCCTTAGGAGCTTCGCCTGTAGACCGATCACCGTAATCAGGAGTAGTATTGTCAGTTTTTTCATACCGACACTCTATCGTAAGTGCCTGAACGCAACGTGAACGTTCAACCCAAACGACGTGAAGTCTAATGCAGATTTTGGGTCAAAGATAAATGACGTGGATCCGGACCGTTTTGTCGTAATCCAGGGGGAAGCTCGCCTTCTTGAAATCGGGCAGATGGAAAAGATTGATCGACGGGTAATTGGAGAGACCCACGCCTTCGGTGGGCATGACCAGTCCCTTGTCGATTTTGCGGTTGTCGTTCTCGTCGTGGAAAACACTGACGGCGTAGCGCCCTCTTGGGAGATTTCGAAAAACCGCCCGGGCCTCTCCGTGTACGATGGGGACTCGTTTCATTTTGAAATAACGGTTCAACGCTTTGTCGGGAATACTGCCCTCGTTGTTGTAGAGGGAGAATTGTACCTTGCCTTTATCGCTCTTCAATCCGGTCGCCACGACGGTCAGTGTCTTGGCCTGAGCGGAGGCTACAATAGCGAAAAGTCAAGGAGAGCAAAAACTTTTTCATTGAAAATCGCATAGCCTATTCATAAATTTCGATCACTTCGTCGGCGTGTGCGAAGACGGTTTGGACCATATCCTGGAAGCGTCGGGGGAAACTTCGCTTGTCCTCTTCCGTCGCGTCGGGTTTGATGGCGCTCATCAGGATCGCCATAAGGTTGACCACTTTCCCGGAGCGGTAATCCACGGAAACCGCTTTGCCGGTATCGAGACGGGTGAGGCGCATCGTAGTCGATCGGAGCTTTGAAAAGGAGCAGGCCCCCTCGATTGTATTTCCCGGTAGGGATCCCCCCAAAGCCCAGGTCGTATGTCGCGCCGGTAATGGTATAGAGCACCGATCCGACGACCCCGGTGTTCTCCTCTCTTGGCGCTTTGCGAAGCTCCACCTTGATCTCGTAGCGCTGAGGGATTTCGTCACCGTAGAGCGCCTTGAAACCTTTTTGGGGCCATCAGGTAGGCCCCGGCGACGGTAGCACAGCTGTGGCCCGCGGTTTTGACGATATCCTTGTTAGGGAAACTCCAAAATCCCGTCCCGCTTTGCTCCCAGAAATTTGCAAAGGTCATCGTAGACGACGATCGGCTCGATCGCATCGAAAAAGGCGATAGTCTCTCATTGCATCCCTCTTCCCATTCCTCTGCCTTGGCCCATTCCACGCCCCATTCCGCGTCCTTTTCCTCCTTGAGCCTTGGAGGATTGGGCAAGGATGTAGTCGGCGAGGATGGAGAGCTCTTTTTCCGAAAGGTTTCCGTAGGCAGGCATGGCGCTGTTTGAGAACATCGGGTATTTTCCTTTGGATCCGTTTTTAATGGCATTCATAATGACTGTTTTGGCGTTGGGGCCCTCGAAACGCTTGTTGCGTTTTCCGATCCCAGCGAAGGCGGGGGCTGTTTTTTTACCGGTTACGGCATGGCAATTTAGACAGCCGTTTTGCTGCATGATCTCTTGGGCACTCTGAGCGAAGACAACTCCTCCTATTACGGCACTAAAAAACAGACTCAAAGTCATGCTGCATACCTCACCGATTCTGCCTGAAAGAAGTTTTTGACTTTCTGAGGGTTTCTGGCTAAATC
>JALWKO010000015.1 GCA_027081405.1 Campylobacteraceae bacterium | reverse complement strand
GTATCGCTCTCCCCGAAGGGTGCGGCACTTTTGCCCATATGCGGCGTTGGATTTTCTTGCATTAGCCTCCGGCTAGTCCTGCAAAAATCCGCCTTGCCTATGAACAAAATCGCCGCATCAAACGTTTGAGGTAGTTACTTGGCGCGGTGATAACGAAGAGAGCGTGTTGATTCAGACAAGGACCGGGAAAGGGCTATGCCCGATCACCTTTGAGCTTCCGCAAGGCGGCGGCCACGTCGTCCTGGCGCATGAAATGCTCCCCCACCAGGAAAGCATCGGCCCCCACTTCGTGCAGATGCTCCAGTTGCGCGTGTTCGTAGATTCCGCTTTCGGCGACGATGATCTTGGAGTTGGGGATCAGAGGGATGAGCCGTTCGCTCAGCCCCATATCCATCTCGAAGGTCTCCAGATTGCGGTGGTTGATCCCGATGATGTCGGCCCCGGCGAAAATCGCTTTAACCAGGTCGGCCTTGTCGTGGATCTCCACCAGCGCCTCCATCCCCAGATGGCGGGTGTACTCCAGCAGCTCCTTGAGCTCCTTCCGGCTGAGGGCCTTGGCGATGAGGAGGACGAAATCGGCTCCGTAGACGAGCGCCTCGACCAGCTGGTATTTGTCGACGATGAAATCTTTGCGCAGCAGCGGAATGCTCGTGTAGCGCCGCACCATCGAGATGTATTCGATATCCCCCTGGAACCAGTGGGGTTCGGTGAGGATCGAAAGGGAGTCGGCGCCTCCTTGCTGATACTCCTGGGCGATCACGAGGGGGTCGAAATCTTCGCGGATCACCCCTTTGGATGGGCTGGCTTTCTTGATCTCCGCGATGATCCGGTAGGGATTTTCCGGCGTCGATCGCAACGCCGCGTGGACGTCCCGGGGGACGAAAGGGTTGTAGGCCAGAGAACGCCCCAGCCATTCGAGAGGGTATTCGGCTTTTTTCCGTTCCAGATCGTCACGGGTTTTTCGGATGATTTCATCGAGGATATCGGCCAAAAGGACTCCTTATCGTTTCGGTTTCTTGCTCTGTTCCCGACATTCCCGGACCGCACGGATGTGGTGCTGGATCTCCGGTTCTTTGACAAAATCCGCATGGGGAAATACCTTTTGCATCACCCGCCATGCGGCGTCGCATTTGCCCTCCTTGTAGAGCCCCCAAGCCAGGGAGTCGAGGTAGAAAGGGTTGTCGGGGTTTTGCCCCAGCGCCCGACGCACCAGTGCGATCCCCCGCTTCACGTCCAGGTCGTGATCGATGAGGGTGTAGCCGTAGTAGTTGAGATACAGCGGGGCGTGTACCCCTCCGGCCAGGGCCCGGTCAAAAAGTTCCCGGAATCGCCGTAGCACCTCCGGCGTGAGGGCATTGTGGGATTTGGCCTTTTCGTAAAGGAGGATCGCCTCTTCGGCGAGCCATTTGGGATCGTGGGTCTGGGCGTAGCGCGTCCGTGCCAGGGCAATGGCGTCGTCGTAGCGGTCGAGCTCCTTGTAGAGCCGATACAAGAGCCGTTCGTGCCCTTTGGCGTGGGCTTCGACGAAGCGGGTGAGCCCTTGCAGATCCCGCAGATACAAGGAGAGCTGGACGATTTTTTCGAACAGAAGCTCCTGGGGCGTACGATCATACAAACGCTTGTAGACCTCCAGCATCCGATCAAAGCGCCCCCGCTCCCGATAGAGTAGCGCCAAGCGCAGATAGATCCCTACGTTTGCGTTGGGGTGGATGCGTAGATAGTTCTCCAGCAGGGCGATCGCCCCGTCGGGGTCGTTGAGCCGTTCGGAGAGGATCTTCGCCTCGTCGACGAGATAGGCTTCGTCATGGGTTTTGGCGAAGGCCTTTTTGACGAACTCCAGCGCCAGACGGGGCTCGTCCCCTTTGAGGGCGATCTGGGCTCCCAGTTTCCAGTCGACCGGATTGTCGCTTTTGAGCAGCCACGCTCTGGCCAGGACCATCGCGGCGTCGACGTCTCCGGCACGCAGCGTGAGCAGGGCCAGGAAACGGGCCGCCGTGAACCGACGGGGATCCTTGGGATGGGAAAGGAGCCACTTCTCGAGACGACGGCTCACGGCGGGGCTCGCCCCTCCGGCCAGGATCGCCTCCCGAGCCCCCTGGATCAGATACGACCCGTTGCCGGTTTTGTCGTAGAGATCGAGATAGTATGCGGCGCTGCGGAGATAGTCCCCCGCCTCGTCGGCGACGATGGCCCGCATGATCTGTGCGTCTTCGGTGACCGGTTGTACGGGGGCGGCGGCCAGCGCCACGGACGCAAGTATCGCGGCAAGGATCAGACTATTCCGGGACACTCTTTTCGCACCTCGTCTTCGTCGTGTTGGAAACTCTCCCAGAACGGGAAGGTCCGGCACTGCCGGGGCCGGACCGGATAGATGGAGCAGCGCCGCTGCGCCACGTCGAAAAACACGCAGGCGTAATCGCCCTCTCCCAGTTTCTTCTCGATCAGGGAGTAGCGATGACCTACCTTCCGGAGGTAGATTGTAGCGAAATCCTCCACCCCCATCTCCAGATGCCGCGCGATCGCTTCGATTTCACCGTATCGGACCCAGACGTAGCCGCTCTCTCCCCGGCAGCACGCCCCTTCGCAGGCGGCACAGACCGAAGGGTCGAATCGGTAGGGGTACCCGTCGAGCTCGAGGAACCCCTCGGGGGTGAGCCGAGGGGCATGGGGATCAGGTTCGTTGCCCATCGTCCATCCTTTCTTGAGATTTCACCGTCACGGAGGGGATGCAGTCGGCCCGCTCCGCTTTGATCGAATGGGTATCGGCCAGACGGAACGCCTCGGCCGCTTCCGGGCCGTACTCCCCGTCGGCTCCGAACACCACCAGCGGCGGCAGGATCCGGCAGAGCGACCGGGAACCCGCCCGGGCCGAGACAAGGACGATCTTGGCCTCCCGGTCGAGCTTGGGGTGGACGAAGCGGATCTCCTCGGGGGTAAGGCGGTGGCGGCGCAGCGACTCCAGGACCCGGTCGCTCTGCTTGGCGTCGTAGCAGAAGACGAAACGCCCTCGAGGCATGAGGATCCGGGAGACTTTGGCCACCATCTCCTCCAGCGGCAGGTGCTGGGCGTAGCGAGCGGCGTTGAGGATCGGATCGGCGCTCTGGCTCACCCCGGGATCGTAAAACGGAGGATTGGAGACGACGAAATCGAACCGATCGGTACACTCCCACTCCAGGAAATCCCCCAGATAAACCTTCGGCTCCAACCCGTGGATCGCGAAATTGTGCCGTGCGTAGGCGATCATGTGGGGTTGCTTGTCCACCAGACTCACCCGAACCGGAAAATCCCGGGCTAAAAGCAGCGCGATCACCCCCACGCCGCAGCCCAGATCGAGCAGCGCTCCCCGGGGGCGGAACCGGCGTGCGAAGGCGTAGAGGAAGATCGAATCGCTGTTGTAGCAGTACCCGTAAGGGGGCTGATAGAGGAGCATGCGCCCACCCCGTTTTTGCTGGAATTTTATCCTATTACCGTACCGATTAAACAACTCCATCTCGGATGCGGCAATTTTGTTCGTAGGCAAGGCGGATTTTTGCAGGACTAGCCGGAGGCTAATTCAAAAAAATCCAACACCGCATACGGGCAAAAGTGCCGTACCCTTTGGGGAGAGCGATACGCGGCGATCTGCGTACAAAGAAAGTCTTCAGATTCCCTTTGGGGAGTCCTTCGCACTTTTTTGCACATATCGCACCACGTCTCGCTCTTTCTAAGTTGAAGTTGTTTAGTTGGTTCGGTAATAAAAAATTGGATAGAATCAGCCCGATGAAATCGGACAGCAGCCCCCTCGATCTCGCCAGCACCGACTTTTGCACCCTCGACTACCCTTGCGCCTATCTCCCGGGGCGGCAGACGCGGATGCTCTACCGCTATATCCGCCATGCCACCCCCGCGTTCGTCAGTGCGGTCGTGGAGCGGGGATGGCGACGGTTCGGGAACTATTTTTTCCATCCGATCTGTGCCGGATGCAACGAATGCAGAAACCTCCGTATCGACACGGAGGCATTCACCCCGACTCGCTCCCAGCGGCGCGTGGAGCGCAAAAACGCCGAGACCCGTACCCTGATCCAGGCCCCCAGCCTCACCCCTGCCCACGTGGAGCTCTACAACCGCTACCACTCCTGGAAAGCGGCCAAGGATGGATGGAAACACCATGATATCACCGAACGGGAGTATTACGAAAATTTCGTCGAAGGGGCCCACCGCTTCGGATATGAAGTGCTCTATTTCCGCGACGATCGCCTCGTCGGAGTCGACCTGATCGACATTGTCCGTGACGGGATCAGCGCAATCTATTTTTTCCACGATCCCGACTACGCCCCCTACTCCCTGGGGACCTATTCGCTCCTGCAGCAAATCGCCCTGGCCCGGCGCCTCGGTCTGCGCTACATCTATCTGGGATACTGGGTCGACGGCTGCAAGGCGTTTGCTTACAAGACCCGCTTTCAACCCGAAGAGATTCTAGACGGCTTCCCGCCCCTGGATCAATCCCCCCGATGGAAACCGTTCGTTGCGCCCGAATCTTCCGAAAAAGGGAACGCATGAAAAAAATCGCCGTCGCCGGAACCGGCTACGTGGGCCTCTCCAACGGACTGCTCCTGGCCCGGCACAACGAAGTGGTCGCCCTGGACATCGTCCCCGAAAAGGTCGAGATGATCAACCGGGGGATCTCCCCGATCGAAGACAAGGAGATCCGGGGATATCTGCCCAGACTGATCCAAAACACCCGTCCCGGATTCCGGGCCACCCTGGAGAAACGGGAAGCCTACGAGGGGGCCGACTACGTAATCATCGCCACCCCCACCGACTACGATCCGAACACCAACTATTTCGACACCTCTTCGGTCGAAGCGGTGATCGGGGACGTGCTGGCGATCAATCCCGATGCGGTGATGGTGATCAAATCGACCGTCCCAGTCGGCTACACCCGGCAGGTACGGGAGCGTTTTGGAACCGACAACATCCTCTTCTCTCCCGAATTTCTCCGGGAAGGAAAAGCGCTCTACGACAATCTCTACCCTTCCCGGATCGTGGTGGGAGAGCGGAGCGAACGGGCCCGGGTCTTCGGCGAACTGTTGGCACAAGGAGCGCTGAAAAACGACATCCCCATCCTCTATACCGACAGCACCGAAGCCGAAGCGATCAAGCTCTTCGCCAATACCTATCTGGCGATGCGGGTGGCCTTTTTCAACGAACTCGACTCTTACTGCGAAACCCACGGGCTGGACACCCGGCAGATCATCGAAGGGGTGGGGCTCGATCCCCGCATCGGGACGCACTACAACAACCCCAGCTTCGGCTACGGGGGCTACTGCCTCCCCAAAGACACCAAACAGCTCCTGGCCAACTACCACAACGTCCCCAACAACATGATCCGCGCGATCGTCGAAGCCAACAGCACCCGCAAGGACTTCATCGCCGATCGGATCATCGCACGCCTCCCCATGGACCCTTACGGATACCCCACCGGGACGGTGGGGGTCTACCGGCTGGTGATGAAGCAGGGATCGGACAACTTCCGATCCAGCGCCATCCAGGGGATCATGAAACGACTCAAAGCCAAAGGGATCGAGGTGATCGTCTACGAACCGGTCCTCAAAGAAGAACGCTTTTTCAATTCCCTCGTCGTCAACGATCTGGAGGAGTTCAAACGGCGCAGCGACGTCATCGTCGCCAACCGGATGAGCGAAGCGCTGGAGGATGTCCGGGGAAAAGTCTACACTCGGGATCTTTTCGGCAAAGACAGCTGATTTCCGTTGTCCGACGCATACCATTTAGAGGCTCCTCACTCCATCAACCCGCACATTAACGCTGTAACTTGGTAACGCATGCACGGCCCGTCACGCCTCAGATCGCAAGTCACTAGTCATTAGTCATGGGCACGCGTTACGAAACAACGCCCCTCAATCCAACATCCAAAATTCATAATCCAACATCAGTCGCGCCGCACGGCGCACCGAAATTTCTCATTTAAAACGCGCCCACCGGGCGCCCCGAAATTCTTCACTCTTCACTCCTCACTCCTCACTCTTCACTCAGTTCGCACCGCTGTGCGGCGCCCCAAAATTCTCAATCCTCAATCCTCCATTCCCCCCGACATCCTATCGTTTTCTCAAAATACTGTAGAATTCCCGAACATTCTATCTCTCAAGGAGCCTGTGTGCACCATTTCGCCCCGGAAATTCTGCTCATTACGATCCTGAGCCTGGTGGTCCTCTCCGATGCCCTGGCGGCCAGGCTGCGAATTCCGTCGGTCTTTTTGCTGCTTTTGGGCTCTTTTGCCGTCTATACCTGGTTTCGCCCTGCGGTGCCGATCGATTTGCGGGAGCACTTCGATACGGTGATCCTCTTTTGTATCCCGCTGATTTTCATGGGAGATGCGCTGCACCTGCATTTTGCCGATCTGCGCAAACACGCCTGGGGGATTTTTTATCTGGCGGTGGTGGCGGTGGCCCTCTCGATTGTCGCCGGGGCGTGTCTGGCGGCTTTCGATCTCTTTCCCCAGATCACCCTGGGGGGCTATGTAGCGCTTTTTGCCATTAACATGGCTACCGACGCGGTGAGTGTCCAATCGGTACTGTCGCGCTTTTCGGGCGTCGACCACGATGTCAAAGTCCTTATCGAAGGGGAGTCGCTGGGCAACGACGCCACGGCAGTCATCGCCTTTTTCTTCATCGGGCTTCCATGGATGATGCAAGGGCAGATCGACGCCGGCAGTGCGGCGTTGGATGCGCTGCGGGTCTTTGCCTTCAGCACGATCGGCGGCCTGGGGCTTGGCTACGGCTTTTATCTCCTGATGAAGCTCTACTCCGACAAGCGAGGGGAGCTTTTTACCTTCGTCATCGAAGCCTATGTGGCCTATTTGCTGGGGGAGCATTTCCACCTCAGCGGCATCCTCACCCTCATCGTCGCCGTCGTCTCCACCAAAGCCTGGATCGACCGGGACATCGATGCCGAAGAGAGGCAACTGGAGCGCAAAAAACGAAGCTTTTTGCAACGGATGCGCCTCAGCGGCGTGCTGGCGACGACCCGGGAGCGGTTGGAGTATATCTACGAGATGGCCAGCGAGTTCGGGTACATCGCTGCGGTAGTGATCTTTTTCGTCCTGGCAGAGATGGTGGATCTATCCAAGCTCTGGGAGTATCGCCGGGAGATCCTGATCATGTTCGGGGTCACGACCCTGATCCGGGCCTTGGCCATGGCCAAATTCGCCTGGTTCGGCCAACGTTTCCAGGCGATCAAACCGGTGGGGACGGAGGGGTGGTTTATCCTGACCTTTTCGGGGATGAAAGGGGCCCTTTCGATCATCCTCGTGCATATGATCCCTATCGACTATCCCTACCGGGAGCTTTTCGAATCGGTCACCCTCGGAGTGGTGATCCTCTCGATTTTCGTTTACGGGACCGTGCTTTGGGCTTGGTTTACCTTCCGTCCCCAAAAGCGTACAAAAATTTTCGATACTCCACACAACACTCACTGAAACGTCGATCCACCGCTGCGATACCCCCGCACAATCGTGAAATCCTCCATCCGATCCGTGAGTCCGAGGGTACAGCATTGGTCATTGGGGAGAAAACTTCAGCCCTGCATCGCGGGACTGAAATCCCGCCTCCAAAGATATGCGTTGCGCAGCAACGCCCCTCAATCCAACATCCAAAATTCAACATCCAACATTCCCGATCAAGGACTCTGAATGCGAAAAGCATAGAAAATGGAGGTATTATGCTCAATCGGTTAGGAAAACATAAAAAACGGGGAAAAAATGAAAATAGGAGAGTGATCCCCGCGAATGCGGGGAGAAAGAGTTACTTGCCGAGCTTGCTGATGTAGTCGGCCAGCGCTTTCATGTCGTCTTCGCTCAGGGCACCGGCCTGAGTCTTCATGACGGCACCCATGCCGTGCTTGTTGAGGGTACCGGCTTTGTACCCTTCGAGATCCTTGACGATCTCATCGGCGGGCAGACCGGCGATGGGGTTGGACTTGCCCAGCGCCTTGGTTTTTCCGTCGGCACCGTGGCATCCCTGGCACTTGGTGAACAGTGCCTGACCGTCGGCCGCCATCAGGGCGGCACCGGCGAAGATCATCGAAAGTGCGATCTTTTTCATCGTGTGACTCCTTGTTGATTTGGTACGGAACATTATAGCAGGAAAATCGTGAAAGAATCGTGAAATTACCGGAGGTGACCGATCACTTTGTACCGCTCCCAGAAGATTTCGAGAGCCTCTTCGAGCTCCCTGCGATCGAGGGTCGTGGGCTCTTTGAGCGCATGGGTGGCGAAATATTTCTCCCCCATCACCGAGATGTCCTTGCGGGGATAGCGCAGAAAGTAGGCCAGCCCCGCCTTCATGTTCTCCTTACCGCTGTAGACCAGCAGGGCGTTCATGAAGGTTTTGCGCAGCGACACTCCCACGCTGGTGTGGCACGGGACGCAATTGCGGTCGAACGGGTTCTGCTCTGCGGATTTTGCCGTGAGTGTAGCGGCGAGAATGAGGAAAAGAAAAACGATCTTGTGCATCAGGACTCCTTCCAACGGATCGTGAACCGGCTCCCCTCCCCTTTGCGGGAGTGGACTTCGATCGTGAATCGGTGCCGTCGCAAAATCCTCTGGACGATGTCGAGCCCCAGGCCGAATCCCCCCTCCGCGTCGTCGCCCCGACGATACCGCTCGAAAAGGGTCTCTAGCGTCTCGGGGTCCATCCCCCGACCCGTATCGGCCACCTCGAGGATCCCGGGACCGACCCGTACCGTCACCGTCCCGCCGGGGCGGTTGTATTTGACGGCATTGGAGAGGAGGTTGTCGACCACCCGGGCCATCGCTTGGCGGTCGGCCCGGATCGGGGCATGCTCCAGATCACGGTGGATCCGAAGCCCCCGGGCACGGATTAGCGGCTCGAAAAATTCGAGGCGCTCCTGCACGAGCTCCTCCATCGCGAACGGCTCGATCTGTAGCGGGCGCTCACTCTCCAGAGTGGCGAATTTGAGGTCTTCGTAGAGGGTGCTCACGCTCCGCGCGCCCCCTTCGATCCGTTCGAACCGTTTCCGGTCTTCGGGGGCCAAACGGGCGGGGTCGATCATCTCCACGTTGGCCAGGATCGTACTCAGCGGCGTGTTGAGATCGTGGGTCGTGTCTTTGATGAAGCGGTCCAGCAGCTCGATCGAATCCCGCATCGGACGGACGAACAGGCGGGCCAAGTACCAGCCCAGAATCCCCAGCAGCAGGAGGCTTCCCCCCGCCCCGAGCGCGATCTTGCGCACCGTGGAGGCGACCCATCGACGGTCGTCGGGGATCTCGATAAACAGGTATTTCGCCCCCAGATAGTAGCGGTCCAGGAGCTTGACGAAATGGATCACCCCATACTTGCGATAGATATCCCGGAGGAAATCGACCGCGTTGTTGCGCATCGTCGAAAAGATCTGCCGATACTCCACGTCGTAGATCGCACTGCGGAAGCGTGGATCCCTGGGATAGGTGCGCTCCCGGGGGAAACGTTCGTGGAGCCGCTCGAGACGGCGGATCTGGGTCGCTGCGTAGTCGGCCATCATCGCCTTTTTTTCCAGGAGCATGATCCGCTCGCTGGAGCGGTAATACAGATACGACACCAGCGTCACCACCGCCACCGCCATCAGGGCGTAGAGGGTCAAAAAGCGCAGAAGGCTGCGCCGTTCACTTCTGAGCAACGTAGCGGTACCCCTGTTTCTTGAGGCTTACGATCCGGTCCCGGCCGATGTGTTTGCGGAGCTTTTTGATATAGGTGCGCAGCGAACTGTCGCTGGGAGTCTCTCCGTAGTCCCAGACCGCATCGAAGATCCGTTCGTGGCTGAGGACCGTATCGGGATGGTCGAGAAAAAGCTCCAGCAGTCTCGCCTCTTTGGCGCTGAGCCCCACCGGCCCCTCCGGGGTGCGGAGCTCCCGCGCCGCCGGATCGTAGACGACCCCCTCCCCCACGATCCGCTCGCCGTGTTCGCCTATCCCCTTGCGCCGCAGCAGCGCCTGAATCCGCAGCAGCAGCTCCCGGAGGGAGAAGGGTTTGCGCAGATAGTCGTCTCCGCCGCTGGTGAACCCCTCTTCCAGATCCTCCACGCCGTTACGGGCGGTGAGGAAAATCGCAGGCACATCCTCCCCCCGCTCCCGAACCCGGCGCAGGAGCGAAAATCCGTCTAACCCCGGAACGTTGACGTCCAGGAGGATCAGGTCGAAGCGCTCCTCGTAGAGGAGATCTTCGGCACGCTCCCCGTCGGCGGCCCAGCAGAGCTCGAATCCGTTGTTTTCGAGGAAATCGACCAGCGTCTCCCGCAACGCCGCGTCGTCCTCGAGAAGGAAGATCCGGATTCGCCCCACGCTATCCCTCCCGGGAGTTGAACAGTCGTAGGAACCGGCCGATGGAGTGTTTCATGTCGTTGCGGTCGACGACCATGTCGATCAGACCGTGTTCGAGGAGGAATTCGGAGCGCTGGAATCCCTCGGGGAGGTCGGCACCGATCGTCTGTTTGATCACCCGCTGCCCCGCGAAGCCGATCAGCGCACCCGGTTCGGCCATGATAATGTCGCCGAGCATGGCAAACGATGCGCTCACCCCGCCCATCGTCGGATCGGTGAGGACCGAAATGTAGGGCAGCCCCTTTTCGTGGAGCCGGTAGAGGGCGGCGGAGGTTTTGCTCATCTGCATCAGCGAGAAGGTGCTCTCCTGCATCCGGGCCCCGCCGCTGGCCGAGACGATCACGAGCCCGGAGCGTTTTTCGATGGCCCGGTTGACCGCCCGAACGATCTTTTCCCCTTCGACCGAACCCAGCGATCCCCCCATGAAGGCGAAATCGAAAACCACCAGTTCCGCCGGATTCCCTTCGATCGTGCAGCTTCCGCTGATCGCCGAGGAACTCCGACCTCCCGTTTTGGCCTTCCCCTCTTCGATCCGCTTTTTGTAGCTTTTTTTGTCCACGAATTTGAGCGGGTCGATCGGGACGAGATTGGCGTCGTGCTCCACGAAGCTCCCTTCATCGGCCAGCAATGCGATCCGTTCCTTCGCCCCGATCCGGAAATGGTGCCCGCATTTGGGGCAGACGTTGTGCTTGGCCTCCACCTCCTTGTAGTACATGAGCGAAAGGCATTCGGGGCATTTGATCCAGTGGCTGGGGGCTTCGGCATCGCGGGATTGCTTGCGCATTCCCCGGAACAGATTTCCGAAATTCATGGGACTCCTTTGGAGGCTACGGGGTGGAAAAATACACGATTATTGTAACGAAACGGGATTAATCGACCAGCATCTCCCCCAATACTCCCCGCAAAGCGACCGCCGTATCGGGGTCCTGAGCGACGAGGACGTGACGCTCCCCCACCTCCACCTCCAGATTGCGGCACAACGCCAGTCCGGCGGCGAAGTCGTAGGTGCGCAGCTCCCCCAGGTAGAGAAAGAATCGGGCCCGGGAAGCATAGGCCAGCGAAAGGGCGACCGCGCCGGGGGCGCGAAACTTGAATCCTGCATCCGAGAGGGCCGCAACGGCTTCGGGATGGGCATAGGCTTTTTCAAAAAGTCCGATCTCCGGTTCCGGCGGAGGGGAAACGGGCAAGAAGCGCTCCCCATCCAGCGTCCCGCACAGCGGCAGCTGGGTGGCGGGATCGAGGAGGAAACACTCTCCGGTGGCCAGATTGGCGACAAACGCCTCGGTGAGGACACCTTTCCGATCGAGCAAGGCGGCGGAGGCTCCGTAGTAGGGGAAACGGCTCAGGGCGTTGGAACTGCCGTCCAGCGGGTCGAGGACCACAGTCCCTTCCCCCGAACCGACCCGTCCCGACTCTTCCGATTCGATCGTTCCGAAGGGAGCAAGCGCTTCCAAGAACAACGCTTCACAGGCTAGATCGATCCCGCTGCTGTGATCTCCTCCGGCACCGATGCCGCGATCTTTGTGCAGAAGCGTTGCGGGAGGATTGTGCAGGAGGGAGAAAGCGCGGCGCGAAGCTTCCAGCGCCGCCTCGTAAAAAGGGGTCATGCCCCGGTGTTTTCCAGGAGTTTGCGGGTGATGGCACGAGCCGCTTCCCGACCGTCCCGGGCGGCGGTGACCACCAGGTCGGCACCCCGGTGGCAGTCGCCCCCGGCATAGACCCCCGCTTTGGTGGTTTCGTAATTCTCGTCCACGACGATCCCGCCCCATTTGTCGGTCTCGATCCCGTTCTCGGCCAGGAACGGAAAGGCCACCGGATCGAAGCCCAGGGCGAAGATCACCACGTCGGCGGGGACAGTGAATTCGCTGCCGGGGATCTCCTCGACCCGCTGGCGGCCGTTGGCATCGGGTTCCCCCAGCCGGGTCTTGACCATCTCGACGCCGATGACGGCACCGTTTTCGTCCCGGAGGATCTCCTTGGGGGCGGTGTAGAACTCGAACTCCACCCCCTCCTCCTTGGCGTTGAGATACTCTTTGCGCGATCCGGGCATGTTGTGGGCGTCCCGGCGGTAGAGGCATTTGACCTCGGAAGCCTGCTCCCGCAGCGCGGTGCGGACGCAGTCCATGGCGGTGTCGCCGCCCCCGATGACGACGACCCGCTTCCCTTTGACTTCGATATTGTGCTCCCGCTCCTCGCCGAAGAGCTTTTTTTGGATGTCCACCAGAAACTCCATCGCCAGGTAGCACCCCTTGGCGTCCTCGCCGTTGATCCCGGGACGGCGCCCTTTGGTGGCCCCCACCCCGATGAAGACGGCGTCGAAATTCTCCACCAGCTCCTCGAACGGAACGTCCCTGCCCACTTCGGTGTTCTGGTGGAAAACCGCTCCGGCATCCCTGAGGAGGTCGATCCGGCGCTGGACCACCTGTTTGTTGAGCTTGAAACCGGGGATCCCATAGGTGAGCAGCCCGCCGGGGCGGTTCTGCCGGTCGAAGATCTCCACATCGATCCCCTCCCGCAGCAGAAACGTCGCCGCCGAAAGTCCCGCGGGACCGGCCCCGACGATGGCCACTTTCTTGCCGGTTTTCTCTTTGGAGAACTTGGGACGCAGGCCACGCTTGAAGCCCTCTTCGCTGATGAAGGTTTCGATCGATCCGATCGTGATGGCACCGTAACCGTCGTTGAGGGTGCAAGAGCCTTCACAGAGCCGGTCGTGGGGGCAGATCCGTCCCATCACTTCGGGGAAGGGAGAGGATTCGTTGGAAAGGTTGAACGCAAATTCCAAATCTTCCTCCGCCGTACGCTTGAGCCAGTGGGGGATGAAATTGTGCAAGGGACAGCCGTTGTGACAATACGGATCGCCGCACTGGATACACCGGTCAGCCTGCTCGCACGCCTTTTGGGGGCGGAAAATCTCGTAAATCTCGTCAAAATCCTTGATCCGCTCGACAACGTCCCGTTTGACGGCATCGATCCGTTCCAGTTCAAAAAATCTCAGCATCTTACTCACCCTCCTCGACGATCATCTTGAACGGCGCTTTCATATCCTTGGGGCGCACCAACCAGAAGTTGCGGATCTCCACACGGAAGTTGTCCAGGATCTCCTTGGCCTTGGGGCTTCGGGTTTCGTTGTAATAGTCTTTGAGCAGCTTTTTGAGATAGTAGCGCTCGATGTCGGTGTCTTCGGTATCGATGCGCAAGACTTCGATCAATTCCCGGTTGATGTTTTCGACGAATTCGTGCTCGATGTCGTAGACGAAAGCCGCTCCGCCGGTCATACCGGCTCCGAAGTTGACCCCGGTGCGTCCCAAGATCACCACGACCCCGCCGGTCATGTATTCACAGGCATGATCGCCGGTTCCCTCGACGATGGCAATGGCACCCGAGTTGCGCACCGCGAAACGCTCGCCCACCTGGCCGGCGACGTAGAGCTTGCCGCCAGTGGCACCATAGAGGCAAGTATTCCCCGCCAAGGAGAAGGCCTCCCCGCTCTTGTCGCCGGTGATGACGATCCGTCCGCCGTGCATCCCCTTACCCACGTAGTCGTTGCCCGCGCCATGGACATAGATCGCCACGCCGTGACTGAGAAACGCCCCCAACGACTGGCCGGTGGTACCTCGCAGCCGTAGCTCGATAGTCTTGTCGGGCAACCCCTTGTCGCCGTAGTATTTGGCGATCTCGCCGGAGATCAGCGTTCCGAAGCTCCGGTTGAGGTTGCTGATCTCCTTTTCCAAAACGATACTCTCGGAAGGATTCTTGATAGCGGGCATCACCTCTTCGAGGATCGCTTTTTCGTATTCGTTCTTGTCGAACGGCTCGTTGCGAGGCACCTGGCAGGTATCGGGACCGTCCAGGCGCACGAGCAGGCTCTCCAGATCGAACTTTTTGGCGAATTCGTCGTCGATCACTTTGAGCAGGTCGGTACGGCCGATGATCTCGCCCAGGCTCCGATAGCCCAGCGAAGCCAGGATCTCCCGAACATCCTCGGCCAGGAGGGTGAAGTAGTTGACGACCCGCTCAACGCTTCCTTCGTAGTGTTCCCGGAGTTTCTTCTCCTGGGTAGCGATCCCGACGGTACAGCGGTTGAGATGGCAAATCCGCAGAATCTTACATCCGATGACCGTCAAAGCCCCGGTTCCAAAGGCATAGCTCTCGGCCCCGAAGATGGCCGCCTTGACCACGTCCATTCCGGTTTTGAGCCCGCCGTCGGTCTCCAGCTCCACCAATCCCCGCAGGTCGTTGGCCTTGAGGGCGTTGTGGGCTTCGACAAGCCCCAGTTCCCAGGGGTTCCCGGCGAATTTGATCGATCCGATGGGCGCGGCGCCGGTCCCTCCGTCGGCTCCGGAGATGATGATCTTGTCGGCATAGGCCTTGGCCACCCCGGCGGCGATGGTCCCCACCCCGGCGGTGGAGACCAGTTTGACCGCCACGCGCGCGTCGGGGTTGATCTGTTTGAGGTCGAAAATGAGCTGCGCCAGATCCTCGATGGAGTAGATGTCATGGTGCGGAGGCGGCGAGATCAGGGTCACGCCGGGGGTGGTATGGCGCAAGCGCGCCACCAGAGCGTTGACCTTGTGACCGGGGAGCTGCCCCCCTTCGCCCGGCTTGGCCCCCTGGGCCACCTTGATCTGCAGTTCTTCGGCGCTGCGCAAATAGGCCGGCGTCACCCCGAAGCGTCCCGAAGCGACCTGCTTGATCTTGGAGTTTTTGCTCGTGCCGAAACGGGAGGCGTCCTCTCCCCCCTCACCCGAGTTGCTTTTGCCGCCGATGCGGTTCATCGCCTCGGCCAGACACTCGTGAGCTTCGGGAGAGATCGATCCCAGACTCATCGCCGCCGTACAGAAGCGTTTGAAGATCTCGCTGACAGGTTCGACCTCCTCCACGGGGATGGGATCCCGATCGCTGGCAAATTCGAAGAAGTCCCGGATGAACTTTTTGTTCCGGTTCTCCAGACGCTGTTTAAGCAGTGCGAAATCCTCTTTTTTGCCGCTGATGGCCGCCCGATGGATCGCATGGACCGTCGCCGGGGCGAAATCGTGGTATTCGGTCCCGTCGACGTATTTGTAGTAGCCCCCTACGTTGAGGGGGAAGATCCGGTTACTCGTCTCCCGGTCGAAGGCTTCGGCATGGAAGCGGCGGATCCGCTCTTCGATATCGGCGTATCCCAGACCGCCAAGCAACACGTTGGCGCGGGGGAAACACTCGTCGGTGATCTCCTTGCCCAGACCGATGATGTCAAAGAGCATGGAATTGCGATAGCTCGCGATCGTGGAGATCCCCATCTTGGACATGATCTTGAGGAGTCCCGCGTTGATCGCTTTGCGCACCTTTTTGAGCACCGGGGCCAGATCCACCTCGGGATCTTTTTTGCGCTCGATGGCGGCGACAGTCTGAAAGAGCATATACGGATGGATCGCCGAAGCACCGAAAGCGATGAGCGCCGCGGCCGAGTGGGAATCATACACTTCGCCCGTGACGCAGACGATGCTCACCAGATGGCGCACTTTGGCCTCCAGCAAAGCATGGTTGAGCCGGCCAACCACCATCAGCATCGGCATCACCATCACCTGCTCGTTGAGGGTATGATCATCCAGGATGATGGTGCGGATCCCCTGCTCTTTGACTTCTCGGACAATTTGCTCGACCAACTCGTGAAGGCTGGCGCGCAGATCCTTGCGGAAGCCGGTGTAGTAGCGCTTGGCTTTGTAACAAGCGTCGTATTTGGGATCGCTCTGGGTTCCGAACTCTTCGAGGATGATCAGCTTTTCGTAGCTCAAAATCGGCGAAACGGTCTTGAGCCGTTTGGCATGCTCTTCGTCTTCATTGAGGATATTTCGGATCTCGCCAAATCCGGTATTGAGGCTCATGACCACCCGTTCCCGGATTGGATCGATGGGAGGGTTGGTGACCTGGGCGAATTTTTGGCGGAAAAAGTCAGTGAAGTTACGCTGCCGCTGGCTGAAGGCCGCCAGGGGAGTGTCGTCTCCCATGGAAGCGGTGGCTTCCTTGCCCTCCTTGACCATCGGTTCGATCACCTGCTCGATGGTCTCGAGGGTGATGTTGAAATAGCGCTGACGGGCCTCCATCACCTCCGCCGGAGGGGTATCGACGGTGGAGAACGGGTCGCTCATGTACTCCTGCAGATAGACCATGTTGTCCGTCAGCCACTGCCGATAGGGTTGGCGGTGTTTGAGATATTCGTTGATGTCTTCGTTTTTGAGTACAAGACCGTATTTGAGATCGACCCCCATCATCTCGCCCGATTGCAGGCGCCCTCGCTCCAGTATCTCCTCATCGGAGATGGGAAGCACCCCGTATTCGGAAGCGATTAGAAGACGGCGATCCTTGGTGACGATGTATTTGGAGGGGCGCAAGCCATTGCGATCGAGGATACAGCCGATATAGCGTCCGTCGCACATACTCACCGCCGCCGGGCCGTCCCAGGCTTCGAAAACGGTGGAAGTGTACTCGTAAAACGCCCGCAAATCGGCATCCATATGGGGCGCGTTCTGCCAGGGAGCCGGGATCAGTGAACGGGCGGCTTTGAAGAAATCGACTCCGTTGACCCGCAAGAATTCAAAGAAGTTGTCCAGACTTGCCGAGTCGCTCATCTCCGACTGGAGAATCGGTAAGAGGCGATCGAGTTCTTCGGCGGTAAAAACGTCACTGACGATATGCTCGCTTTTGGCTTCGACGTTGAAGCGGTTGGCGGTAACCGAGTTGATCTCCCCGTTGTGGGCGATCATCCGAAAAGGCTGGGCCAGACGCCATTTGGGGAGGGTATTGGTGGAGAAGCGCTGATGGAAAAGGCAGAAGGCGATCTCGAAATCGGGATCCTGCAAATCGGGATAGAACTCCTTGATGTGGGTGGGCATCACCAGCCCTTTGTAGGAGACCACACTGGAGGAGAACGAGGCAATATAGAAATCCAGATCTTCCGCCATGCGGTGTTCGATCTCCTTGCGCGTCAGATAGAGCAGTGCATCGAAACGCCGGGTCCCGACCAGAGAATCGGGAACGACGAAGATCTGGGTGATGATCGGCAGGGTCTGGAGGGCCTGCTCCCCCAGAGCGTTGGTATCCAGCGGTACCGTCCGCTCGTAGACGACCCGCAGATCGTTGGCCGAACAGAGCTCTCGGACGGTTTGCAGATCCTCTTCCCGACGATGGAAAATCATTGCCACCCCGTAGAGGTCGGGAAGCGTCACTCCCTCCTCTTTCGCCACTTTGGCGAAAAATTTCCGAGGGAGGGAGAGGAGCAGTCCACTCCCGTCTCCGGTCTTGCCGTCGGCGGCGATCGCACCGCGGTGCATCATCCGCGACAGAGCCGTAACGGCATCGTCGAGATTTTTGTGAGAGGGGATATTGTCGATGGACGCCAGCAGACCGAAGCCGCAGTTGTCCTTGAAAGCGGTAAAAAGATCTCTCATAAGCCAACCTTAATCGTTTTTTCAGTAGGGTCGATCACCCTCAAGTGGGCGTGATTGTACCCGAAATCGCATTAGAAGCGGCTGATCGGGCAAGGAGCTCAGGGAGTGAACGATGCACAACGACGTTTCGGTCTATGCCTGATGCGCAACGGTATCCGACACCGACACGCACGATCCGGCAAGCTCCCCCAAGCCGACGTTCCCTTTCGATATTCCGGACACTCCACTGCCCTTTGGAAAACTCGATCCGCTCTTCTTCCTAATGAGAGCTTCCGGAGTTGCCGATGAAAGGGTTCATTCTCCGCCTGCGGCGGGCCAAAAACGAAGATCTGATCCTGACGGTCCTCACCGAGGAGAAAATGGCCGATTACTACCGTTTCTACGGCGCCCGCCATTCGATCCTCCAGCTGGGATACTGCATCGATTTCGAGGAGGAGCGGGACTCGGGTCCTTTCCTCCCCCGGCTGCGGCGGGTGAGCCAGATCCCTTTCCACTGGCTCTACAGCCGCAACCGTCTGATGCTCTGGCAGCGCTTCGTGCAGCTTTTCGAACCCCATCTGCGGGATACCCAAACCCTTGAGCGCTTCTATTTCGACCTCCTGTTCGAGGCGGCACGCCGCTGGGAGCGACAGAACCCCAAACGGATCGTGTGTGAAACCCACTACGCCCTCCTCCGCCACGAAGGGCGGCTCCATCCCCTCGATCGGTGTTATATCTGCGAACGCCCCCTGGAAAAGGAAGTGGCCCTGATGCAGGCGCTCATCCCCGCCCATCCGGGCTGCATCTACGGAAGCGCCCTCCCCCGGGAAAAACTGGAAACCTTTTTCGATACCGGCAAAACCACGTGGCTGGACGACGACGAGGTGGAGCGGCTCTATACGGTTTCGATGCGGGGATTGTAGCCATCCATGGGAACAAGTCCGTTCACCCCAGGGTGACGATCCGGGCCCGGGGGATTTTGCGGCTGACGATGTACCCTTCCAGGTCGAACCACGCAACTCCGCTGTCGAGCACGGGGGAATCGGCGCTGAAAATCGGATTGGGGCACCGTTTGAGGAGTCCGTCGACTCCGACGGCGGTTTCGGCCCCCATCAGAGCCTCCCGTTCCCCGGCGATCGCATTCACCAGCGCCGCGACCCTCCCGCTGTTGTAGACCGGTCGATCGAAGAGCCAACGCCCCCAGACGATCCCTAGCTCCCCGATCGCTTCGGCCACCAGCTCGATCGCGCGACGGGTCTGCGTGCGGATCCGATAGGTGCTGTGGATATCGGCCACGTCCCGCAAGAGGCCGTCTTTTCCCCAAATGAAGACGCTGCCCGAAAGGGCCGTCTCCAGGAGGATCAGAAGGTTGAATCCATCGATGTACAGCTGCTTCCCCCGCATCTGCCCCGGCGTGAGGGGTCTACGGCGGCAGACGTCCCCGCACCAGGCGGCGTGGGTGAGCGCGAGCCGCTCTCTGGCGGTGAGCTGATAGCGGTCTCCCACCAGTTTCGTCGTCGCTTTGGGGGCGTATCCCCGATGGAGCAATATGCCATCACCGTACCCGGGAACTCCCTTGATGTTTGAGAGAGCGAGACGTGGTGAGATGTGTGCAAAAAAGTGCGAAGGACTCCCCGTAGGGAATTCGAGGAGTTTTTTGTGCACAGATCGCCGCGTATCGCTCTCCCCGTAGGGTGCGGCACTTTTGCCCATATGCTGCGTTGGATTTCCTTGCATTAGCCTCCGGCCAGTCCTGCAAAAATCCGCCTTGCCTATGAACAAAATTGCCGCATCAAAAGTCTGAGGGAGTTCCCGGGTACGGTGATAGATCCTCCACGGCGTTGCGCAGACGGATCTGCCGCGAGGGTTCGAAAAACCGTTCGTCTTCGGGAGCGGGTCCGCGACTGCGCGCCATCAGATCATCCGCTCCGTCAGCCAGAGACCGATCCCCACCAATCCCAAAGTCACGACAAAAAAGAGGGTCAGCCTCCAGCCCAGCTTTACACCCCCCAGCCAATAGACGATCCCCAGTTTCACCACCGAATTGGTCACCGAGGCGATGACGATCCCGTTCATGGCGGCATATTCGGCCAGTTTCCCGTCTTTGGCCATTTCACTGAGGGAGAGGGTGATGGCATCCACGTCGGTCAGCCCCGAAAAGAGCGCCACCAGGTAGACCCCCAGGTTGCCGTAGCGGGTCTGCACCAGGGCGATGGCGCCGTAGATGATCCCGAAGAGGATGCCGAACTTGATCGCCTCGCTCAGCTGGAGGGGGTTTTTGGTGATGGCACTGTTTTCCAAGTTGATCTCGGCCGCTTTGGCATGGCGGTAGAACCACCAGCTGTAGAGCAGCCCGCTGCCGGCCGC
Organism: Campylobacteraceae bacterium; assembly: GCA_027081405.1. Lineage (GTDB taxonomy): Bacteria > Campylobacterota > Campylobacteria > Campylobacterales > Sulfurovaceae > Nitratifractor. The sequence goes on along the minus strand of JALWKO010000015.1, from coordinate 5,138 downwards.
CAACAGGTAGGCAGGGGTCAGTCGCCAGGCCAGCTCGGGATGGATGACAAAGGCTTCGAAAAGCACCCGCAGATACATGAAGGTACAGGCGATGGCGATCCCTCCGGCATAGTTGTTGATCAGATCGTACTGTTTCTGGAACATCTGCGACAGGGAGATGGAGACCGCGGTGGAGGAGATCAGCCCCCCGGCGGCCCCGGTGAGGAAGACGCCGTGCTCCTGCCCCAGAACCTTGATCGCCACATAGCCCACGAAGGAGATGGCGGCGATAATCACCGCCATCATCCAGGTTTTGTAAGGGTTAAACAGATGCCAGGGGCCGATCATTTTGTCCGGAAGGATCGGGAGGATCACGAAGCTCATGGCCAGCAGCAGGATCACCGCATTGACATCGGTGGGGCCGATATGGCGCTCCAGGGCCTGGAGCCTGGGCTTGATCTCCAGCAAAATGATCACCAGCACTCCGATAAAGACGGCCCAGAGGATCTCCCCCCGATAGGCCAGAACCCCCAGCAGGTAGGTCACCAGCGCCGCGATCTGGGTCGTCATTCCCCAACGCTGGGTTTGCGTCACTTTCAAATAATAAGCAACCAGTAGCATAAGCCCCAGAACAGCGGCGACGACAAGGACCGTCCCCGTATAGAGCTTGTCCAGCCAAGCGGCCAGATAGCCGCTTAGAGCGATCAGGGCGAAGGTGCGGCTCCCCCCGAAGGTGTGTTCACCCGAACGCATATAGCTCAGCGTCCGCTGCATCCCGATGGCGAAACCGAGCATGATGACGATCGCCAGCGACTGGATCATGCCGTAGTCCATCTCATGCTCCTCGCTTCTTCAACACCCACCATTCAAAAGCTTTGTACAATTCTACCACCACAAAGAGCGGCACGGCCACAGCGAAGATCATCCCCCAGTCCTCCAGCCGCAGGGGAACGGTATGGAGTGCCTTCTGGAGGAAGGGCACATAGACCGCTGCCACCTGCAACCCCACGGTCACCGTCCAGGCCCCCAGCACCCAGGGGTTGGAGAAGAAGCCGATCACCGGCATGGGGGCCCGGAGGCTCCGGTAGTTGAAGACGTTCATCTTCTCCAGGATGATGATGCCGGTGAACGCCACCGTCTGGGCCAGAGCCACTGCCTGCGCCTGGGACAGTCCCGACGCGAGATAGTGGTGGAAGAGCCACAGCGTTCCACCCCCGATCCAGCTCCCCAGCAGGATGATCCCCTGCAACTGGAGGAAAGGGGCGTTGACCGAACGGGGCGGCCGCTCCATGATCCCTTTTTCCGCCGGCTCGAGCCCCAGGGCCACCGCCGTCATCCCATCGGTGACCAGGTTCATCCACAGGATCTGCACCGGCAGCAGGATCAGCGGTCCGCCCAGCAGAATGTTGACGAAGATGGCGATCACCTCCCCGGTGTTGGAGGAGAGGAGATAGGTGACGAACTTCTTGATGTTGTCGTACTGACGCCGCCCTTCCCGTACCGCACCGATGATGGAGGCGAAATTGTCGTCGAGCAGGATCATGTCGGCGGCCCCTTTGGCCACGTCGGTTCCCCGCTGCCCCATGGCGATCCCGATATCGACCCGTTTCAGCGCCGGGGCGTCGTTGACTCCGTCTCCGGTCATGGCGGTCACGAGCCCTTCGTCCTGCAGGGCTTTGACGATCCGCAGTTTGTCCCGCGGGGTGGTCCGGGCGAAGATCACCCCCTCTTTGAGGGCGGTCCGCAGCGCCTCGTCGTCCATCCCCGCCAGTTCGTTACCGGTCACCGCCCGGGGCACGTCGAGCCCCACCTGCCGGGCGATGGCCAGGGCCGTCAAGGGGGCGTCGCCGGTGATCATGATCACCTGGATTCCGGCCCGGCGGGCCGTGGCGATCGCTTCGGGGACTTCGGGGCGCGGCGGATCGATGATCCCTACGACCCCGAGCAGCGTCAGATCCCGCTCCACATCGTCCGGATCGAGCTTCGTCTCCTCCAGCAGGATCCGCTTGGCCAGGGCCAAAGTCCGCAGCCCCGACTTGGCCAGTGAAACATAGGCCACTTCGAAGCGTTTGCGGGCCGCATCGTCCAGCGGCTTCTTCTCGGTTCCTTCCAGGTACCAGGCAGCCCGCTCCAGGAGTACTTCGGGCGCTCCCTTGACGTAGGCGACCTTCTGACCGTTCTCCTCTACCACCACGGTCATGCGCTTGCGCTGGGAGTTGAACAAAAATTCGCTGATCACCTTCGGTTCTCCCGGGCTGAGCCACGCCTTGTACGCTGCGACGATCAACGCCGCCTCGGTGGGTTCGCCGGTGATCTTCCACCCTGCTTCCCCTTTGCTCAAAGAGGCGTGGTTGCAGACCAGACCGGTTTTGAGCAGTAGAAGCAGGTCTTTGCGGGCTTTGTAGTTGACCCGCTTTCCGTCCGCTTCAAAATGTCCCGCCGGATCGTAGCCGCTGCCGGTGACATCCACCGCCCCGCCGAAGAGCCAGATCTTCTGCACCGTCATCTGGTTCTGGGTCAGGGTCCCGGTCTTGTCGGTGCAGATGACGTTGGCACTGCCCAGATTCTCCGCCGCCTGGAGCCGTCGCAACAGGGCGTGCTGGCGTACCATCGCCTTGACCCCCAGGGCCAGGGTGATCGTCACCACCGCCGGCAGCCCTTCGGGGACCACCGCCACCGCCAGAGAGATACCGGTCAGGAACATCTCCATCAGATCTTTGCCGAAGAGATAGCCCACGATCGCCACCAGTGCCGAGATGGCGATGGAGAGGATCCCCAGTTTCTTGCCCAGAACGGCCAGCTTTTTCTGCAGGGGGGTACGGGTCTGTTTCACTTCGCTGGTGAGGCGGGCGATCTTGCCGAACTCGGTCGCCATCCCCGTGGCCACCACCACGCCGCGGGCGTAGCCGTTGGTGACGCTCGTTCCCATCCAGACCATGTCGCTCCGCTCCGCCAGCGGCGCCTCTTCGGGGACCGCCTTGAGACTTTTGGCCACCGGAACCGACTCTCCAGTGAGGGGCGACTCGTCCACTTTGAGGTTCACCGCCTGCACGAGACGCAGATCGGCCGGGACCAGCTCCCTCGCCTCGATCTGGCGCTCTTTCCCCTCCCTGAGGACCCGACATTTGGGAGAGAGCATCCGCTGGAGCGCCTCGATCGCCTTTTCGGCCTTGAACTCCTGGACAAAGCCGAGTATCCCGTTGAGGATGACGATGGCCAGGATCGTAAGGGCATCCCCCATCTCCCCGATGGCGAAGGAGATCCCCGCCGCCACCAGCAGGATCAGGATCAGTACGTCGGTGAACTGCCGCAGCAGGATCCAGTACCACTTCTCCTTGTGGACCGCTTCGATCCGGTTGGGGCCGTAGATCCCCAGCCGTTTCCGCGCCTCCTCGTCGTCGAGTCCCGTTTTCGGATCGGTATGCACAGCTCCAGCACCGCCAGGAGGGGTTTGGCGTGCCAGGGCATCTCCGCCTCTTCGGGTGCCTGCGGAGCGGCACCGGAGGCCGGAGACGCTACCGGAGCGGAACGCATGAGATACTCTCTCCACCGGGCCACCAGGACCGAAAAGAGCAGCGGCACGACGATGGTGGAGACCGACGAGGCAGCCACCAGGGCGGTGAAAAGCTGGGTATCGATGAGCTTGGCATCCAGCAGTAGCTTGGCGACGATGATTTCGGTGGTAAGTCGGGCGTTGAGGCCGATCCCGATGGTCCAGGCCTCCTTGACGGTAAGCTTCTTCATAGGAACCATCAGGAAGATCCCGACCAGTTTCCCCACGAAGGCGGCCAGAAAGAGGAGGATCGCCAGCTCGGGAGCCTTGACCATCCCCTCCAGGTCGACGCTCATCCCCACCCAGAGGAAGAAGATCACACCGAAAAAACCGTAGGCCACCGCCCGGGTGGCCCGATCGGCCCGCTCTCCCGGCTCTCCCGCGGCGTCAAAGACCGGACGCATCAAAATCCCCGCCACGATGGCCCCCACCACGAGACCCAGGTCGGCATACTCGGCAAAGCCGCCGAAAAGGAAAAGCACCAGGATCATCATCATCACCAGATTGGAGACTTTGACCTGGGTCCAGTGGGAGAGGGGCACCAGGACGAAACGCCGAACAAACCAGGCGACGACGATGAAGATCACCACATTCATGGCCATGGTCCAGATCTCTTGGGTATCGCTGGCGACCAGGCCGGTTTTTTCACTGATCCAGATGGAGACGAAGGCGACCAGGAAGACCTCGATCACATCGTCGAGCACCCCGGCCCCGACGATGTAGTTGCCCACCTTGGTCCGCAGCAGCTTGAATTCATCCAGGATCGGGACAATCACCGCCTCAGCGGTGGGCATCCGGGTCACCCCGATGACGAAAGAGAGCGTCCAGCCGTACCCTAGCCAGAGCATCACCCCCATCCCCATCAGGAAAGGGACGACCGTATTGAGCACCGTAGCCAGGACGATCTCGCCGCTTTGGGCGCGCATCTCTTTCATATCGATCTGCAGGCCGATGAAAAAGAGGAGAAAAAGGACCCCCAGGTCGGCCAGCACCGTAAAGATCTCGCCGTCGATCCCTTTGGTGAGCATCGTGCCCAGCGGGGTATAGTGAACCCCCATCGCCACGAAAAGCGCCGCCAGGATCCCGGGGATTTTGAGCCGCTCCAGAAAGCCGGCCAGGAAGTAGCTCAGCGCGAACAGCAGCGACTGCAGAAGCAGAAAGGTACCCAACATTTGATCGCTCATAGTTTCATTATACATCCACGGAATACGCTCACGAATGAATTTGGTCAAAATCGCAAGTCGTCTATGGCTAAGGTATAATCCACCCAAACGTTCCCGAGGAAATCCCATGCAGATGCAGATTTTCGACTCCGTCCAAAAGAAAAAAGTCCCTTTCGAGCCGATCCGCCCAGGTCAAGCCACCATCTATGTCTGCGGCCCCACGGTCTACGACGACGCCCACCTGGGCCACGCCCGCAGTGCGTTGAGCTTCGATCTGCTCAGCCGAACCTTGCAGGCCCTGGGTTACGAGGTGACCCTAGCCAAGAACTTCACCGACATCGACGACAAGATCATCAAAAAGATCCGTGAAACGGGCAAAAGCCTCAAAGAGATCACCGACTACTACATCGCCCGCTATCTGGAGGAGATGGGGGCCCTGGGGG
>JALWKO010000014.1 GCA_027081405.1 Campylobacteraceae bacterium | reverse complement strand
CCTTTCCGCCGTGGGAGCGGGGATGCCGGAGAGTTCCTTTTGGAGGGTATGGATCATCTCGTCGATCTCTTTGATCTTGAGGGCTTCGATCATCTTCATCAAGGTCAGCCCCAGGACGAACTCCCCGTCGCTTCCGATGAAGAGGAGCTCTTTGGCCTCGGCCAGGATCCGAAAGAAGCGGTCCAGCACGATCGGGGTGAAACGGGGATCGTGACTGAGCAGCAGCCCTTTGAGGTGGAGGGTCAGTTCGTCGATGATCATCTCGGTCTCGAATTCCGCGCTTTCGCGGATGAAGGCCATGACCCCCTCCACGTCCTTGGCGGCGATCCGATCGAGTAGAGCGTCGAGTTTGCCGGGCTCGATGATCCCCAACATCCCGGTGACGGTGGGGAGGTCGATCCGCTCTCCGGCGTAGACGATCGCCTGATCGAGGAGCGTGAGCGAATCGCGTAGGCTACCCGCGCCGCTGCGGGCGATGATCTCCAGCGCTTCGGGTTCGTAATCGATCCCCTCGAGGTTGAGGATGTGTTCCAGGTGGGCCAGGACCAGCCGAGGGGGGATCTTTTTGAAACGGAAATGCTGGGTCCGCGAGAGGATCGTCGCCGGAAGTTTGAGCGGATCGGTGGTGGCCAGGATGAACTTGACGAAGTCGGGGGGCTCTTCGAGGGTCTTGAGCAGGGCGTTGAATGCCTGCGTGGTGAGCATGTGGACTTCGTCGATGATGAAGATCTTGTATCGTCCGCTGCCCGGTTTGTACTTGGTGTGCTCGATCAGCTCTTTGATGTCGTCGATCCCCCGGTTGGAGGCGGCGTCCATCTCGATGATGTCCATGTGGCGGTTTTCGTTGGCCATCGTACAGTGGGGGCACGCTTCGCAGGGGGTGGAGGTGGGCCCTTTTTCGCAGAGCAGCGCTTTGGCAAAGATCCGGGCGGTGGAGGTTTTGCCGCTTCCGCGCAGCCCCGAAAAGAGGTAGGCGTGGGAGAGACGGTCGGTATCGAGCGCCTGCGCCAGGGTCTGGCTGACGGTCTCCTGACCCACCAGGTCGGCGAAGGAACGGGGGCGGTATTTGCGGGCGAGTGCCAGGGACACCATGCCTCCTTTCGGAACAGATATCACCGCACCGAGTAACTCCCTCGAACTTTTTGATGCGGCAATGAACGTAGCAATATTGTAGTGGATTTTCCATAAAAAGTCCCGGGAAAGATTTCCCAAGGGCTCTTGGGGTACAATTGGATCAAAATCCCCACAAGGAGCATTCATGTCCGGACCGATCGAAGCCCATATGCGGATGGAGGAGCGCTACGAGGGACTCTGTCTCCGCTATGGGCCCGATACCCAGACGCGGCAGCGGATTCTCGACGCGATCGAAGAGGCCAAACGGGCCACGGGGCTCAAACCGGTGGTGTTTGAAAACATCTCCAAAGAGCACGACAAGGACGCCATCTATATCGAGTTCCACGACGATTACAAACGGGAGGCGGGCCCCTTTTTCGAGGCGGTTCTCCATCATTTGAATACGGTCTGCGAGAAGGATTGCTGATGGGACGCTTCGTGTTGGCGGCGCTTCTGGCGATGTCGTTCCTGGCCGCCGGCGGGCCCAAAGTGCGGCTCCACACCAACCGGGGAGACATCGTGGTGCAGCTCGATCCCAAAATCGCTCCGCTGGCGACGGAAAATTTCGTCAAACTGGTCCAAAAAGGGTATTACAACGGGACGATTTTCCACCGGGTGATCCGGGGATTCATGATCCAGGGGGGCGACCCCACCGGTACCGGACGGGGAGGGACCTCGATCTGGGGGAAGCCGTTCAAAGACGAGTTCGCCCCCAACGTGGTCTTTGATCGACCGTACCTCCTGGCGATGGCCAACCGGGGCCCCAACACCAACGGCAGCCAGTTTTTCATCACCGTCGCACCGGCGCCGTGGCTCAACGGGGGATACACCATCTTCGGGAAAGTGATCGCTGGGAAAAAAGTGGTCGACGCGATCAACCGCACCCCCGTCGGTCCCGGCAACCGCCCGCTGAAAAAACAGGTGATCCTCAAGGCGACTCTGGAGAAATGAATCTCGAAGCGATCCGGCGGGAGCGTCGCGCCTGGCTGGGCTGGAAAAACATCGCTCCGCTGCAGGAGGCGATCGCCGCGCTCCCCGAGCCGGAAGTGGAAGGGATCGATCGGGGCGACTGGGTAAGCGTCCGTCTCGCTCCCGGGTACGAAGCGCGCCACCGGGAACAGATCGAACAGATGGCCCGGATGCTCATGCCGTGGCGCAAAGGGCCTTTCCGGATCGGATCGCTGGAGATCGACAGCGAATGGCGCAGCCAGATCAAATACAACCTGCTGCGTCCCCATTTCGATCTGCGGGGAAAACGGGTCGCCGACATTGGATGCAACAACGGCTATTACCTCTTCCGGATGGAGGAGGATCGCCCCGCTCGGCTGGTCGGATTCGACCCGTCGCCGCTGGTTTTTTCGCAGTTTTTCTTCCTGAACCGCTTCGTCCGCAGTCCGATCCGCTACGAACTGTTGGGGGTCGAGCACCTGCCCGAGTATGAAGAGCGCTTCGATACGATCTTCTGCCTCGGAGTCCTCTATCACCGCACCGATCCCATCGCTACCCTCAAGGCCCTCCGCAAAGGGCTTGAAGCGGGGGGAGAGCTCTTTCTGGACACCTTCATGATCGAGGGGGAAGGGGAGATGGTCCTCAGCCCGGCACATCGCTATGGCAAGATCCCCAACGTCTATTTCATTCCAACCGTCGACGCCTTGCGGGGGTGGTGTGAACGGGCGGGGTATGCGGAGATGGAGGTATTGGCCATGCGCCGGACCGATGCGCAGGAGCAACGCCGCACACCCTGGAGCGGCGGGGAGTCGCTAGGGGATTTCCTCGACCCGTCCGATCCGACACGTACGATCGAAGGGTATCCCGCCCCGATCCGGCTCTACGTCCGGCTGCGCAACCGTTGATATAAAATAACGAAAGATTCCTGAAATTCGTTTTATTTTTAAATAAGCAAGCTTTGGATATAAATACGCTAAGAAAAGCGGGGGTCCGGGGCGAAAACCTCCGCCGAACCGTGTGATTGGGGCGTGGAGAGAATGAGAATACTGACGGTTGGATACGACGAGGAGTTCTCCAAAGAGGTCGAGAAGGAGATCGGAAAATATTTCATCTGTATCGTCGACAGTGCGCGTGACATTTACGATGCGAGTAACTTCACCTATTTTCGCTTCTACGAACTGATCCTCATCGTCGACGAAGGGGTGCAGTTTTCCCTCGAGCGATACGTCAACGAGATCAAGAAAAAGAAAAAAGAGACCAAGATCATCATCCTCACTGAGCATCCGGAGCGGCAGCGAGCCTTTTTCGCGCTGGGTGTGGACGATGTGGTCTTTAGCCACATCTACGAGCCTGATCTGATCGCCGCCCGGGTCCTGGCCAATATGCGCAGCCTCTACGGAACCCGGGTCGACATCGGCAAACTCTGCATCGACATCGCCAACAAAAAGATCGAATACGACGACAAGATCGTCTCCCTCAACGGCAAGACCTTCGACATCCTGGCCTATCTCGCGTTGCGCAAGCAGCGGGTCTTCAGCAAAGACGAGATCATCAACGCCCTCTGGGAAGAGCCCGAATACGTCAGCGACAACACCGTCGAAGTAGCGATCAACCAGATCCGCAAACGGCTCAAAAGCATTCTGGGCTTCCAGGTGATCCACACGGTCCGACGGCGGGGATACAAGTTCTCCTACTGATTTTCCGGCCGCTTCCGCGATTCCCGGCTTGTTCCAAAGGAGTGTTTCGTGACCGAGTTGCGTACCCACCGATCGATCGATCCCCTTCTGTGCGGTCGGGTCACCGAGCTGGAGGAGGGGAGGGCGACGGTGTGGTTCACCCCTTCGAAGGCGATGACGGCGGACGAATGGGGCCTCGTGCACGGAGGCTTCCTGTTCGGTGCCGCCGACTACGCCGCCATGGCGGCGGTGAACGATCCCAACGTGGTGCTTGCCTCGTCGGAGATCCGCTTCCTTGCCCCGGTGAAAAAGGGCCAAAGTGTCCGTTTCGACGCCCGTGTCGTCGGGCAGAAGGGGAAGCGCCGCATCGTCGCGGTGGAGGGGATTTCGGAAGGAAAACCGGTTTTCACGGGGGAATTTACGGCCGTAATTCCCGATCGGCATGTGCTGGATCGTGAAAACTAAAGCCGATTTCCTATCGACTCTCTGATCCGATTTGCTTTTCTACTTCTATTTCTATCGACGCGGTCATTGGAACGATCGAAGTGGAGGAAGCGCTTTCCACCTTTTCCGCTTCAGTGCGCGGCAGTTGGTGCGCTTTGCTTCGCAGGTTGTTTGGGAGCCGGTTTTTTGGGAGTGGAAGCGGCGCTTTTCTTGGCCTGAATCTTGCTCAGTTCTTCGATGACTCCGGCAAGGGCTTTTTCATTGAGGAGTCCCACTTGCATCGTCACGACATTGCCGTTTTGGTCGAAGATGATCAAAAACGGAATGCTTCCGTTCCACTGGGCCCGCCGTGCAATGTAGTTGACAAACGGTAGTGCGTCCCGATAGGCGACGACGTCGTAGTTGATGCCCCTGGATTGGACAAACTGTTTGAGGAGCGCTTTGGGGGTGTCCTGTACCTCCACGGCCAGCATTGCAAGTTTGTCTTTGTATTTTTTGTTGAGTGCGATGTAATGGGGGATCGACATCCGGCAGGGGGGGCAGTGGGTCCCCCAGAACTCCAAAAAGACGATTTTCCCTTTGTACTCTTTGATCTCGAGGCCGTTTCGGGTCCCTTTGTAGTGGATCGTTTTGCCGTCGATGGTAGTGAGGGTGTGATAACCGCTTCCCGCTTTCGGCGCGGGGGTCGCGCCACCTGCCCAAACAAAGAGAGGCAAGGTCAGCGTCAGGAGAAATGTTCGCATGGGATTCCTTTGCGTGTTTTGTACGTCGGGCCAATTATAGCACAGCCGTTTTTCCGAGGGTGAACCGTATAATGTCACAGATTCGTGAAAGGAGTGTGGAACGTGCGGCGATGGATTGTCATGGGGATACTTTGGAGTATGTTTGGGTGGGCGCAGGTAAGCGATCGGCAGATCTCCCGGCTTTTCGTCCTGGGATTTCGCGGTACCCACATCACGTGTGATAGCCCGATAGGGCGGGATCTTCGTGCGGGGCTGGGTGGAGTGATCCTTTTTGACCGGGATCCGCTCAAAAAAGGGAGGGCCAAAAACATCCAAAACCCCGATCAGCTCCGTCGTCTCACGGCACAGTTGCGCCGATGTGCCGGCAGGCCGCTTCTGATCGCCGTCGATCAGGAAGGGGGCGCGGTATCGCGGCTCTCGCCCAAAACCGGATTTTCACTACGCGTCCCCTCGGCGGCCGCCGTCGCCCGCAAAGGGGAGCGCTACGCCCGCAGGATCTATGATCGTCTCGGGGCGCTTTTGCAGCGGGAGGGGATCGACTACGATCTGGCACCGGTGGCGGACCTGGCCCTCAATCCCCGCAACAGGGTCATCGTTCATTGGGGGCGCAGTTACGGCAGAGATCCCGAAACGGTGGCAAAATTCGACCGGATCTTCATCGAGGCGATGCACCGTCACGGGGTGCTGACAGCCCTCAAACACTTCCCGGGGCACGGATCGTCCAGCGGAGACACCCACAAAGGGTTCGTGGACGTGACTCGGGAGTGGCAAGAGAGGGAGCTTGTACCCTATCGGCGGCTGATATCCGCGGGAATCGTCGATACGGTGATGGTGGCCCATATCTTCAATCGGCGGCTCGATCCCCGCTATCCCGCTTCGCTCTCCCCACGCGTCGTGGAGGGATTGCTGCGCAAGAAGCTGGGCTTTGGGGGGGTGGCAATCACCGACGATTTGCAAATGGGGGCGATCACCAAGCGCTACACCCTCCGTCAGACGGTCCGTCTAGCTCTCAACGCCGGGAACGATCTGCTCCTTTTCGGCAATCAGCTCGATCCCCGGCATACCGTCACCCGCCGCCAACTCGTTGCGATCGTTCGGGACCTGCTCCGCCACGGCGAAATCTCCGAAGAGCGGATCGTGGAGGCCAACCGCCGGATCGAGGCGCTTTTGGGGAAACTCAGATGAAGATCCACTCCACGATCTTGGCCACGTCGGAGACGACGTAGGTTTTGATCCCGCACTCCTCGATCGGTGCGGCGGGGACCACCGCCTTTTCGAATCCCTGGGTTTCGCATTCGCGCAGCCGCTGGAGCATGGCGGGGATCTCCCGCACCTCCCCGGTGAGGCTCACCTCCCCCAAAAAGACGCTTCGGGCACTGAGCTCCCGGTCCCGATAGGAGCTCAAAATCGCCGCGATCACCGCCAGGTCGGCCGCCGGTTCGGTGATCCGGATCCCGCCGCTGACGTTGATGAAGACGTCGTAGGTCCCCAGCGGAAGGTCGAGCTTCTTCTCCAGCAAGGCCAGCAGCATCTGTAGGCGGTTGTTGTCGTATCCGGTGGAGCTCCGTTTGGGGTGGCCGTAGGCTTCGGCCACGAGGGCCTGGATCTCGATCACCAGAGGGCGGGAGCCCTCCATCACCACCGTCAGGGCCGATCCCGCCTGAAGGGTCTCTTTGTCGAAAAATTTGCGCGCCACCCCTTCGGCGTCGCGCAGTCCCCGGCTGCCCATTTCGAAAATCCCCACTTCGTTGGTCGATCCGAAGCGGTTTTTGAATCCCCGAAGCAGGCGAAGTTCCGAGTTGGGGTCCCCTTCGAAATAGAGGACCGTATCGACCATGTGTTCGAGCACCCGCGGACCGGCGATCGAGCCCTCCTTCGTGATATGGCCGATGATAAAGACGGGGATCTCGCGGGATTTGGCCAGTCGCATCAACTCGAAGGTGATCGTGCGCACCTGGGTCACCGATCCGGGGGCGGAAGGGGTCTCTTCGCTGTAAAGGGTCTGGATCGAGTCGATGACGATGAGGGAATACTCCTGCCGTTCGATCTCGGAGAGGACCCCTTCCAGGCGGATTTCGTTGAGTAGATAGAGTTGGGGGTGGTTGGCCTCCAGCCGGTCGGCCCGCAGCTTGATCTGCCCGGCGGATTCTTCCCCGGAGACGTAGAGGACCTTTTGCCCCGCCCGGGCCAGGGAGCCGGCCACTTTGAGCAGGAGGGTCGATTTGCCGATTCCGGGGGCGCCGCCGATGAGGGTGAGCGAACCGCTGACGATCCCCCCTCCCAGGACCAGATCGAGTTCACGGCTTCCGGAAGAGACCCGGGCGAACTGTTCTTTTTGGACTTCGGTGATGGGGAGGGCCCGGCTTTTGGATGGGCTCAGCGAAGCGGTTTCCTGAAGGACCTTGATCTGCTCGGCGCTGAGCTCGATCAGACTCTCCCACCGGCCGCAGTTGGGGCATTTGCCCATCCATCGGGGGCTCTGGAAGCCACAGGACTGACACTCGAAAAGGGTCTTTTTTTTCGCCATCGTTCATCCTCGGTGCGATCTGGTCGTAGTATAGCGACGAATGCGGCGGAGTGGATGAAATCTGTCGGATCGACGATCAGGAGACGAAGATTTCGTCGAGGATCGTATGGACGTATTCGTCGGCCCGGAAGGGGACCAGATCTTCGGGCCGTTCGCCGGTTCCGATGAAATAGATCGGCATTTTGAGCTCGTCGGCGATGGAGAGGATCGCTCCCCCCTTGGCAGTGCCGTCGAGTTTGGTGACGATGAGTCCGTCGATTCCGACCATCTCGTCGAAAGCGCGGGCCTGGTTGATCGTGGAGCTCCCTTGGGTGCCGTCCAGGATCAGCAGCTTGCGGTGGGGGGCGCCGGGGAGGGCCTTGTCGGCGACCCGGACCATCTTTTTGAGCTCTTCGGCGAGGTTGCTCTGGGTATGGAGCCGACCCGCCGTGTCGACGATCACCCGCTCGATCCCTTTGGCCATGGCCGAGCGGATCGTATCGAAGACTACCGCTGAGGGGTCGTGCCCCTGACGGGTGGCGACGACGGGGACACCGAGGCGCTCGGCCCAGCGGCTCAGCTGCTCGATCGCCGCGGCGCGGAAGGTGTCTCCAGCTCCCAGGATGACGCTATGACCTTCTTGCAGATAGCGGTAGGCCAGTTTGGCGATGGTGGTGGTTTTGCCCGCGCCGTTGACTCCGATGATCATCTCGACGAAGGGGGTGTGGCTCTCAGGATCGATCCATTCGGCCCGGTACTGGAAAACGGAGATGAGGGAGTTGTAGGCCTGGGTGCGATTGATCCGATCGGGAAGCCCCTCCAGTAGCCGCTCGATCAGGTCGTATTGGACGTCGGCCTCGAGGAGGACCTCTTCGAACTCCTCTTTGTCGATGATCTTTTTCTTTTCGGGGAGGACCTCTTTGATCGCCTCTTCGGTCTTCCCGAACGCTTTTTTCAGAAATCCGAGCATCACTGTTCCTCCCGTTTTTTGGGTGCGAGTTGGTCGATGAGGTATTGTACCGTTTCGTAGGGCGCTGCCCCTTCGAGGCTCATTTTGTAGTGACCGTTTTTGAAAAAAAGGATCGACGGTAGCGGATAGTTGTCCCGGTGCGTATAGCGTTGGGCCAGTAGCCGTGCGAGTCGGGGGACTTCCGGATCGGAAGAGACAAAAAAAGACGCTCCGTTCTCTTCGCATTCTTTTTTGAACGCCGGACCGTATGTACGGGGGTAGACCGCCAAGCCAACGAAAAAAATCCGATCGGCATTGTGCTGCTGCAAATCGCCCAGATACGGCAGCATCCCCATGCAGGCGTCGTATCGGTCGCTGAAGAGTACGACGCCTACCAGGGGCTGTGCGACGGGGGAGAAAGAGACGTTTCCGTTTTCAAAAGTGACGCTTAGATTGCGGTCATAAAGATTGTGGAGTACGAAGCGGCCCGAGGTGCTTTGAAGGGGTGTAACTGGTGTCGGCGTGTGTGCTTCCAGCCGATGGGTTTGGGGCGCGGGCTTTTTCACGGAATATGGAGGTGAGGGGGGTGTGGCCGGGGCGACGGACGACCTAGGGGCGGCGGTATCGGCGGTAATCGGTGCGTCGTGTGTGGAGGTGGGCTTGTGACTTGTATGGCACGCGCCGAGGAAGAGTGCAACGACGAAACTCGTGATCCAAAGCGCTACAATACGACTCATAGAGCCTCCAAACGGTACGAGGGGCGACCGAAAATAATCGCAAAGTATAGCCAAAGGGGGGTAAATGGCCACTAAAGCCCGCTTCCGCCGTGAGGCGATCGAACAGTTGCGCAAACGAAGCGCTCCAAGGCGCTCTTATGCGATCGACAAGCGGCTCTTGCGGCAATTGCGCTCGGTGCTGGAAGGGTGGCCCCTGCGCCGGGTGATGCTATACGTGCCGATGGATCTGGAGGCAGACGTCCGTCCGCTCATTGCATGGTTGCGCAAGCGGGGGGTGAAGGTCTATGTACCGTTTATGGAGGGTCCAAGTTTCCGGCTGGTAGAATATCGTCTGCCGCTGGAAACCAAACAGTTCGGTATCAAAGAACCCAAAATCTCAAGACGACGTATCCCGGGCAGGATCGACGCGGCGATCGTACCGATTGTAGGAATTGACCGCACGGGAAGGCGCATCGGATTCGGGCGGGGAATGTATGATCGATTTTTCGCACGGGAAGGGAAACGGATCGACCGAGTGATTTTTGTACAGCGTTTCCTGTGCTATTCGCCCGAAATCCTCACCGATCGTCACGATATTCGTGCCGATATGCTCATTGTGGGGCCGAGAATCCGGATCGATCGAGACGCTCAATAGCGAATTTGTCATTTACCTACCGCGTTTCATCGATCTTCGAAGATAGCGATTCGATTTTCAAATCTCTTTTCGTTTCCGTCGGATGAACGGGACGAAGCCGTCGCAATGGAGGGGACGCGCCGTCGCATCGATAAGGAAAGCATCTATGTGGATACAACTGGCACTGATCGCCCCGCTGATTTTCGTTTTTGCCACGGCGGCAGGGTATTGGCTGGCGCGTCGAAGTATGGCGCGCCGTTTCGATGATCTGGAGCTCGAAGCCAAGGCGCGGGCCAAGGCGATCGAAGCTGAGGCTCGGGCCTTGCTGCGGCGTGCCGAAGAAGAGCGGCGCCAAAAAGAGCGGGAACTCAACGAGGAGTATCGGAAACTCCTCGAAGAGGCCGAACGGCGCAATCGGGCGTTGATCGCCAAAGAGCGGGAACTCGAAGAAGAGCGCAGCCGCCTTCTGCAAAAAGAGAATACCCTGGACGAACGGATCCGTATTGCGGAGAGTTTCGAAGCCAAGAAACGGGCGATTTTCGAGGAATTCCGAGAACGGATCGAACATCTTGCCTCCATGACGCAGGACGAAGCTCGGGAATTGCTGCTGGAGAACGTGCGCAAAAAGCTCAAGGGCGAAACCGCCGCCATCATCCGCAAAGAGGTCGCCATCGCCAAAGAGGAAGCGCGTCGGAAAGCCAACTACATCCTGGCCCAGGCGACCACCCGCTATGCGGGGGAGTTCGCCGGAGAACGGCTCATCAACACCGTCACACTCCCCAGCGACGAACACAAGGGACGGATTATCGGCAAAGAGGGGCGCAACATCAAAACCCTCGAACAGTTGCTGGGGGTGGACATCATCATCGACGAAACTCCCGGTGTGATCGTAGTGAGCGGATTCAACCTCTATCGCCGGGCCATCGCCACCCGAGTGATCGAACTGCTGGTCGAGGACGGCCGGATCCACCCCGGCCGGATTGAAGAGGTTCATCGCAAAGTGCAAGAAGAGTTCGAGCAGCACATCTACGAAGAGGGGGAAGATGTAGTTCTCGACCTGGGGCTTTTCCCCATGCACGAAGAGCTCATCAAACTGATCGGACGGCTTAAATATCGGGCCAGTTACGGACAGAACGCTTTGGCCCACTCTCTGGAGGTGGCCCGTCTGGCGCGGGTCATGGCCGCCGAGATGGGAGGAGACGAAAAGCTGGCACTGCGGGCAGGATTGCTCCATGACATCGGCAAAGCCCTGACGCAGGATTTCGGAGGGTCGCACGTGGAGCTTGGGGCCGAGTTGTGCCGCAAATACAACGAGCATCCCACCGTGATCAACGCCATTTATGCCCACCATGGTCAAGAAGAGCCGATCAACGTCGAAAGTGCCGCAGTATGTGCCGCCGACGCCCTCAGCGCCGCCCGTCCAGGCGCCCGGAGAGAAGTGCTCGAGAGTTTCACCCGCCGGGTACGGCAGATCGAAGTGATCGCCCAGGACAAAGAGGGAGTCTCGCAAGCCTATGCGATCAACGCCGGGCGGGAACTTCGCGTTTTCGTCGACGCCGGCAAGATCGACGACGATCGCGCCGCCGCGCTCAGTCACGAGATCGCCCGGGATATCGAAGAAAAGGTCCAATACCCCGGAGAGGTCAAAGTCACCGTCATCCGGGAGCTTCGGCGGATCGATTATGCCCGTTGAAATCTCTTCCGTTTTCCACGCGCTTCAAAATTTTTCCAGAAAGTTACAAAAACTTAACACAGATCAATTTTTTCGATTTCCAATTGTCGTAGAATTGTTGTCGATGCGGCATGAAACATCCCGTTTTTTGCCGTATTGAAAAAATTCCCCGTGAAGGAAGGAGGGAGGAATGAAAGTGACGGTCAAAGGGCTGTCGGCGGCCAAAGGGCTGTCGGCGGCGGTCTTGGGCCTGCTCTTCACCGCCTCGACACTCTCCGCGGAGTCGGAGCTGGAGAAGGTGATGAAGGAGCGGGGGCTGACCCAGCAGGATCTGCTGGCGGCGGCCAAAACCTATACCCCGAGTGGGGGGCGGGACAAATACATCGTCTTCAGCTCCGGCGGCCAGTCGGGGCAGATCATGGTCTACGGGGTCCCCTCGATGCGGATCCTCAAATTCATCGGTGTCTTCACTCCGGAGCCCTGGCAGGGGTGGGGATATGACGACGATACCAAAAAGGTGCTGGCCGAGGGGAAAATCCGCGGCAAGCAGATCACCTGGGGGGATACCCACCACCCGGCACTTTCCGAAACGAACGGACGCTATGACGGGAAATGGCTGGTGATCAACGACAAGGCCAACCCGCGTCTGGCGGTCATCGATCTCAAGGATTTCGTCACCAAACAGATCGTGGTCAACCCGGTTTTCAAATCCGACCACGGGGGGGCCTTTTTCACCCCCAACAGCGAATATATCCTCGAGGCGTGTCAATACGCCGCACCGTTCGATAACAACTGGCACCCCATGAGTGAGTACAAAGAGACCTATCGCGGCGGGGTGACGGTATGGAAATTCGATCCGAAAATCGGTCGGATTCTTCCCAAAAAATCGTTCGTCATCGAGATGCCGCCATATATGCAGGACCTCTCCGACGCCGGAAAAGAAGCAAGTTACGGATGGGGCTTCACCAACAGCTTCAACTCCGAAATGTACACCGGCGGGATCGAAAAAGGGCTCCCCCCGTTCGAGGCGGGCTGTAGTCGAAACGATACCGACTATCTGCATGTCTACAACTGGAAAAAGCTGGCCAAACTGGCCGAAGATCCCAAAAACGTCAAGATCATCAACGGGATGAAGGTGATTCCTATCGACGTGGCGGTCAAAAACGATGCGCTCTTCCTGATCCCCGAGCCCAAGTCCCCCCACGGTGTCGATGTTTCTCCCGATGGGAAATACATCGTCGTCTGCGGGAAGCTCGACACCCACGCGACGGTCTACAGCTGGGATAAGATCCAGAAAGCAATCAAAAACCACGATTTTGCGGGCAAGGATCCCTACGGTATCCCCATCATCGATATGAAAAAGGCGATGCACTGCCAGGCCGAGTTGGGCCTCGGGCCCCTGCACAACCAATTCGGCCCCAAATGGAAAACCGACGGAGAGATCTACACCTCGCTCTACGTGGACAGCCAGGTGGTCAAATGGGATTACCTGACCTGTAAGGTCAAGGATCGTGTCAACGTCAATTACAACATCGGACACCTCTGCGGTATGGAAGGGAAAACCGAGGATCCCCAGGGTGAGTACATCATCGCCCTCAACAAGCTGGCGATCGACCGGTTCAACGAAATCGGACCCCTGCATCCGCAAAACCATCAGCTGATCGACATCAGCGGCAAGAAGATGCAGCTGCTCTATGATATGCCCGTACCGCTGGGTGAGCCCCACCAGGCTGTGGCGATCCGGGCCAGCAAATTGCATCCCGAAGTGCGCTACAAAATGGGGACCAACCCCTTTACCGGGAAGCAGCATGTGGGCAAGACTTTGGCCGGACAAGAGCACATCGTGCGAAAAGGCAACCATGTCTACGTCTACGGTACGCTGGTACGCTCCCATATCAATCCCGAGCACGTGACGGTCAATCTGGGGGATACGGTCACCTTCTATCTGACCAACCTGGAGCGGGCCGAAGACGAAACCCACGGCTTCACGATCGACGACTATAACGTCCATGCGTCGCTGGAGCCCGGAAAAACGGTCGCCATTACTTTCAAAGCCGATCGGGAAGGGGTCTTCCCCTACTACTGTACGGAGTTCTGTTCGGCGCTGCACCTGGAGATGATGGGATATTTGCTGGTCAAGGATCCCAACAAACACTACATCTCCGCCAAGAAGCTCAAACTGGCCAAAATGACCAAAGAGGAGCTGGAGAAAGAGTACAAAAAGATCGTTGCCACCAACGCGGCCACCGACAAGGTGATCCAGAGCGTCGTGAAGTTCCTCAAAGAGAACCATTACGAGAAATATCCGGTCGTCAAGCATCTGGTGGAGGATGCCCTGGATCAGTACAGCAAGATCCCCGAGCAGAAGAAGAAAGCCGATGCGGCCTACAAAGCGGGCGATCTGAACAAGGCGATCCTCTTCGAGAACATGATCTGGCAGTACATGGTCAAAACCGCCGACGTCGGTATCCGCGCCCGGGATCTGCTGGTCAAGAAGCTGGCGACCCCCATGAGCGAAGCGGCACGCAGAGGACACGAAGCGTACCTCGAAGGGGGATGTAACGGATGCCACGTCATCGGAAAAGTCTCCTCCGGACCCGACCTTGTCGGCGTACTCCAGCGCCACAAAGACGGTGAAAAATGGGTCAAGAAGTGGATCCTGCATCCCGAAAAGATGTATGACGATCCCTATATCAAGTCGATGATCAACTACTTCAACCTCCGCATGCCCAATCAGGGTATGACCGAGAAGCAGGTAGATGACATCATCGAATACCTCAAGTGGATCGATAAAAACGCCAATCTTTTCTGACCTGTCCTGTGGGCGCATCTTCTGCGCCCCGTTTTTCCTATTTCTCTATAAAAAATGGTGAGAAATAATGCCATCAAGTTCCTGTACAATGGGATTTTTGTAAGTTTTACAGAGGTTGACCCAGGTCAAAAATTGCGTAGGGTACTTGTAGTACCATTGAGGTGAATTCCCTGCGAGAAAGGATGGAGGAGATGAATAAATCGTTGACGAAAGCGCGGATTTTCACACTGATCGCCCTGGGATTGCTGCTCTATTTTTTCGTCATTCCGGCGGTGTTTACCCATGATGTGGTGGAGCTGACACGGGCGGGGAAAGCGGACAAGATCCCGGCGATCTCCTACAAGGTGTGGAATTTTTATCAGAAGGGGCGCTATGTCAGCCCCAATACCCCCAAAGATGCGGTAGGGGATCTGAAGAAGATGATCGAGGAGGACGCGGAACTCTCCGCGGCTTCCACTCCGATCTGGTACGTGGCCCTGGAGGCTCCCAACTATCCCAAGGAGGCCTTCCCCGAGGGGATCCCCGTCTATTACCATTTCGACGGCTTCAGCGGCGACGTGCACGAGATGAACACCATCAACCATTTCATCGGGATGGATCCTATGGAGAGGGGAGCTCCCTATCTGCGGGCGATCGCCCCCTACGCTCTGGTACTTGTGGCACTGTTGATGGTCTTGTATACGCTTTACAACTCCCGGATCCTCGATTGGCTGATGTGGCTGCCGGTGCTTTTGCCGGTGATTTTCCTGGGATTTTACGCCTATTGGCTCTACTGGTTCGGGCATCATATGCACCCCTGGGGGGCGTTCAAGATCAAACCCTTCATGCCGACTGTTTTCGGTGACGGGAAGGTGGCGCAGTTTACCACCCACTCCTATCCGACGATCGGATTCTGGATCCTGCTGGCGATCAGCCTTTTCAGCCTATTGGCGATTCTGGCCAAGCGCAAGGCGCGACGCGCTGCGGGGCAGACGGCCTGATATGGGAAGCTTTCGATGCTCAAGGCGGCGGTGATGATCGTGACCGTAACAGGGATTCTGTCGGGAAACCTCCTGCAGGATGCCATCGACCGGGCGGAGGCGGGCTCGAAGCTCACCCTCCCTCCGGGAGAATATCGGGGGAATATCGTCATCGACAAGCCCCTGATCATCGAAGGCAAAACTCAGGATGCCAGGATCATCGGTGACGGGAACGGAACGGTGGTGACGATCCGCAGCGATTACGTGACCCTGCGGAATCTGACGATCCTGCACAGCGGCAAGGAACACGAACGGGTCGATGCGGGCGTCTCGATCAAAAAGGCCAGACACGTGACGATCGATCGTTGCCGGATCGACGACTGCCTTTTCGGGATCGACATGGAGCAGGTGAGCGAATCGCGGATCACCCGCAACTGGATCCGATCCAAACCCTTTCCCCTGGGGATCCGTGGCGACGCGGTGCGGCTGTGGTACAGCAACGACAACAACGTCAGTGAAAACCACATCACTCACTCCCGGGACATGGTGGTCTGGTACAGCCACGGCAACGTCATCGCCGACAACTTCGGCGAATACAGCCGCTATTCGCTCCATTTCATGTACGCGGGGCGCAACGAAGTGCTCCACAACACCTACGAGCACAACTCCGTGGGGATCTTTTTCATGTATTCGCGCGATTCGGTCGCGATCGGCAATACGATCAAAAGCTCCGTCGGAACCACGGGGCTGGGGATCGGACTCAAAGACTGCAGCAACTTCACCCTGAAGGACAATACGGTAATCTACTGTGCCCGGGGGCTCTATATCGACCGGAGCCCCTTCCAGCCCGACCAGAACAACACCATCGTCGGTAACCGGATCGTCTACAACTCCATCGGAATCAACTTCCATTCCCTCAGCATCAACAACTATATCCACGGCAACATCTTCAAAGGCAACATCGAAAACGTCTACGACGACGATCAGGTGACGCTCCACTCGGTCAAAAACCGGTGGGATGGCAACTACTGGGACGATTACGAAGGATTCGACAAGGATGGAGACGGGATCGGTGATACCCCCTACCGCCTCTACTACTATGCCGATCGGATGTGGATGATCAATCCCAACGTCAAATTCTTCTACGCTTCGCCGGTGGTATCGATCCTCAATTTCCTGGCCAAGCTGGCGCCGTTTTCCGAGCCGGTGAAACTGCTGGAGGATCCCCACCCCGTGATGTACGAAACGGAACTGGAAAAGGGAGGTGCCCGATGAGTGCACAGACAAACAAAAACCGACGCAGGTTCATCCAGCAGATGACCGGACTCGGGGTTCTCGGGCTGGCGGCGGCCGGCGGAATCCTGGGAGCCCCCTATCTCGAGGCGGAAGGCCCCAGGCTCCGTCCTCCCGGAGCGGTGCCGGAGGAGGAGTTTATCGGCCTGTGCATCAAATGCGGCCAGTGTCTGCAGGTCTGCCCCTACGATGCGATCCGACTGGAGGATATCGACGGGCGGGCCGGCGTAGGGATGGCCTATATCGAACCCCGGGAACGGGGGTGCTACCTCTGCGCCGCTTTCCCCTGTATCCTGGCCTGTCCCAGCGGTGCGCTGAATCACGAGCACGACAGCATCGAATACATACACATGGGAATCGCCGTGGTCCACAACCCCCAGGGATGTCTGGCCAAAACGGGTGAACCGGTCCCCGATGCGGCGATCGACCGGATCTACGAACATACCAGGGTGCTCACCCCCGAGGAGCGTCGCAACCGCAAAGCGGTGATCTGGGACGACGATCCGGAAAAAACGGTCCTGCAGAAAAAGCTGCTTCAGAAGCTCGAGAAACATCGGGGGGAACAGCCCTGTACCATCTGCGCCGATATGTGTCCCTATCCCGACGATCCGAGCAAAGCGATCGGGATGGTCGACGCCAAAGGGGGCGGATTGCTGCCCGAGATCCGGGAAGCGTGCAACGGCTGCGGGGCCTGCGTGGAGCTGTGTCCCACCGACGTGATCAAAATCATCCCCCGCAAAAGCTACGCCGATCTCTACGGAAAAGGAAAGAGCAATGCATAATGCACGCGTGTGGACGGCGATTGGTCTGTGTGCCCTCCTGATGACGGGATGCGGCGGGAAAAAAGAAGAAACATCCCGGAGTTCTGCGGCGTCCCCTCCCCAGATCACCGTCACCAAAGGGGCGGTCAAAAAGGTGAACGAAGAGGGACCTTCCAAAGCCAACAGCGGAGAGTTCTACTATTCGTACAACAAAGCGAAAAAGGAGGCGCCCGTCGCCGAGCAGAAGCACCGTACGACTCTGGATGCCTATCTCCACATCCGGTCCCCCTACGAGCGGGTGCAGATCGAGCTGATGATCAAAAAACTGAGCAAAGACTTCATCGTCCGCTGCTCCCCCTGCCACGACGACTACGCCAACGGAGTGATCGGGCCGTCGCTGCTGGGAAAGAGCGGGGATTTCATCTACGGGAGGCTGATGGATTTCAAAACGGGCAAACGGAAAAACGTCCTGATGCATGATCTGGTCAGCCGGATCGACGATGCGAAGCTCAAGGCGATCGCCGACGAGATCGCCGCATTCAACAAGCAAATCCAAAAACTGAGGGAGGAGAGGAGAAAATGATTCGACATATCATCGCGGCCGCCGCCACCTTGCTGGCGATCTGGGCCATGGTCTTCATGTACCGTCTGGATCGGGAAGCCGACCGTTTCGGGGAGATCCGCAAGCTGATCGAACGGACCAAAATGGAGGTGAAGGTGGAGAAACACCCCGGGGCCGCCGCGGCACAGCCGGCATCGACGCCCGTGAAGCCCCAAGCCCCGAAAGAGGAGGATGAGACCGCCAAGAAGCTCAAATCCCTTCAGGAACGGGCCGGAAGTCTCATGGCGTTCAAGGTCAGTCCCCTCTACAAACAAAAATGCTCCTCCTGTCACGGGGTCAACGGCGAGGGGATTATCGGTCCCAAACTGATCGGAAAATCGAGCGACTATGTGCTCAAAGCGCTGCACGACTTCAAAAGCGGCAAGCGGAAAAACTACGTCATGTACGGTCTGCTCTCGAAAATGAACGAGGAGCAGCTCAAGGCGCTTGCCGACGAGATCGGCACGTTCCAGCAGAAGCTCGAAGCGTCGCAGCGACAATAAACGGGTACCGGCAGACCGGGAAGAAGGAGCAACCATGGATCGGTACAACAGCAGCGTTCGCGACATACTCAGGGCGTCGTTTCTCTCCACCTTCTACTACCGGACGCGGGAAGGGAAGATCCGGCCCACCTGGCGTTTCTGGCGCTGGCTGAGCGTCATCGCGATCAATATCGCTTTTTTCCTCTCCTATCATATCGACGTACAGCTCCTCGAAGGGACGATGAACGGCTCGAGGCTGTTGGGATTCCACCTGATCGATCTGTTCACGTTTCTGGAGACCTGGACGGCGACCCATGTGATCCATACCAACATGATCATCGGATCGGCGACGATCTTTGTCTTTTATTTGCTGGTGGGAGGAAAGAGTTTTTGCGCCTGGGCCTGCCCCTACGGAGTGCTCAGTGAACTGGGGGAATACTGGCACCAGAAATTGGTCCGGAAAAAAATCATCAAAGACCGCCCCTGGGATCCCCGGATCCGCTTCGCGTTCTGGGCGGTTTTCCTGATCGTCACCTTCGTGGACGGATTCCTGGTCTTCGAGATCATCAACCCCATCGGGATCCTGAGCCGTTTCATCGTCTACGGCTGGAGCCTGGCGATCGTCTGGGTGGCGGTGATCCTGGCGTTCGAGATTTTCTACTCCCGCCGGATGTGGTGCAAATACATCTGCCCCGTGGGGACCACCTACAACCTCGTGGGATGGATCAGCGCCACACGGGTGCAGTGGGATATGGACAAATGCGACCACTGCGGCGCCTGTCTGGACGCTTGTTTCGAAAACCACGTCATCGAATTCACCAAACCCAAATACGACCGGGAGCGCAAGGAAAAGGGGATTACCAAACAGCTTGTCGTCAACGGAGACTGCACCCTGTGCGCCCGTTGTTTCGACGTGTGTCATACCGACGCGTACAATTTTACCTTCCGTCTGAAGGATCTGATTTGAGTGCCCTCGTCGAAATCCGCGATGTCCGAAAACGTTTCCAGAAGACCCCGGTTCTGGACGGGATCACCTTGGAGATACGCGCCGGAGACCGGATCGCCATGCTGGGGCCCAACGGAGCGGGCAAAACGACCCTGGTCCGATCGATTCTGGGCTTTTATCACCTCGACGGCGGGTCGATCCGGGTCCTGGGGAAGGATCCGGTCCGCCAGCGGGTGGAGGTGCTCGCCTCCGTGGCGTTCATCCCTCAGCTGCCGCCGCCGGTGAAGCTGAGTATCCGGGAACTGCTGCAGTACGTGGAGCGCAGCAGCGGCGTCCCGGCTGCGGCGGTGGCGGCCGAGGCGGGCCGGATGGATCTGGACCTCGAATCCCACGCCTCCAAGGCCTTTTTCAAACTCTCGGGGGGGATGAAACAAAAGCTCCTCATCGCCATCGCCCTGGCACGGCGGAGCCGGCTTTTTGTCTTCGACGAGCCGACCGCCAGCCTCGATCCCAAAGCGCGGGAGCTCTTTTATCGCCTCCTGTCGGAGCTGGACTACGACTATTCGGCGATCTACGTCACCCACCGGCTCGAAGAGCTGGAGGGGCTGGTCAACCGCAAGGTGTACATGGAACTGGGAAAGGTGGTCGAGGATGAACCGCTCACGGCGTGAATTCTGCCTCATCGCGGTGGCGGCGCTGCCGATGCTGATCGGGTGCAAAGAGCGCAAAAAGGGGATGTTCGAACCGGTCCACTGGGACCGGGACGTCTGCGAGCGGTGCAAAATGGTCCTGAGCGAACGCAAGTACGCCGCCGAGATCGTCAACCCAGATACCGGCAAAGTCTACAAATTCGACGATATCGGCTGTGCGGTTCTCTGGCTGGAGGAACAGCACATTCCCTGGAAAGACCGGGCCAAAATCTGGGTCACCGACGCCAAGACCGGCGAATGGCTCGACGCCCGCAAGGCCCTCTACACCGACGACTCGATCACCCCTATGGCTTACGGGATCGCCGCATACGGTGCGAAAACCTTCCCCAAGGGGCACAAAGTGCTGCATTTCGAGGATGCGGTCCGCATCATCCACCGAATCGAAGCGAAAAACAACCAACTCCGGGGGGTGCAGCCGTGAAAAATCTCCTGCTGATAGCCTATCTGGACATCCGTGAATCCCTGCGCTCCCGATGGTTCTACGTCTATGCGGTGGTCTTCGGGGGGCTGATGGGGCTCTTTTTCATCACCGGGATCACCGATTCGGTGGTGATGGGCTTTACAGGGCTGAGCCGCCTGCTGCTGGTTTTCATAGAGGTGACCATCATCATCCTGCCGATTTTCATCCTCATCACCACCGTCAAATCGATCTCCGCCGACCGGGAGAGCAACATCCTGGAGTATATGCTCTCCTTTCCCGTTTCGCTGCGGGATTACTACTGGGGAAAATTCCTGGGGCGCTTCGTCACCGTATTCGTCCCCGTCATCGCCGCGCTGGTTCTGGGGATCGGCTGGGGGGTGCTCAAAGGGGCGACGATCCCCTGGGAGATGGTGTTGCTGTATTCGGCGCTCATTTTTTCGCTCTGTATTGTCTTTTTGGGGATCGCCTTTTTCATCTCCACCACGGTTAAATCCCACGATATGGCGCTGGGGGTGGCGTTTTTGACCTGGATCGTGCTCCTAGCGTTCATTGACGTGGCGCTGATCGGACTCATGATGCAAAACCGGATCTCCGACGGGGTGATCATCGCGATCGCGATGCTCAATCCCATGGAGGCCTTCCGGATCGGGGCGATCGCGTTGTTCGATCCGGAACTGACGGTGATCGGGCCGGTGGCCTACTATCTGCTCGATACGCTGGGGCATACGGCGCTCATGCTCTATGCGGTGTTCTATCCGATTCTCTTGGGGGTCTTTTTCGCCCTCTGGGGATATCGGCTGTTTAGACGGAAGGATCTGCTGTGACCGGGCAGAGTCCCGGATGCCGGATGATGGAAGATTGAAGATGGAGGATGGAAGATGAAACGATTGTGGTATTTGATGGCTATGGTGTTTTTGCTCAGCGGTTTGGCTCTACCGGCCCAAGAGGCAAACGCCAAACTTCCCGGCAATGGATCGATGACCGCCACGGGCTGGAGCAACCGGTTCGATCCGGTCTACATGATCCCGCTGGACAAACTGCCCCGCTTCACCACGAAAATGGTGCTCAAAAACGGCAAAACGATCCGGTTTGCTTCGGTCAAAGCGATGCTCAATTTCTACTACCATCCCGAAAAATACCCCGTCTTTAAAGTCCGCAGCCGCAAGGCGGTCAAGGGGATGTACGTACAGGACTATCTCAGTGGCGAATGGATTCCGCTGCAGAAGGCCTGGTATGTTTTCGGCTCCCGCCTGATGGGTCCGCACGGGGACGATCTGATCCCACTGAGCAGCCGGATCCGGGCCGAACTTTTCGTCAAGCGCTACGGCGGAACGAAGATCATGAGCTTCAAGGAGGTGGGTGAGAAAGGGTATGGCTTGGTCCATTATCTCGATATGATGTGAGGGAGGAATGAAAAATGAGGAATGAGGAATGAGGAATTTTGGGGCGTTGCTTCGCAACGCGTATCTTTGGAGGCGGGACTTCAGTCCCGCAATTCATGGCAGAATTCCTCTTACAATGACCAATGCCATCACCAAATGTGATAGATTAAAAAGGAGGATCCCATGAAACGTCCCGAACCCCGCAACGAAGAGATCGAACTCAAAAACAACGTCTATATCGAGAGCGATACCGATCCCAAGGGGATCATCACCTACGCCAATGACTACTTCGCCGAGATCTCCGGTTATACCCCCGAGGAGCTGGTGGGCCAGCCTCACAACATCGTCCGCCATCCCGACATGCCGAAGATCCTTTTCAAAATCCTCTGGGACCGGCTTAAAGAGGGAAAAAATTTTATCGCCGCGGTGAAAAACCTAGCCAAGGACGGTCGCTACTACTGGGTCTTTACCGATTTCGAGACGGTGCGGGACGCGCAGGGGAATATCACCGGTTACAAGGCGATTCGCAAAAAGATCTCCCACCACGTCACCGACGTTCTCGATCCTCTGTACAGGAAGCTGACGGAGATCGAAAAAGAGGGGGGCATGGAAGCCTCCGAGAAGTATCTCCACCAATTCCTGACCGAGCACGGTGAAGATATCACCGTCGACAATCTCCTGGAGAACATCCACCGCCTGTATTGATGGAGATTTCCATCGGTACTGCTTGGGGATAACATAAGGGCGCCTCAAGTCGTTCAGGATTCCGACCCGTTTTTTGCCTCTTCTTTTTCGTTGTCGATCCGTTTGGGGATACGGATCGTGAAACTCGCTCCGAAATAGCTCCGTCCGTCGACGATGAAACGGCGATTTTGTGCGTGGATACTCCCTCCCATTCCCTGGATGAGCTGATGGGTCATATACAGTCCTAGACCCGTCCCCTGCGCCTGATGTTTGGTCGTAAAATAGGGTTCGAAAATGCGCGGCAGGATCGTTTCGTCGATCCCGCCGGCACTGTCGCTGAATGCGATCTCTACCCATTCGCCTTTTTTGACCGCTTCGATGAGGATCAGCCGTTCGGAAGCGGAGTTGTCGAAGGCGTCTTTGGCGTTGCTGTAGAGGTTGAGGAAGCACTGCACCAGTTCGTTGGGATAGCCGATGAGTTCGCAACGGGTCCGGTCGCGGATGATTTGTTCGATCTCCAGTTTATTCATGCTCCCTTGCACCAACCGGCTAAATTCGTCGATTACCTCTCGGATACGATAGGACTTGAGGAGATGGGTGCCTCGGACGAAATCCCGAAAGTCGTCGATGGTTTGGGAAAGAAAATTGACTTGATCCTTGATTTCATCACACTTCCGGTCAAATTCCCGGTCATCGAGTATTCCGTGGGCCTTTTTGACCTTGATCCCGGTGGCGATGGTGGAGATGACACTGAGGGGCTGACGCCACTGGTGGGCGATATTGCCGATCATTTCCCCCATGGAGGCGAGCTTGGATTGTTGGGCGATGATCCGCTCTTGCTCTTTGAGGTGGGTGATGTCCACCACGTTGACCAATCGCATCGAACGGTTGCGAATATCCCGTCCGTAGATGAGCGAATGGATCATCTTCCCGTCAGCGCGGTTCAAGACCACTTCGTAGGGTTCGTCATAGCTTTTTCCGTAATGGTCCCTGACCGCGTTGACCGATTCGGGGGCGACCCATTCGAAGATATTTTTCCCGATCATTTCCTCCCGGCGACTATAGCCCAGGAGTTTGAGGATGCTTTCGTTGACGTCGACGACTTTTTCGTTGCGAAGCAGGATGATCCCTTCGATTGTGGCATCGAGCAGTTCTCGGGTTTCTTTAGCCGATTTGCGAAGCTGGTAATACCAAAACCCGCCAAAGAGAAGGACGATTCCTCCGATTCCCAAAAAGGCATAGACGATCCGCGGATCGATCCCCTGGGCCTTGCGGGAGATATGGATATTGGTCCATTTGTTGAAAATGGCTTTGCCTTTTGCGGGGGGAAAGGCCGCAAGCGCCTTGTCGAGGATTGAAGCAAGTACAGGGAGGTCTTTTCGTACGGCGATCGAGAGGTCGTAGCGCATCCGGGTATAGCCCGCGATCGCCAGGTCGTTGAGTTGATAGCGGGAGATGAAATAGGCGGCCACGGGGAGTGTGGCGATCGTATAGTCGGCTTTGCCCTTGCGGACCGCCTGGAACGATTCGAGATAGTTGTCGGTTTCGAGGATTTTGATACCTGGATAGAGGCGGCGCATTTTAGTGATCAGCCCCGAGCCTTTTTTCCGGGCGAAAACTTTGCCTTTGAGGTCATCGATGTTCCGTACGAACGGGGCGTCTTTGCGGGTGATGATCGCCAATTCATAGCGTAGATACGGGTGGGTAAAAAGGGCGTATCGCTCCCGTTTGGATGTTTTGATCGCCGCCGGGAGGATCATGCATTTTTTGGCTTTCAGATACTGCTGAGACTGGCTCCAGCTTCGGGTAGGAACATGCCGGAAGCGGATATGAAGCTTCTCTTCGATCCAGCGAAGGGTGTCGATGGCGATTCCGGCCATATGGCCTTTTTTATCGAGAAATTCGATGGGGGTCCAGTTGGGGTTGTTGCACATGGTGATGACGGGGTGGGAACGCAAAAACGCGATTTCGGACGCATTGAGTTCCAGCGTACGATAATCGACCCATTTGACCGATTCGCTGTTGAACCATTTGGCCCGTAATTGCGATTTTTCTTTCGGAGTGACACGTCGCATGGCCTTTTGGAGGATCGAAAGGAGCATCGTGTGATCGGCCCGCACGGCCAAGCGCAGTGTCTTATCCAGGCGGGGATCCTGTACGATTGTGGAATAGCGCAGGATCACGCCGATGTGTTGCATGAGCGTCGTTACGGCGTTGTAGTCCTCCACCACCGCGTCGGCTTCTTTGTTTGCGACCGCGTAAATGGTGTGGGTGAGGTCCTTTCGGGGGACGAGACGGATCTGAGGATAATAACGGCGCAGAAAGCTCTCGATATAGTATCCTTCGGGTACGGCTACCCGTTTCCCGCGCAAATCAGAGAGGTTGTGGATCCCGGGGAGATTGGAAAAGATCGATTTGCTCGCTTCCGCATACGGGGCGCTAAAGCGCATCCACCGTTGTCGATCGGGGGTCTTGCGGATATTGAGTATGACATCGATCGAACCGTCGCGGAGCATTTCCAGATAGCGCTCCCAGCTTTTCCCAGTCACGTACCGGACACGTATGTGGAGTTTTTGTGTCAGTAGATTGAAATAGTCGATCGAATACCCTTGGGGGATCCCGTTTCGTTCGAAGTTGTACGGAGGCCAGTCCCGCTCACTCTGGGCCCACAAGACGGGATGCTGCTCAAGCCAGCGGTTCTCGGCGTCGTCTAGGAACGGTACGGGAGTGAATGAAGCTTGTGCAATGTGGGGAAACAGAACGATCGAGAGGAAAAGTGCGAAGCGTAGAATCAATGCGAACATGGGGTCTCTCCAAGGGTTTCGGAAGGAAAGGGCCGGGCGATATAGAAGCCTTGGAAATAATCGATGCCGATGCTTTTGAGCTTTTTGAAGACGGCTTGGGAATGGACGAATTCGGCGACGGTCCGGATGCCCAGGGTGTGGCTGAATTGATGAATCGCCTTC
>JALWKO010000013.1 GCA_027081405.1 Campylobacteraceae bacterium | reverse complement strand
TCTTGCCGGCGTTATCGGGACGCATGAACGAAAACGTGGGATCGATCCGGGGGTTGAGGATCGTAATGTCGACCCCCCAGTATTCCCGGATCGCCTCGTAAACCGGCAGCGCGCTTCCCCCCAGCGGATCGGCGCCGATGCGGATCCCGGCTCGGCGGATCGCTTCCATGTCCACGACCCGATCGAGACGGCGGACGTATTCTCCGATGAAGTCGTAGATCTCCACGCGCTCCCGCTCGAGGGCCTCCTCGAAAGAGAAACGCTTCACCCCCTGCAGGGCCGATTGGAGATAGTCGTTGGCCCGACGTTCGATCCACGCGGTGACATGGGTGTCGGCGGGACCTCCGTCGGGGCCGTTGTATTTGAATCCCCCGTCTTCGGGAGGATTGTGGGAGGGGGTGACCACGATTCCGTCGGCTGTTTCTCCGGTTTCGGCGCGATGCCGGAGGATCGCCCGGGAGATGAGCGGCGTGGGGGTGAGCACCTCTTCTCCGGCGAAACGGACCCGTACCCCGTTGGCGGAGAGCACCTCCAGGGCGCTGCGCAACGCAGGCAGCGAGAGGGCGTGGCTGTCTCGTCCGATGTAGAGCGGCCCGGCGATCCCCTGCTCTCGACGATAGTCACACACCGCCTGGCTCACCGCCAGGATATGGGCTTCGTTGAAACTGAAGCGCAGTGCGCTTCCCCGGTGCCCCGAGGTGCCAAACGCGATGCGGTGTTCGGGGATCCGGGGATCGAGGGCGAGGACGTAATAGTCGCTCACCAGCCGGGGGAGGTCGATCAGTTCGGTATGGGGGACCGGTTTGCCGGCCAATGGGTGCAGTGGCATCATGAATCCTTTGCGATGCTCCGTTTTTCGAGCATTTGGAGAGTCTCGTCGAAAGTATACACGATCGGCTCCCCGGTGGGGATCTCCACATGGACGATCTCCCGGGGCGTGAGGTTTTCGATCGCCATCACCAACGCCCGCAGAGAGTTGCCGTGGGCGCTGACCAGTATCGTTTTGCCCCGTGCAAGCTCCGGAGAAATCGCTTCGTAGAAATAATTGAGCGTCCGGCGCCGGGTATCTTTGAGCGATTCGCTGCGGGGAAGTTCGTTCGGATCAATAAGGCGGAATTTGGGATCGTTCTGCGGCAGGCGAGGATCGCCGTCGGGCAAAGGGGGCGGCGGGGTATCGTAGCCTCGGCGTACCGCGACAAAAGCCTCCTGGCCCACTTCCGCTTTGACCTCATCCTTGTTGCGCTGCTGCCAGGCCCCGTAGTGGCGTTCGTTGAGTTTCCAGCTTTTGACGCAGTCGATCTGCTCCCAATCCATCTCCCGCAGCGCCAGCTGGGCGGTATGGATCGCCCGTTTGAGCCAGGAGGTGAAGCAGAGATCGGGCAAAAGGCCGTTTGCGCTGAGGATCTGCCCGGCCCGTTTCGCCTCGGCGATCCCTTCGTCGCTCAGCTCCACATCGGTCCAGCCCGTGAAGATATTTTGCTTGTTGTAGACGCTCTGTCCGTGTCGGAGGAGAATCAGTGTCGCCATGCTTGTGCAACCTTGGTTTGGATTTTTTTCAGAGTATAATCAATTTTGAAAGCACGTATGATCGAAGCAGGTAATCAACAGTGCCCTACGAAACCGCCATCCTGGTCCTTTTCGTCATCGCCTCCGTGGTCGCCGTGGCGGCCCGGCGGGTCAATCTGCCCTACACCATCGCCCTGATGGCGGTGGGGATCGTCCTGGGAGCCCTGCACCTGCTCAACGCTCCCCACCTGACCCGGGATCTGCTCTACGACATCTTCCTGCCGCCGTTGATCTTCGAAGCGGCGATCCACCTCCGCGGCGACGATCTTCGGCGGGACTTCTGGCCCATTGCCACCCTCGTCGTCCCCGGCGTCATCCTCTCGACCCTGGCCACGGCGGCGGTGATGATCCCCATCAGCCACTATCTCCCCCAGATGCATGCCCTCGACTGGGCGGTGGGGATCCTCTTCGGCGCGGCGGTGGCGGCCACCGATCCGGTGGCGGTGGTGGCCCTCTTCAAGCGCTTGGGTGTCCCCCGACGCCTGCGGATTCTGATGGAGAGCGAAAGCCTCCTCAACGACGGCACCGCCATCGTGATCTTCACCATCGTCTGGGCCTTCATCCACGGCGATCTGGCCACCCCGCAGGATGCGGTGGTCGAATTTTTCCGGGTCGTGGGGCTGGGGCTCCTGGTGGGGGTGATCGTCGGCTTCCTCACCGCCGTCGCCATGCAGAACCTGGATGACGGGATGATCGTCATCACCCTCACCACCGTCGCCGCCTACGGCTCTTTCCTCATCGCCGACCGTCTGGGGGTCTCGGGGGTCATGAGCACCGTCGCCGCCGGGCTGGTGGTGGGACAGCGGGGCTTTACCAACACCCTCTTCCCCTCCATCCGATTGAGCACCGAAAACTTCTGGGAGTACATTGCCTTCGCCATGAACTCCCTGATCTTCCTGCTCATGGGGCTGGCGATCGATCTGAAGATGCTCTGGCAACTCTGGCCTTTTGTCCTGCTGGCCTATTTCTCCATGCTCGTCGCCCGTTTCATCGTTGTCACCGGAACCTGGGGAGTCTTTTATCCCACCCGGCTTCGCTTTCCCTTCTCCTGGACGATCATCCTGGGCTGGGGCGGTCTGCGGGGAGCGCTGAGTATGGTGCTGGCCCTGAGTCTGCCCGATCATTTCATCTACAAAAACCTCATTGTCACCCTGGTCTTCGGAGTCGTGCTCCTGGCTCTGTTTATCCAGGGACTGACGATTTCGGGGATTTTGCGCTGGCTGGGGATCGTCACCCCCCTTTCCGAAATCCGTACCTACGAAGAACTCAAAACCAAAATCACGTTGCTGCACAATACTCAGGACGCCATCGAACGCCTCCGCAAACGCCACATGATCAGTGCGCAAAGTGCCGAAACACTGAAAGAGGAGTTCCAAAAGCAAATCGACACGGTTCTCGAAGATCTCCAAAAGGCCACTCCCGACAAAGAAACGCTGCTCAAAGAGGAGAGATTGCGGGCCAAACGGCGCTTGCTGATGGATCAGAAAAACGATCTTTTCGAGCTCTACCGCAGCGGCACCATAGACTACGGCACCTACGAAGCCCTCAAAAACGAGATCGACGGCCAGATCTTCGCTCTGGAAAACGAAGGAGCCTGACGATGAGAGATTCACAACGCTCCAAACGGTCCCATTCGAGAAAGTTTGAGAGATGACGTTTCATACTTTTCGTCAAAAAAGCCTCGATCTGCTCAGCAGAGAATGGCTCTTTTTCATCGCACTGCTGGGCCTGGTCATCACCTCTTTTTGGCTGGGTCGGCTGCCGACAATACATTGGAGCGATCTGGAGCCGATCGGGCTGCTGTGGGGGCTTTTCGTCTCCATCCGGGGAATCGAGCGCAGCCACGCGCTGTGCCGGGTGGGTCGCTTCATGGAGTGGCTCCCGGCCCCGGGCATCGGCCTGGTGCTGCTGGGCTTCGTGCTGGGGATGTTCCTCACTCTCGATGTGGCACTGGTGACACTGGTGCCGATCATTTTCGCGATGAAACTGCGGGGTCGTATCCGCATGCTGCTGCTTGCCTCTTTCGCCGCCCATGCGGGTGCGGCGCTGCTGCCCTTCGGCACCCCCCAGAACCTCTTTATTTTCCACTACTTCCAACCGGGGTTGGTCGAATTCGTCCGCGCCGTCGCCCCGCTCTCCTTCGCGCTTCTTGGGCTCTTTCTGCTAGCCGGAGCGCTTTTGGACATCCGCGTGGAGGTAACGGCACACCGCCCCGAGCCCAAACTCCTGCGAAGCGGATCGGCGCTGCTCTACGGGCTCTTTTTCCTCCTGGTCGCCGCGGCGGTCCTGGGGCTGCTGCCAGTCGGCATCGTTCTGCTGCCGCTTCTCTACGCCTGGACCGTCGATGAAGAGACGCTGAAGGTCGACTACTTTCTGCTGCTTACCTTTGTGGTCTTTCTGGCCCTGGCATCCAACGTCCGGTTGATGGTGGCCCCCTGGTTCCATCGGGGCGAAGATATCTTCTTCATCGGCACGGCGCTCAGCCAGGTCATCAGCAACGTCCCGGCGACCCTGCTGCTGGAGCCTATCACCACCCACTGGCGCTCACTGCTTTGGGGGACCAACGTCGGGGGCTTCGGCACACCCATCGCCGCCCTGGCCAACCTGATCCTCATCCGCCTCTACCGCAGCAAGGAAAACAATGCCCGACAAACCCCCTCTGCGCCAACGCATCCGCGAAGACATCGCCAAAAACCGCCGGCGCATCAAAGAGCTGGGTCCCGGCCTCATCACCAGCGGGGCGGGGGACGATCCGGCGGGCATCGTCACCTATACCGTCGTCGGAGCGACGACCGGATTTTCCCAGCTCTGGCTGCTGCTGCTTTCGACCCCCATGATGATCGCCATCCAGAGCATGGCGGCCCGGATCGCCATCGTCACCGGCAAGAGTCTCCCCGAGATCACCACCGCGTTTTACTCCAAAAAACTGACCGTCTTCATGGTCCTGATCCTGGCAGTGGCCAACATCCTCACCATCGGCGCCGATCTGAATGCCATGGCGGCGATCTTTCATATCCTTTTCGGCTTTCCCACGATCCACTGGCTCCTCTTGGTCACGGCCTTCATCGCCGCACTGGTGATCTTCGGCTCCTACCGCACCGTCAAAAAGGTGCTCATCTGGCTGACGGCGGTGCCGGGGGTCTATATCGTCTCGGCGATCCTGGCCAACCCCCCGGTCCTCAAAATGCTCGCCGACACCTTCATCCCCCAGATCCATCTGCAGAGCGCCTGGATCGTCGCCGCCCTGGGGATGCTGGGGACGACCATCTCCCCCTATCTGATGTTTTGGCAGGCTTCGGAGGAACGGGAGGAGAAAACCAGCGTCGTCCAGGCCGACGAAGCGAATTTCGACACGGTGGTGGGGATGGTCTGGTCCAATCTCCTCGCCTACGCCATGATCGTCACCGGTGCCGTGCTGCTCTACGGCACCCATGCGGACATCCAAGACGTGCGCACCCTGGCGGTAACCTTGCGTCCGGCCGCCGGAGAGTGTGCATTTGTTTTCGTTGGGGATCATCGTTTCGGGCTTTCTGGCGATTCCTGTGCTGGCGGGCTCGACGGCCTACGCCGTCGCCGATACTTTCGGTTGGCGGGAGGGGATGGATAATCTCATCAGCGATGCCAAAGGGTTCTACCTCGTCTTTATCGGCGCGATTTTCGTCGGCGCGGCGATCAATCTGACCCACAGCCTCAACGTCGTCGATGCCCTCTACTACTCCCAGGTCCTCGACGGGATGCTCATCCCGGTTCTGATCGCCATTGCCTGGCTCATCTCCAACAATTCCAAAATCATGGGGGACCATACCGCCAGCCGCTTCGAGAATCTTTTTTCCGTGCTGGCGTTCTCCGTCACCGTAACCCTCAGCGGCGTGATGTTCGGGCAATGGCTCCGATGAAGCCGAAGTTCGGATCGAATCCCATCGGGTGTATAATGACGGAATCGTGAAGGGCGGACGTGCCATGTTTCGTCCACCGACAAAATAAAGGAAATCCCAAAAGGTAGGGACATTGCTCCTG
Organism: Campylobacteraceae bacterium; assembly: GCA_027081405.1. Lineage (GTDB taxonomy): Bacteria > Campylobacterota > Campylobacteria > Campylobacterales > Sulfurovaceae > Nitratifractor. The sequence goes on along the minus strand of JALWKO010000013.1, from coordinate 1,755 downwards.
CAACTTTTCAGCCTTCCGGTACTGGTACTGATCAAATACGGCTATTGGGCCCTTTTTCTCTGGAGCGTCCTCGAAGGGGAGATCGGCTTGATGCTTACCGGATGGCTCGCCTCCATGGGAGAGGTCTTCAGTTTCGACAAAGCCTATCTGGTGGCCGTCGCGGGGGCCTTCCTCGGCGACAACGCCGTCTATCTCTTCGGACGACTTTTCGAACGCCGTGCCATGGAGTGGCTGGAACGCTCCACCTGGAAAAAGGAACGGGTTCTGGCCTGGTTTCGCCGCTGGGGCGCCGGACTCATCGTCTTTGAGCGTTTCATCTACGGCACCCATATCCCGGCTTTGTTGACCATCGGCCTCTCCGGTTATCCCTACTTGAAGTTCCTCCTGTTCGACATCATCGGGATCCTGCTGTGGGCGGCGACTTTCCTCACGATTGGCTACCATTTCGGCCGGCAGGCGATCAATCTGGTCCTCTTCATTCAGAAAAACTTCGTCCTTGTCCTCTTCGTCGGCCTACTATTTTTTACGATCGTTTACGCGCTGCATTCCCAAGACGACAACGAAGGAGATCCCCAATGATCACATCCTATCTACCGATACTGCTGCATGACACTATCGCGCTGATCACCATCCTCAACCCCATCGCCGCCGCGGGGCTCCTGGTGACAATGGTCTCTCCCCCCACTCCCGCCGAGATCTATCCGGCAGCTTGGCGGGCGACCCTGACAGTTTTTGTCGCTTCCCTGGTCACCCTCTTCACCGGGGAGTTCCTCTTCAAACTCTTCGGGATCAACGTCTACTCCATCAAAGTCATCGGCGGAGTCATTCTGATGATGATCGCCATCAATATGGCCTACGGCCAGCCCTCCAAAGCCCGCCACACCAAAGAGGAGCAGGAGGAGGCGGAGGAGAAAGAGGATATCTCCATCGTCCCTCTGGGGATCCCCATCCTCTTCGGCCCCGGGGTCATCGCCACCATCGTCGTCCTCAACCATAACGATTCGGCACAGTTCGGCTTGACCGTCTCCTACACCCTTGTGACGATTTCCGTTTTGCTCTCGACCATCGTGGTCTACTTCACCCTCCGCTATTCGGGGATTATCAATCGCGCTTTGGGAGTCACCGGCATGAAGATCATGACCCGGATCATGGGGCTCGTCGTCGGCGCCATCGCCGCCCAGTTCCTCATCGGCGGGATCAAAGGCCTCTGGGGATGAGTCCTGTAGGTGGCCCCTGTGGGCCCGCCACCTCAAAGTCTGCATGCCATATGAAAAACTTATTTTTAAGACTAGAACCATCCTCCGGTGGGCTCAAAGAGCCCACTCTACTCGACTACTCGGCAGCAGACGACGATTCCCTATTCTCCATCTCATGCAGCTCCTCGCGCAACTCTTTCCATCGTCGGTTCAGATCTTTGCCGTCCCCGTAGCGCAAGAAATGCCAATAGCGGGTGGGCACTCCCTTGACCCGACGGGCGTGGCGGATGGGGCACCAGAACTGCTCGGTACGGGAGGCGATCTCCCGGACATAGTCGATGAGGCCGTTGAAGTAGCCGCAATAGACGCAGTTGAGCTTCTGCAGAGCGTTCAGATAGGGTAGTCGATGCCGATCCATGGCGATTGACCTGCCCCCAAATTTAGTACCATTCCCAAAGTTAGACTTCCATTGTATATCAAGCGGCATGTTGCCTACCTGAAACCTCTGAGGGAGGTCTGTATCCCAGAGCGCTGTGGGGCCGTTCGTGATTGTAATGGC
>JALWKO010000012.1 GCA_027081405.1 Campylobacteraceae bacterium | reverse complement strand
TCGCAAATACTGCAAAGTCCTCCGATCCACTTTTCTCGCATCAATTCTTTCCATTCATTAGTGTAGTGTTTTTTCACTTATGTTTGAGTTAGTTTTTTGGTGGAGTAATAAAAACTCTAGTTACTAGTTTCTTGTTACTAGTTACTTGTTTTCCAACAAAACTCATCCCTCTCTCCTCCATCGATCAAAAAGCGAAACGATCCCTTTTGGCATGAAGACCATCACTGCGATGATGATCACTCCGTAGACGAGGGTTTGGTAATCCTCGAAAGAGCTGAGCAGTTGGGGCAAAAGGGTGAGGATCACCGCTCCGATGACGGCTCCGTAGAGACGCCCCATGCCGCCCAGAACCACCATGACCACCAGTTCGATGGAGCGGTTGAAGCCGGCGTCTTGAGGAGAGATGAACCCGGAAAAAAACGCATAAAGACTCCCCGCAAAGGCCGCGATGAGGACCGAGAGGACGAAGATCAGACTTTTGTAGCGGGAGACGTCGATCCCGACGCTCATCGGAGCCCGTTCCGAGTCGTGGAGGCTTCGCAGGATTCTCCCCAGCGGAGAGTCGATGAGGTTCTTCGAAAGCCAGAGCAGCAAGAGTAATACGGTTGAGACGATCGCGTACCATTCGCCGCTTTGGGATACGGTATGGCCAAAGAGGGTGAAACTCTCCACGCTCATCCCGTCGGTGCCACCGGTGAGCTCTTCTTCGTTGTTGAGGATGATGGTGATGATGATTCCCACCCCGAGAGTAGCCATCGCCAGGTAGTGCCCTTTCAGTCGGAGGATCGGTCGGGCCAGTCCGTACGCGAGTATACCCATCGACCCTAGGCTCAGGGCGATTGACGCCAGAGGGGGCAAACCGTAGTGTCCGCAAAGAATGGCGGAGATATATCCTCCCAATCCGGCGAACGCCCCGTGGGCCAGGCTGATCTGCCCCGCATAGCCCATCAAGAGGTTGAGTCCGACGGCGATTATGGCGTTGAGGATCGTCACGATGGCCAATTCATAATAAAAATCGTTGCTCAGCCCCAACGGTACCAAAAGCAAGATCAGCGCCGTCACTCCGAGAGCCGGGTGGAGATTCCAACGAAGCAGCAACCGTTTCATGCCCGTTCGATCCCCCGATATCCGAACAGTCCGTCGGGCCGGAAAAAGAGGATCGCCAACATAATGACGAAGGCGACGGCGTCTTTGTATTCGGAAGAGAGATAGCCCGCCACCAGCGCTTCGGCGACCCCCAATACGAGTCCTCCGGCCACCGCTCCGAACGGGTTGGCCAGTCCACCGGTGATGGCTGCGGCGAAGCCTTTGAGCCCCAGCATGATGCCGATCTCATAATTGGTCGAAGCGATCGGGGTGAGCAAGATTCCTCCTGCGGCGGCGATCGCGGCGGCGAGGGCGAAACTGAGGTTCCAGATCTTGGCCAGATCGATCCCCATGAGTCGTGCGGCGTCAGGATCGAGAGAGACAGCGATCATCGCCTTGCCGGTACGGGTCCGGCGGAAAAAAAACCACAACCCCGCCACGATGAGCATCGAAGCGCCGATCACCAGCAATGCCTGGTAGCTCAGCGTCGCTCCCATGATCGAGACGTGCCCCTCTCCGAAAATCGGGGGGAGAGTATGAAGCTCTTTGTCGAAACACACTTCCGCCGTACCCCGCAACGTGATTGCGTATCCCAGTGTCAAAATGATGAGCGATTCTTGCGAACGGTCTTTGGAGATGCGCGCCAGTTTGCTCAAAAGGGCTCCCAGCAATGCGGTCGCCACTATCGCCACAACGAAAACGACAGGGTAGGGAAGTCCCTTCAGACTCAAAAAAACGGCGATCATCCCTCCGGCCATGAGAAACTCCCCCTGGGCGAAGTTGATGATCCCGCTGGCGTTGTAGATGACGGTAAAGCCCATCCCCACCAGAGCGTAGACGAATCCTACGGTGACACCGGTGAGGAGAAAGGCGAAAAGCTCCGTCATTTTCGTGCTCCTTTGAACACGGAAAAATGAGGAATGAGGAGTGGGGAGTGAGGAGTCGAAAGCTTCGCTTTCGAATGGTGAATGGTGAATGGTGAATAGTGAATGGTTTCGGTTTGCGTTGCGACGCAACGCTTCCTGTTATATGGAGGAGGCGGGGCTTCAGTCCCGCATGCAGGGCAGAAGCCCTGCCCCCAATGACCAATAACCAATGACCAACGATTCTTTTCTAGCGACTGCGCCGAAGGCGCTCCCAATACACCAATACACCAATACACCAATAACATATCTTTTATCTATTCCGCCAATTCCCAATCGCTATTTCTAATCTGCAGCATCACCAGGCCTGAGCGGGTATCCAGACCCAGGTGGTCGGTGGGGCTCATGTTGACCACTCCGTCGATGCCGACGAAGTTGCGCAGGCTCTCCAGACCGTCCCGGATGGCCGCGGGAGAGGTCCCTTTGCGTTTGACGGCGTCGGCGATGGCGTACAGGGAGTCGTAGGCGTGGCCTCCGAAGCTGGCCACGGGAGTGTGGAAGGTCTTTTCATACTCGTTCTTGTAGGCCAGGCAGACCTTTTTGACCGGGTTGGTGTCGGGGAGTTTGGAGGCTACGACCACGGGTGGGGAGACCACATAGACCCCTTCGGCGGCATCACCGGCAAGCTGGATGTATTTTTTGGATGCGACCCCGTGGGATTCGTAAAGGGGGATGGTGAATCCGAGGCGTTTGAAGTTTTTGGTCACGATAGCGGGACCTTGTCCGAATCCGGGGTTGAGGACCGCCTGGACGCCGGGAGTGTTTTTGATCTTGAGCAGCTGGGCGCTCATGTCGGTATCTTTCTTGCCGTAGGTTTCGTCGGCGAGGATATCGATCCCCATATCCTTGGCCACCATCTTGCACTGTTTGCGCATCGACTTGCCGAAGCCGCCGCTGCCCGAGAGCATGGCGATCTTGGAGATCTGATGGGCTTTCATGTGTTCCATGATCTTTTGACAGGCCATCCGGTCGGTGGCGACGATTTTGAAGACCCATTTTTTGACCGGATCGACGATGGGGACCCCTCCGGCCATGGAGAGCATCGGGATCTTGGCCTTTTGTACCAGCGGCATCACCGCCATTGTCTCTCCGGTGGTGGAGGGGCCGATGATGGCGGCGACTTTGTCTTTGTAGATCAGCCGTTTGGCGAAGGTGAGCGCTTTTTTGGGATTGGCGCCGGTATCGTAGGCGACGAGTTCCAGTTTGTGCCCGGCGACGCCGCCGCCGTCGTTGATCTTTTGGACGTAGTGTCGGAGTGTTTTGAGCTCCGGATCGCCGATGAACGAAGCGGGCCCGGTGGCGCTCACGAGGGCGCCGATCCGCACGGTGTCGGCTTGAAGCCACACGAAAACGAAGCTCAAAATCGTAAGCCAGCGAATTCCTATGCTCTTTCGCATCATTCCCTCCTATGTCGTCAGATGCCCCATTATATCCCCCAAAACCAAAAATCGTCATTGAAATTCCTTCGACTGACTACAGAATATGGATAAAAAAAGAAAATCGTTACAGAATCCGCTAAATATTGACAAAATTTGTCAGATTTTTGCAATGTGTTTCAATTATCTCCATCTTCCGAGGGAAACTTGTGGTAGAATGGGGGCAAAATTCTCAGGGAGCCGCCGATGAAAGAGACCTTGATGGGGAACGAAGCGATCGCATGGGGATTGGTCCATGCCGGCGTCGATATGGTTTCGGGATATCCGGGGACCCCATCGAGCGAAATTTTGGGGACGGTACAAAAGATCAAATCCAAACGGAAGCTCCCGCTCTACGCCGAGTGGGCGACCAACGAAAAAGTGGGCTTTGAGGTGGCCTATGCCGGAGCCATCGCCGGGAAACGGACCGCGGCGACCATGAAACAGGTGGGGCTCAACGTCGCCAGCGACGCGCTGATGTCGGCAGCCTATATCGGCAATACCGGAAGTTTCTTGCTCATCAGCGCGGACGATCCGGGCTTCCACTCTTCCCAGACGGAGCAGGACAGCCGGGTCTTCGCCAAATTCGCCCGGATTCCGGTACTCGATCCCTCCACACCTCAGGATGCCTACGATATGACCCGCTACGGCGTCGAACTCTCCGAGCGTTTCGAGACCCCGGTGATGCTGCGGCCCGTGATGCGGGTCTGCCATGCCCGGGAGATCATCGAGATGGAGGATACCACCGACTTCCGCCCCAAAGAGGGGAAATTCGTCCGAAACGTACCCCGCTGGGCGGCGGTCCCCCGGGACGGTCGGCTGCAGCAGGGCTATGAAGCCCTCGATCGCATCGAAGCGATCGCCGCGTACAACTGGGAGCACCATCTTATGCCCCGCTTCGATGCTCTGGATGGTAAAAGCGACGTTTTGATCCTCGCTTCCGGGACCGGATACGCCTTTACCCGGGAAGCGATGGAGGAACTGGGGATCGAAGCCGATTTGGTCAAGGTGGAGATGCCCTATCCTCTGCCGGTAGAGAAGATCCGGAAGCGGATGGAGAACTACGAAAAAGTCCTGGTGGTCGAAGAGCCCTATCCCTGTATCGAAGAGCAGGTGATGGATCCGGCCAAGGTCCACGGACGCCTTGATGCGACGATGAACCGCATCGACGAGATGAAAAAGGAGCATATCCTCGAGGCGTTTAAAAAGCTGGGCCTTTATGAAGGGGAGAACGTCTACGCCCCCAAACTCACGTTCAGCATCGACGTGCCTCCCAGACCTCCGGCCCTCTGCCCGGGATGTCCCCACCGGGATATCTACTACGCCATCATGAAGGTCTTCAAAAAGAGCAAATCGATCTACCCCTCCGATATCGGCTGCTACACCCTGGCCCTGGCCCAGGGGGCGATCGATACGATTCTGTGCATGGGCGCCAGCGTCTCCATGGCTAGCGGCCTGAGCCTGGCCGATCCGAGCAAAACGGTGGTGGCCACCATCGGGGACGGGACTTTCTTCCACTCCGGGATCCCGCCGCTGATCAATGCCGTCTACCAGGGGCACCGTTTCATCCTGGTGATCCTGGACAACTCCACCATCGCCATGACGGGACGTCAGGTGACTCCCGAGCGTTTCAACCAGACCCTGGATATCGGCCGGATCGTCGAGGGGATGGGGATCAAATGCTACGAGCACACCTACTCCCACGAGATGCACAAAAACATCGACTTTTTCAAGGGGGTCAAGAAGATCTTCGAATCGGAGGAGCATCAGGGGCCCTTGGTGGTGCGGGTGCGACAATTCTGTATCCTGGACAACGAACGCAAGGACGACTGGGTCCCCGGAGAATACGCCGTGGTCGACCCCGAACTCTGCGTCGCATGCGATCAGTGTACCACCGTCTACAAATGTCCCCCTATGGCCTACAATGCCGAAGGGAAGATCGAGATCGACCCCTTCCTCTGCGCCGGCTGCGGGGGGTGTCTGGAGATCGTCTGCCCGACCGATGCGTTCAAGCTGGATGAAGAGAAGAGTGGAGGGAAACAATGAGTCGCAAGCACGGCCCTTCGGGCCTCAAGTCGCAAGTCGCAAGTGAGGTCGCCTACGGCGACATCACTGGTCATTGGTTATTGGTCATTGGGAGCAGAGTTTCAGCCCTGCATGCGGGACTGAAGTCCCGCCTCCATTCAATGGGAAGCGTTGTACGGCAATGCCTACCGAAATTTCTCATTTCTCATTTCTCATTTCTCATTCAAATCGTTGGCAGTCGGCAGTCGGCAGTCGGCAGTGAGAGAGGTCATTGGAGGCAGGGCTTCAGCCCTGCATGCGGGACTGAAGTCCCGCCTCCAATAAAACGCGTTGCGAAGCAACGCTTTCCTAAACTCTTCACTCTTCACTCTTCACTCCTCACAGAATTTCACGACGCAAGGAGTGCGTCATGAAATACCAAACCGTCATCGCCGGATTTGGCGGGCAGGGGGTGGTCTTTCTGGTCAAGGTGCTGGCCCTTTGTGCGGGGAATCGGGATCTGAAGTTCCTGGGGACGGAGAATCACGGGATGAGCCAGCGGGGTGGGGCGGTCAGCTGTGATATCAAGATCGGTGACTTCTCCAACCCTGTCATCGACAGAGGCCAGGCCGATCTGCTCATCGGTCTGGATGCCAACGAAGCCCTGCGCAATCTGCAGCTGCTCAAAGAGGGGGGTCATGTGGTGAGCAACGCCCAGGAGCCCTTCCCGGAGGGGCTGCCGTTCCAGGTCCACACCATCGACGCCAACGCCCGGGCCCTGGCCGGAGAGTTCCCCATCCAGGGGCTCAATGTCTTCATGCTCGGCGTGACGCTGGCCACGGTGCCCTATTTCCCCTTCAGCGTCGAAGAGATCGAAACGGCCCTGCGGCAGATCAACGCCAAGGTGGCGGATCAGAATATCGAGGTGCTGCACCATGCCATCGCTGACGCGAAGGTGATGGAAGATGGAAGATGGAAGATGGAGGGATGATGTTGAATGTTGGATTTTGGATGATGGATGTCGGTTTGCGTTGCGATGCAACGCCTTTTTTAAACTGTCGCCGAAGGCGACCCCTTGATATACTATCGACTAACGACTAGAGACTAGTGACTAAAACGGGCTCAAGCCCGTTTTCAAAAGGAGGAGAACACATGATCTGGAACACGATAGAGAGCGCTTCAAGGGAGGAGATCGAGGCGATACAGCTCAAACGGTTGCAGGAGACGGCCCGGCGGGTCTATGCCCTGAATCCCTTTTACAAGGAGAAGTTCGAGGAGCGGGGGATCACGCCAGAGGATATCCGCTCCCTGGAGGATCTGCAGCGGCTCCCTTTTACCCGCAAGCAGGATCTGCGTGACCACTATCCTTTCGGGCTTTTCTGCGTGCCGATGAGAGAGGTGGTGCGGATCCACAGCTCCAGCGGCACCACGGGCAAACCGACAGTGGTGGGGTACAACGCCCACGATATGGAGGTCTGGAACGAGGTGATGGCGCGGGTCTACACCATGTCGGGCGTGGGGGCCGAGGATGTGGTGCACAACGCCTACGGCTACGGACTTTTCACCGGTGGGCTGGGCTTTCACTACGGCGCCGAGAAGGTGGGGGCGACGGTGGTGCCTGCTAGCGGCGGTTTCACTGACCGGCAGCTGATGCTGATGCGCGATTTCGGCGCGACAGTGCTGGCCTGTACCCCCAGTTTCGCCCTGCATCTGGCGGAGGTGGCGGCTAAAGCCGGCAGCGAATTTCGCAAAGACTACAAGCTCAAAGTCGGCATCTTCGGCGCCGAGCCTACCAGCGAAGGGCTCAAAAAGGAGGTGGCCAAAGCCTGGGGGATCGAATATCGTGAGGTCTACGGACTTTCGGAGATCATCGGCCCCGGGGTCAGCTGCAGCTGTTCGCATAGCGATCGTCTTCACATTTTCGAGGATCATTTCCTCCCCGAAATTATCGACCCGGAAACCGGCGAAGTGCTGCCGGATGGGGAACGGGGTGAGCTGGTCATCACGACTCTGACGAAACAGGCGCTTCCCATCATCCGCTATCGCACAGGAGACATCACCTCCCTGGTCAAAGAGCCCTGCGGCTGCGGACGGGCGATGGTACGGATGGAGAGTATCGTGGGGCGAGCTGACGATATGCTCATCGTCAACGGGGTCAACGTCTACCCCTCCCAAGTGGAGCACGTCATTGCCAATACCGAAGGGGTGACCCTGAACTACCAGATCATCGCCGAGAAAAAAGGGCATCTGGACAAGCTGGAGATCATGGTGGAGGTGAGCGAAGAGATCATGAGCGACAACGTAGGGGAACTGGAGCGGATCCGAAAAGCCCTACAAGAGAGCTTGCTCAACAATCTCTACATCAATGCGTTGGTGAAGCTGGTCGAACCCAACACCATCGAGCGGAGCATGGGCAAGGCGGTGAGGGTGGTCGACAAGCGTCGGTGACGCTTGTTGAGTGAATGATGAATGGTTTCGGTTTGCGTTGCGGAGCAACGCCATTATTCAAATCGTCGCCGAAGGCGACACCAAACACTATCGACTAGAGACTAACGACTAAAAACTAAGGACTAAATCATGAGCAAATCGGTCAAACAACTCTCCGTCTTTTTGGAGAACAAAGTCGGGCGGCTGGGGGAGGTGACGGGGATCCTGGCGGAGGCGAGGATTCCGATCCGGAGTATCGAGCTGGTGGAGGCGGGGGATTTCGGGATCCTGCGTCTCATCGTCGCGGAGACGGAGCGGGCGAAGGAGCTGCTGGAAGCGGGGGGCTTCAGCGTCAAGGTCTCTACCGTGATTGCCGTGGAGATCGCCCACGAATCGGGCTGTTTCCATCGGATTGTCTCTCTGTTGGCGGCTGAGGGGATCAACATCCAATACGCCTATACCTGCCACGGAGGCCTCCTAGGGGTTTTTCTGATCAAAACCGATCCGGTGGAGATGCTCCGGGCGGTCGAAGTCCTCGAAAATGACGGGGTGAAGGTCCTGGATGCAGTTTGAAGAACTCGATTGCCGTGATCGGGATTTTCTTTCGTATATCGGGGGAGAAGTGGTAGAATTAGGCGAAGGAAGCGCGAAGCTCGCGTTCGCCATTCGCCCCCATCATATGCAGCATTTGGGAGTGGTGCATGGCGGCGCCATCGCCACGCTGGCGGATCATTGCGGCTGGTATGCGGTCATCAGCCAGCTCGATCCGGGATATACCAGTGTGACGATCGAATTGAAGATCAATTATCTCCAGCCAGCAGTTGGAACGCGCCTCGAAGCTGAAGCGAAAGTTAAAAATCGCACAAAACGTACAGCTTTTACAACAATTGAGATGTTTTCAAACAAAACTTTGGTAGCATTCGCGACGGCGACCTATTCAATCGTCGACGAGAGCAGACTTCAGACAAGGATAGCGCATGTTAAGCAATAGAGAGATTTCTCAGAATTTCGAAGTGCAGATCAGCACCCTCTACAATTGGCGGAAGACCAAGCCGAGGTTGTACAAGTATCTGCAAAACGCCGACTACAACTTTTCGATGAACAAAGAGATCAACGTGCTGCTCGAGCGTTTTGCCAAAGAGATCCACGGTGATCTGACTCCGGCGGAGATCCGCACGTTCATCGAGTCGAAAGTCGATGCCAAGACCGTGGACGAAATCGAAGAGATGCATCGGATCTTGCTTCGGCTTCACCATCGGGATCTCGTAGGGGAGCAGGCGCCGCTCCTTTTTGGACTCTACGAAAAGATCTCCAAAATGAATATCATCGAAAAGTACATTTTCTACAAGCGGGTTTTCAATCTGCGCGTCAAGCGCAAAGAAGAGGGGGTCGATCTCGATGACGCTCTGATCCGGGAATATTTCGAAGAGTTCCTCCGGGGAGCTCAGTCCAAGCAAGAAGGCTGAGACCTACCCGAGCCGGTCGGCAAAAACCGTCCGGAACCCCTGATCGAACCGTATCCTCTGACTTCCCGGATCGTTTAGCGTGAAGACACCGCACGCAATCCCCACTTTTTGTAGACACTTAATGGGCAGTGAATCGGCAAGAGTTTCCTCCACATGATAGGCTTCTCCCAGCTCCCGCAGATAGGGCACCAGTCGGGGTGGATGGCACCCCTCCGCCAGAGCGGCTAGAGGGAGCGTGGGGCGTAGGCGGTGCAGAAGCCGCAGATAGCGGTGGTTGAACGAAGAGACGAGAATCGGCGGCAGTCTGTTGGCGGTTTCATACACTTCGAGAAAACGTTGGGCTACTTCTCGATATCCGAGAGTTGGCATATCCTTGATCTCGATATTGAGGGGGATCCGTTTGTCGCGGGCGAAATCGAGCACTTCCCGCAGAGTCGGTAGCCGCTGGAGGAGCAGCGCTTCGATCGCCTCCCGCCGGATCGCACCCGTACGGATCGTTCCGAAAGGGTCCCGTTTGACGAACCAGCTCCCCGCATCCAGTCGGCGCAACTGTGCCAGCGTATGGTCGATGACCCGTCGGGGGCGGTACCCTTCGGGGTAGCGCTCCTCCACGTCGGTGGTCCGCTCCAGGCTTTCGTCGTGGCAGACGATCCACTCCCCGTCCCGACTCAGCCGGATATCCAGTTCGATGAAATCGCAGTGACCGACGGCCGCTTCGAAGGCGCTGAGGGTGTTTTCGGGATGGATCGCGCGCCATCCCCGATGGGCGGCAATGAGATGCTCTTTGTCGAACGTGTCGTAAAAGCCCATAATCACTCCTTAGTTTGATAGCTGCCGTTAAGGAAGAGGGAGCTTTGCGTAGGCTTCCTTCTCCATTTCCGTAGTCGTCTGTGCGTCCCACCCCAGTACCCGTCCCATCGTCTCGACGACGATCGGGAGGGCATCGCGGGCGGCGGCGGGATCGAGGAGACCGAGGGAGCAGCGGTGGACGAGGAAATCGAGAGGTTTACGGACGTATTCGTGACGGATCGTATAGAGCAGTTCCGCTTCGATCACCGGATGGTCGGGGTGGATCCGGCCTTTGGCATTTTCGGTTTCGGTCAGGGCCAGGATCTGCGGGCTTTGGTCCCCGTAGTGGGCGTAGAGGTGTTCTGCGCTCTCCTCGTCCAGGCCGCCCCCGCGTAGGAGCGTGAAGATTTCGTCGCGGGGACGACGGCTCCCGACGACGGGGAAGTCGCGGGTGCGGCAGGGGATCGGCCTCCGCCCCAGGAGTTCGCAGGCTTCGTCCACCGCCCTTTCGGCCATGGCGCGGTAGCTGGTCCATTTGCCCCCGGTGATCGTGAGCATCCCTCCCGGGGAGACTTCGGTGAGATATTCCCGGACCAGTTCGGCGGTGGATCGGCGGCCGGGTTGGCGGATCAGAGGGCGGATGCCGACGAAGGCGGAGAGGATGTCAGAGCGGTGGATCGGAGGGGTGAAATAGCGGTTGAAGTGGTCGATCAGAAAGTCGATCTCCTCGTCTTTGGGGACCGGAAACTCCTCCAGCGCCCCCTCCTCGTCGGTGGTCCCCACCAGAGCGTATCCCAAGTAAGGCAGGGCGAACAGTACCCTCCCGTCACGGGTTTTGGGGATCAGCACACCGTCGTGTCCGGGCAGAAAACGTTTCGGAAGTACGAGATGGATCCCCCGGCTGGGGAGGATGAGCGGTTCGCAGTCCGGATCGTCCATCCGCCGGATCCGGTCGGCGAAGGGGCCGGTGGCGTTGACGACCAGCGGGGCACGGTACTCCCGTTCGTTGCCGTCGATCCGATCCCGGGCGTGGACTCCGACGACCCGGCCGTTTTTCTTGACGAGGGCGGTCACTTCGGTGTGGTTCACAACACGCGCCCCCAGCTCCTCGGCGCTTTTGAGCAGGGCGATGACCATCCGGCTATCCCGGAAAGCGCCGTCACGGAAGCTCACCGCCGCTTTGAGCCCTTCGGGGCGCAGAAGCGGATCGCTCCTGTGGGCGGCGGAAGGGGCGAGGAGGCGGCTGCGCCCCAGCGACGCATCCCCCGCGAGCCAATCGTAGAGACTCCAATCCCGTATAGACGTAGGGAACTTCGCTCCAGCGATAGAGCGGGGTCAGCAGCTCGATCGGATGGGCCAGATGGGGAGCGTTGCGTAGGAAGATCTTCCGTTCCCGCAGCCCCTCGCGGACCAGGTCGTACTGTTTTTTGTCCAGATGCTTGACGGCGGCTTCCAGATAGCGGACCCCGCCGTGGACCAGTTTGGTGCTCCGGCTGCTGGTCCCTTCGGCGAAATCGTTTTGCTCCAGGAGCAGAACCTTCAGGCCCCGCAGAGTCGCGTCCAGGGCGACCCCGGCACCGGTGGCTCCGCCGCCGATGACGATGAGATCCAAAACATCCTGCTTACGTGTAGCGGTGGGAATGGGTGATCCTTTGGACTTCGTTGCGATCAGGGAGCATTATAGCGACTGATGAACGGCTGGGAGGGAAAAAGTGGGAGGAAAGAAAAAACGGGAAAGGATCTCTCCTTCCCCTACGGAATGAATCGACGCGGTTTACAGAGGGGACGCGGGGATTACATCATCCCCATTCCGCCCATTCCGCCCATGTCGGGAGCGGGAGCGGGTTTTTCCTCTTTGATCTCGCTGATGGCCGCTTCGGTGGTCAGCAGGAGGCTGGCGACCGAGGTGGCGTTTTGCAGAGCGATCCGCTCCACTTTGAGGGGATCGATGATTCCCGCTTCGAACATGTCGACGTACTCGCCGGTCGCAGCGTTGAAGCCGAGGTTGGGCTCGTCGGAGCTGCTGACTCGCTCGGCGACCACGCCGGCGTCGAATCCGGCGTTCTCGGCGATCTGCTTGATGGGGGCTTTGACGGCCCGGAGGATGATGTCGGCACCGACTTGCTCATCCTCCTCGAGCTGGATCTTCACGGCGTTGGCCGCTTTGACCAGCGCGGCGCCCCCACCGATGACGATCCCTTCGTCGACGGCCGCTTTGGTCGCAGAGAGGGCGTCGTCGACCCGGTCTTTTTTCTCTTTCATCTCGGTCTCGGTGGCGGCACCCACTTTGATCACCGCAACACCGCCGCTGAGTTTGGCCAGGCGCTCCTGGAGCTTCTCGCGGTCGTAGTCGCTGGTGGTGTTCTCGATCTGGGCTTTGATCTCCCGGATCCGTGCTTCGACGGCCGCTTTGTCCCCTTTGCCGTCGACGATGGTGGTGTTGTCCTTGTCGATCACCACCCGGCCGGCGCGACCGAGCTGATCGAGGGTGGTCTTCTCGAGGGTCAGACCCATCTCCTCGGTGATGACGGTACCGCCGGTGAGGATGGCGATGTCTTTGAGCATCTCTTTCTTGCGGTCACCGAATCCGGGCGCTTTGACCGCTGCGATGTTGAGGATCCCTTTGAGGCGGTTGAGTACCAGCGTCGCCAGGGCTTCACCCTCGACGTCGTCGGCGATGATCAGCAGCGGGCGGCCGCTTTGCTGGGTCTGCTCCAGCAGCGGGATCAGGTCTTTGAGGCTGCTGATCTTGTAGTCGGTGATGAGGATCAGGGGATTCTCCATCTCGACGGTCATCTTCTCACTGTTGGTGACGAAGTAGGGGGAGAGGTATCCCCGATCGAACTGCATCCCCTCGACCACTTCGAGCTCGTCGTTGATCCCTTTGGCCTCTTCGACGGTGATGACGCCGTCTTTGCCCACTTTCTCCATCGCTTCGGCGATGAGGTTACCGATCTTGGGATCGCTATTGGCGGAGATGGTGGCCACCTGGGCGATCTGCTCCTTGTCGCTGACCTCTTTGCTCATTTTTTTGAGCTCTTCGATGATGGCGGCGCTGGCCTTGTCCATTCCCCGCTTGACTTCGATGGGGTTGGCCCCCGCGGTGATGTTGCGCAGTCCTTCCCGGAAGATGCTCTCGGCGAGGACCGTTGCGGTGGTGGTACCGTCACCGGCTTCGTCGGCGGTGTTGCTGGCGACCTCTTTGACCAGTTGAGCTCCCATGTTCTCGAGTGCGTCGGGAAGTTCGATCTCACGGGCTACGGAGACCCCGTCTTTGGTGATGCTGGGGGCTCCGAAGCTTTTTTGGATCAGAACGTTGCGTCCGCGGGGTCCCATGGTGACCTTCACCGCGTCGGCCAGCTTTTTGACTCCGCTGTAGAGTTCGTTTCGTGCGATGTCGGAAAAGGTTACTTCTTTGGCTGCCATGTCGTGCTCCTTGTGCGTTTCTTTTTAGTGTAAGTGTTGGTTGCGGGTGAGCGGCGCGGGGCCGATCACTTGAGGATTCCCAGAACTTCGTCGCTTCCCAGGATCAGGTACTCTTTTTCGTCCAGAACGATCTCGTTTCCGGCATATTTGCCGAAGACGACCACGTCTCCTTCGTTGATCCCTTCCTCCTTGGCGTCAGGTCCGACGGCGAGGACTTTCCCTTTGGAGGGCTTTTCTTTGGCGTTGTCGGGGATGATGATCCCCGATGCGGTGGTGCTCACTTCTTCCTCACGCTCGATCAGTACGCGGTTGCCCAGTGGTTGGAAGTTCATGGTCACTCCTTTCTGCGTTTTGTTTGTGCAATTGTATTAACTTTTTCGGTTAAAGTCAAGGCTTCTTTGGGGAAATATTCAAGTTTATTGAGTCTATAAGACTAAATAAACATTAGTTTATATCGGGATTGTTGCGGTTGGAGGGGGCTTAGGAAGTATGGAGCGGAAGGTGAAAAAACGATTGACTTTTCAGAAAATTTGCGATAAGATTCCGGCCTACGTCGACGGCAGGGTAGCTCAGCTGGTTAGAGCGCTGGTCTCATAAGCCGGAGGTCGGGGATTCAAGTTCCCCCCCTGCTACCACTTCTTTTCTCCCTCGAATTCCTCACGTTATTTCGGTATTTACTTTCGATTCTGCTTTTATGTTGTCTATTTGGTTGTTAGCGAGACCGTCCGTACTTTTTTGTTGCATTCGCAATTCGTCTGGCGAATGGGGGATCGCTCTGATGAAAGGGGGCGTTTCGCAACGCCCGTCGGGCCCGAAGGCCCCGGATGTGGGGCGTTTTGGTATAATGGCGGCTAAAAACAGGTGTATCCATGCAGTTCATCGAAACGAGAGGCAACGACGGCGTTCGGCCCGAACGGGTCGGATTTTCCGATGCGATCCTCCATCCCGCGGCGAGTTTCGGGGGGCTCTACGCCCCCGAGTCGCTGCCGGACATGAGCATCGATTTCCTCTCCGAGTATCTCCCCAGCGACTACAAGACACTGGCGTTCGCGCTGCTCAAGGCCTTCGAGATCGACATCGACGAAGAGCTGCTCCATGCGGCGCTGGAGCGCTACGAGCGCTTTGATGATCCCAACGACCCGGCGCCGGTGGTGCAGGTGGAAGACGACGCCTATGTCTGCGAACTCTACCACGGCCCTACCCGAGCCTTCAAAGACATGGCGCTGCAGCCGTTCGGGAAGATCCTCAGTTCCCTGGCCCAAGCCCGGGGGGAACGGTACCTGATCATGGCGGCCACCAGTGGAGACACGGGCCCGGCGACTCTGGAGACCTTCAAAAACGAAGCGCCGATCAAAGTCGCCTGTCTCTATCCGGCGGGGGGGACGAGCGACGTACAGCGGCTCCAGATGGTCACCGAAGACGCCCCCAACCTCAAAGTGATCGGAATCCGCGGCAATTTCGACGACGCCCAGAGCGCCCTCAAGGAGCTTCTCGCTTCCGATACGTTCCGTGAAGCACTCGACGAGATCGGATTGCGACTCTCCGCCGCCAATTCGGTCAACTTCGGACGGATCATCTTCCAGATCGTGTATCACGTTCACGCCTATCTGGAGCTGGTCCGTAAAGGGGAGATCACTCTGGGGGAGGAGATCTACATCGTCATCCCCAGCGGCAACTTCGGCAACGCTTTGGGGGCCTACTACGCCAAAAAAGCGGGCCTTCCGATACGCAAGATCCTCATCGCCTCCAACGCCAACAACGTGCTGACCGAATGGATCGAAGAGGGGCGCTACGATCTGCGGGGGCGCAGGCTGATCCAGACCGAATCGCCGGCGATGGACATCCTCAAAAGCTCCAACGTGGAGCGGGTCCTTTTCGACAAATTCGGCCCCGAGCGGACCCGGGAGCTGATGGAGCGGCTCAACACCGAAGGGCACTACGAGCTCACCCCCGAAGAGAGCCGGGCGATCCGGGAGGATTTCGCCGCGACTTACGCCACCGACGCCGAAGGGGAGCGGGAGATCGCCCGCTACGCCGAAAAAGGGTATCTGATCGATCCTCATACTGCCACCTGCTTCAAAGCCTACCGGGAGCTTCGGGACGAGCCGCTCAAGACGGTGATCCATTCCACGGCCGAGTGGACCAAGTTCAGCCCCACGGTCGCGCGGGCTTTAGGGATCGAAGCGGAGGGTGATCGGGAGGCCCTCGAGGCGGTGAGCCGCCGAATGGGCGTACCGATCCCCAAGGTGATCGCCGAATTGTTCCACAAACCCGTCGTGCACGATACGGTGGTGGACAAAGAGGCGATCATGGAGGAAATGCTCCGGTTCTTGCGTGGATGAAGTTTTCTCCATCTCTCTCGGCGGCGTTCGTGGCGTTCGTGACGCTGACGGGAGGGGTCTATGGAGCCGGCCGGCTTCCGACACCCTCATGTGACGATCCGGTCAACCGGGAGATTCTGCACCGCTGCGATCCGTACGTTCCGCAATTGCTGTATGTCGATTCTCGCGATTTGGATCGGGGAGTGTCACAGAAGCGTTTTCCGATCCGGTTGCAACGAGTCGAAAAGCCAAAAATCCGTACACATCTTGGGGAAGGCACGCTCTTGAGGAGGTGGATCCGTCGAGAAGAGCGATTGCTCCGCGCCAAACAGATCGGCCCCGTCGATCATCACCGAAAGGTTCCGACACATAGCACTCCTCGGATCGTATCCCCGAAGGTTGCTTTTGCCCCTTCGAAGTATTCGGGACTGAAAGTACCTGGAAAGATCAACACGCGGTCTGGAATTCCTCTCCGTCCGCAGGGGAGAAAGGAGGGGAGAACGGCCCCCAAAAACGGTCCGATCGAGGTTCAGGTAGCTGTCCGGATCACTCCTTCACGCAAAGCTCCCACGGTTGAATCTTCGGGAAACGAAGGGATCGAAGCGATCGAAATCGAGACGATCCCCGGTGCCGTACCGGCTCCGATGCCTCCGGAAAAAACCGAAGAGGAAACCCCGCAGTTGCGTTCCGCTCCCGTTTCTTCACCGGCTCCGTTACCGGAAACGCTCATACATACTGTCGAATCCGGCGAGACACTCATCGGGTTGGCCCGGCGATTCGGGACGACCCCTTACGACATCCGCAAATGGAACCACCTTTCGTCGGATCATCTATTCAAAGTGGGAGAACGACTGGTGATCCACCCGGGGCGCAAGAGCTCTCCTGATGAGATCCGCCTGGCGCGAATGCGGGAACGTAGCGGCAAATACAAGGTATGCAAAGGGGATAGCCTGATCGGTTTGGCCAAACGCTTCGGGGTATCGGTCGAATCGATTTGCCGTCTCAACAAAATAGACAAAAAACGCCCCCTTCGTCTGGGAGAAATTCTTTTCCTCCCCATTTCGCAAAAGAAACTCCAAGCACTCTTGCGCAAAGAAAAACGCAAACGTCTGGAGGCCTTGCACAAGCGGGAAGCTTTGGAACGCAATCGCAGACTCCAAGAGAGCCGCCGACTCCTTCAGGAGGCCTCCATAGGTCGTTTCCGCCACCGGATCCGGGTCGTGGCGACGGCGTATACTTCCCACTACGACCAGACCGACCGGACCCCTTTCATCGCCGCGTGGAACAACCGGATCCGCCCCGGGATGAAGATCATCGCCGTCAGCCCCGATCTGATCCGAAAATACGGGATCACCAACGGCACCCGGGTTCGCATCAGCGGCCTACCGGGGATCTACACCGTCCGGGACAAGATGAACCCCCGGCTGCGCAACCACATCGACATCTATATGGGGCTCGACCGCCGCCGGGCGTTGCGCTGGGGGCGCAGACGGGTCTATCTCTACTGGTGAGCCTCGATCTCCTCGACTTTCTCCAGCAGCTCCAGATACCGCTCCCCCAGCCGCTCGTACTCTTCCTCCGCAGCGGCGAGCTCCTCGCTCAACGTCGCGAGCCCTTTTTGGTTGTAACACTCCGGATCGGCCAGACAGGCGTTGAGTGCTTCGATTTTGGCTTCGAGTTCCTCGATTTTCGGAGGGAGAAGCTCCAGATCCCGCTGTTCGTTGTAGCTGAGTTTCGGGGGGCGTTTTTGGGATCTGGATTTTTCCTCCCGACGGGGACGGGATTCGCTCTCCAGGCGGGTTTCGAAACGCTGCAGTTCCCGAAGCTCCTTTTCGATTTCCAGGTATTCGCTGTAGGGGCGGTGGGACTCCTCGACACTGCCGTCTCCCCGGAGGATGAGGAGCTTTTGGGCCACTTTGTCGACGAAGTAGCGGTCGTGGCTCACCACGATCACCGCCCCCTGGTAGCTGATGAGCTTCTCTTCGAGGATGTTGATGGTCTGGATGTCCAGGTCGTTGGTGGGCTCGTCCAGGATCAGGCAGTCGTAGTGTTTGGTAAACAGCAGCGCCAGGGCGACCCGGTTTTTCTCCCCGCCGCTGAGCTGGCCGATTTTTTTGTCCAGGTATTCCCGGGGAAAGAGGAAGCTTCGCAGATAGCCGTAGACGTGCATGTTTTTCCCCTCGACCATCACCCGGTCCCCTCCGTCGGGGCAGAAGGTTTCGATGAGGGTGGCGTCGTCTTTGAGCATCTCCCGGTGCTGGTCGAAATACCCGATGCGGATGTCGACCCCCCGGCGGATCGTGCCGCCATCGGGGGCGATCTTCCCCAGCAGGAGCCGCAGCAGCGTCGATTTGCCGCTGCCGTTGGGGCCGACGACCGCGAGCTTGTCCCGCTGGAGGATCCGGGTGGAGAAATCCCGGATCAGCGTCCGTCCCCCCACCGAATAGGAGAGCCCCTCGATTTCGAAGAGCATTTTCTTTTTGGCGAGGGTTTTCTCCCCCTTCCAGCTTTTCTTTTCCCGCTCCAGTTCGATCCGGAGCTTTCGGATGATCGCCGGGTTTTTGGCCGCCTCTTCCCGCAGCTGCAGGACCCGCTTTTTGCGCCCCTGGTTGCGGGTCTGGCGGGCCTGGACGCCGCGGCGGAGCCACTCCTCTTCTTTTTTGAGGAGCCGTAGGAGGTTCTCGTGCTCCCGCTGCAGGGCGGCCAGGCGGCGCTCCTTTTGGTTCAGGTACCGCTCGTATCCCCCTTCGTAGCTTACGAGGCGGTGATCCTCCACCTCGACGATCCGCGTGGCCAGGTGGTCGATGAAATAGCGGTCGTGGGAGATGAACAGGAGGGTGAATTTCTCCTTGAGGAGGATCTCTTCGAGGAACTCCACCATGTAAACGTCCAGATGGTTGGTGGGTTCGTCCAGCAACAATACGTCGGGGCGCCGAAGGATCAGCCCCGCCAGGGCCACCCGCCGCTGTTCGCCCCCCGAGAGGGTGGCCACGGGGCGCTCTTCGTAGGCTTTGAGACGGAATTCTTGCAGCACCCGTTCGATCTT
This sequence comes from Campylobacteraceae bacterium, assembly GCA_027081405.1. GTDB lineage: Bacteria > Campylobacterota > Campylobacteria > Campylobacterales > Sulfurovaceae > Nitratifractor. The sequence continues at coordinate 7,454 of JALWKO010000012.1, read as the reverse complement.
GGATCCCAGATCCCAGGCGTTGTGGTGATCCAGAAACGCCGCGACCTCTTCGTGCTCCCGCAGCAGCGCCCGGTCGTCGGGGGACTGTGCGATCGCTTCAGAGAGGCGGGCGTAGCGTTCCTGGGCCGATTTGAGCTCCATGAGCTGCTCTTCGATTGCCTCCCGGACCGTCAGCCCCACGGCGAAACGGGGTTGCTGGGGCAGCAGGGCGATCTCCACCGAACGGTCGACGACCCGTTTCCCTTCGTCGGGTTCCTCGATCCCCGCCGCGATCCGCATCAGGGTCGATTTTCCGCAGCCGTTTGGGCCGACGATCGCGACCCGCTCCCCACCCTCCAGATGGAAATCCATTCCCTGGAAAATGGTTTTGACGTCGTAGGTTTTTGCGATGTCGTAGAGGTCGATATAAGCCATGGCGTTCTTCATGATTGGGGTTCGATTTGGGGGAATTGTAGCGAGATTTGACTCGTGTCCGGACCCCGAGGTGCACCTTGCACAAAAGATAGGGCTTCGTTCACCATAGGGTGTTATAATGCAGACAAATTTACTCAGAAAAGGGGTTTCGTGTCGCTTTTGAGCCTACTGATCGGGATCTATACCCTCTATTTCTTCGCCCGCGTCTACCTCTCGGTGATGCAGATTGGCTACGTCAACGTCCACAAACGGCGTAAGCCGGTCCTCATGGGAGAGGGCCGCTATCTGGTGGCGGGAAACTACGCCGTGGCCAAAGAACGGCTGGCAATCGTGGAGGCATTCGTCGACTATGTTCTTTTTTTGTGGTGGGTCTACGGCGGGCTTGCGTGGCTGCAGTCCCTCACCGGAGGGGGGCAGGGGATCTGGGCTTCGGTATTGTTTTTGCTGGGATTTTTCGCCGTGAACTATCTGGTCCATCTCCCCCTCGATCTCTACGGTCGCTTCAAGATCGACGCGTCGTTCCATTTTAACAAAATGACCCCTCGGATGTATCTGATCGACACCCTCAAACAGCTGGCCCTCTTCGCCGTGATCGGGATTCCCCTCCTGGCGGCGCTGGCGTGGATCGTCGATACCCTTCCGGCATGGTGGTTCTGGGGCTTCGCGCTTCTTTTCGCCGTCGCGTTGCTGGCGAACGTGATCTATCCCACCGTCATTGCTCCGATTTTCAATACCTTCACGCCCCTTCCGGAAGGGGAACTCCGTCGCCGAATCGAAGCGATGATGGAGGATGCGGGGCTGCGCAGCGACGGGATTTTCGTCATGGACGCCAGCCGCCGCGACAGCCGGCTCAACGCCTATTTCGGCGGCCTGGGCAAAGCCAAGCGGGTGGTCCTTTTCGATACCCTGCTGGACAAACTCAGCGACGACGAGCTCCTGGCGGTCCTGGGGCACGAGCTGGGACACTATCGCCACGGCGACATCTGGAAAAACATGGCGATGATGGGGGGATTTCTCTTCGTGGCCTTCTATCTCTTCGGTCATTTGCCCGAGAGCCTCTATACCCAGCTGGGGCTGATCCCCACGCCGGGAGCCACCATCGCGGTGATCCTCCTTTTCCTTCCCGTGCTGGGCTTCATCTACACCCCTCTCATGAGCGCCATCAGCCGGCACAACGAATACGCCGCCGACGCCTACGGGTCGGAAGTGGGGGGCAAATCCCATCTCGTTTCGGCCCTGCTCAAGCTGGTGGGGGAGAACAAAAGTTTCCCCCGGACCGATCCGATCTACTCCCGTTTCTACCACACCCATCCTCCGATCCTCGAGCGGCTGGAGGCCCTCGGATACGACCCGGAACGGGTCGATCTCGACGGAGAAGTGCCCAAAGAGGGGATCTTCGAATTTCTCGATAGAAATATGGTTGACAGCGAAAAAAGACAAACGTATAATCAAGAAAAAAAGGTTTCCTCTGATGCAACTGATTCTTGAACTACCCGATAATGTCAAGCTTGATCAAGTTGTAAGAGCCCTAAAGAATCTGGGAGTGCGAGGAGTTCACATTCTTCGGGACAAAAAAGGTGTATCTTCGATTGATTGTTCCCGATATCAGGTCGAAAGCTTTCAAGAAATCGACGGAGTGACGTTGCAACGGAAATTTCGGGATGAGTGGTAGATTTCTCTTCGACACAAATGCCGTAATCAATGCGATCAACAGCAAGTGTCGTTGCGGAGAAGGGGAATACCTCTTATCGGTGATCAGTGAAATAGAGCTATTTTCTTTTCCGAAACTCCGTGATCATGAACGAAACGAGTTACGCCGCTTATTGTCTCATTTCGACATTGTTCCAGTTGACGATCGTATCAAAGAAGAGACGATTTTGATTCGGCTTCGATATGGATTGAAAATCCCCGACGCTATTATCTGTGCGACGGCAAAAGTCGAGTCGTGTCTCTTGATTACCGATGATAGAGCTTTTTTCCGTGTGGATGAGGTGCAAGTGACGGATCTAAAAGGCTTCATCGATCTCCAAAAGTCCAATTTTTGTAAATGAAATCTCGATGACGGTAGCAGAAGCATTGAACGAATCGCTCGTAGCATTGGAGGGGGCTGTGGAGCGCCCCCGACTCGAGGCGGAAATCCTCCTGGCCCACCACCTGGGTTGCGACCGGACGCGGCTGTTGCTGCACGATCGGGAGACGCTGCGGGACGCAGAGGGCTTTTTCGCCCTCGTCAAACGGCGGCGAGCCCACGAGCCGATCGAGTACATCACCCGCCGGGTCGGCTTCTACGGGGAGGAGTTTTTCATCGCCCCCGGCGCGCTGATCCCACGCCCCGAAACCGAACTCCTCGTCGACGAGGCGGCGTCGCTGATCCGGCGGCGGGGGCTGCGGCAAATCGTCGAGATCGGCGTAGGCAGCGGTGCCGTTTCGGTGACGCTGGCGCGGCTCTTTCCCGATCTTCGAATCGTCGCTACCGATATCAGCGAGGCGGCGCTGGCGATCGCCGCCGAAAACATCCGCCGCTTCGCTCTTGCCGACCGGATCGAATTGCGCCGGGTTTCCCTCCTGGAGGGTGTAGCCCCTGACGAGGCGGAGCTGATCGTCTCCAATCCCCCCTATGTGGCCGCGGGGACCGCTCTCGAACCCACGGTAGGGGAGTACGAACCGCACGAGGCCCTTTTCGCTCCCGGTGACGGGACCGCTTTGCTGCGCAGGATCGTCGAGCTGGCGCAGGAGCGGGGCGTACCGGCGGTATGTGAGATGGGCTACGACCAGCGCGCCCCGATGGAGGCGTTTTTCGCCTCCCGCGGGATCGGAAACGTCCGATTCTATCGGGATCTGGCCGGTCTCGATCGGGGATTCGTCGTGGATTGTCGATTCGAATAGAAACAATGGATGCAACAATGATAAGGATGCAACGATGAAAACATACTTCCGAATGGCGACGATGGCCTATCTGATCTTGCTTGGCGCGGTGCTGGGTGCGGTGATTTTCGCCGGCGCGGCGGTGGCACCGGTGATTTTCCACAGCGGCCGGTGGCTGGGGGAGGGGGTACTGAGTCACTACCAGGAAGGTCTGCTGATGACCCGGATTTTCGTCCTGCTGAGCTATGCGATCACGGTGACGATCGTTGCGGTCTTCCTCTACGAAGGGTATCGCTACAAAATGGGAGAGCGGGACACCTGGGCCATCCTGGCGGCCTTGACGGTGATTTTCACCGGAGCGCTTTTCAACTGGTACTACCTTCCCGACATCGTCACGATGCAGCTGGCCGGCCCCGAGATGACCCGCTCCGCGGCATTTCTCAACACCCACAAAGGGAGTGAGATCGATTTCAAGCTCTTCGCGCTGGCGATTGTGATCCTGATGATCCGGAACATGCGCAGGGCCTGCAAATAAGGATCGTCGCATGGCGGCCAAAGCGGATACTTCGACGATGGAGCGGCTGGAACACCCTTTCGAGCCGATCGTCTTCCCCGATACGGAGATTTTGATTCTGGGGAGTTTCCCCAGCGTCGATTCATTCGCCAACGCGTTTTACTACGCCCATCGGCGCAATCAGTTCTGGCTGATCCTCTCCGCGATCACCGGCTATCCCGTCAACAACAAAGATCAGAAAATCTGGCTCCTCAAAACCCACCGATGGGGGCTCTGGGACATGGTCGCCTCCTGCAGCCGCCGGAATTCCCTGGACAGCTCTCTGAGCGGAATCGAGGTCAACGACATTCCCGCCCTGCTGCGGCGCCACCCCTCGATCCGCACGCTCCTTTTCACCGGCCGGAAGGCCCAGCAGCTTTTCGAACGCCGGTTCGGCGATCATCCGATCGGGCGGGACTACCTCCCGTCCCCGTCTCCCGCCTACGCGGCGATGGGCTTCGAGGAGAAGGTGAAAATCTATGCGGAAAAACTGGGGAGAGGGTGATGGAGCGTCGTTCGTCGTTTGATAGGGTCTTTCCAAAATTTCTCGTTTCCCACTTCGCATTTCTCGTTGCAAAACGCCTGCCGTTTCCGAACCCCGAAGGAGTCCGGTAATGATCTGGGCGATCGGGGATCTGCAGGGGTGTTACGATTCGTTCCGGCTGCTGCTGGAGCGCATCGGTTTCGAGCCGGATCGGGATACCCTCTGGCTGGCGGGGGATCTGGTCAACCGGGGGCCCAAGTCCCGGGAGGTGCTGGAGTATCTCTACTCGATCCGTCATAGCCTCCGGGTGGTGCTGGGCAACCACGACATCGCATTGCTTGCGGCGTGGTGGGGGATCAAAAAATCCAACCCCACTCTCGATCCGATTCTGGACGATCCCCGTGTCGAAGAGTGGATCGAATGGCTCCGAACGCAGTCCTTCGTCCAGGTCGATCTCGACCTGGGCTACGTGATGGCCCATGGGGGGATCCCGCCGGAGTTCGGCCTGGGAAGCAGTCTGCATTACAACCGGATCTTGACCCGGCGGCTCCGCAGCGAACGGGCCCCGGAGTGGCTGCGGGCGATGATGGACAAAAACGAAGATCACTTCGATCCCCTGGGGGGCGATCTCCAGCACGAACGCTACATGCTGGCGGGATTCACCCGGATGCGCTTTTGCAGCCGGGACGGTCGGCTCGATTTCGATCAGAAAGGGCCTCCGACGCCCAAGGTGCGCGCCAAAGGGCTCATGCCGTGGTTCGAATGCCCCGTACGCAAACCGGTGGAGGAGAAGATCCTTTTTGGCCACTGGTCGACGCTGGGGTATTTCGAAAACGACGCGGTGTGCTGTCTGGACAGCGGATGCCTCTGGAGAGGGAAACTCACCGCCAAACGGCTCGATATCGAGGACTGTACGATCGTCCAGGTCCCCTGCCCGGAGGGAATCGCTCCCCGGTAGGCGTGATACAATTGCAAGAAAAACCCAAAGGACCCCCGTGGAGCTCTGTATCGCACTCGATCTCCCCAGCGCCGCCGAAAACCTCCGTCTCGCCGAATCCCTGGCCCGTTTCGACGATCTGTGGATGAAGGTGGGCTTCCGCACCTATATCCGGGACGGGAGGGATTTTCTCGATACCCTCCGGCAGATCAACCCCCATTTCCGGATCTTTCTCGATCTGAAACTCTACGACATCCCCAACACCATGGCCGACGCCGCCGAGGAGATCGCCCGGCTGGAGGTGGAGATGTTCAATATCCACGCCAGTGCCGGAGAGCGGGCGATGCGGACGGTGATGGCGCGACTGGAGCGTTTCCCCGAGCGTCCGAAGGTGCTGGCGGTGACGGCGCTGACCTCTTTCGACGAGGAGGAGTTTTCCCGGATCTACGGAGCCGGGATCGACGAAAAGGCCGCCCAGTTCGCCCGGATGGCCCACGAAGCGGGGCTGGACGGGGTGGTCTGCTCCGCATTCGAGAGCCGCGCGATCAAAGAGGCGACTTCGGAAGGGTTTTTGACGTTGAGCCCGGGGATCCGCCCTTTCGGAGAGGAGGCGGGGGATCAGCGACGGGTCGCCACCCTGGAGCTCGCCGCCCGGGAGGGGGTCGATTTCCCGGTGGTGGGGCGCCCCGTCTATCGCGATCCCGACCCCGCCGCCAAGGTGGAGCGGATCCTGGTACAAATCCGGGAACTTCGTGCTTCCGATGGGGGATCAAGCGGGATTTGACGATCTTGCCCGTTTGGCGAAAATCGGCTATAATGGATACAGAAGGTAGGCAGGTAGCCGCTCGCGCAGAGCGCGGGAGGAAAGTCCGGGCTGCAGTGAGGCAGGACTCCAGCTAACGGCTGGCCGGAGCGATCCGAGGGCAAGTGCAACAGAGAGTAGACCGCCGATGGATCTTTATGAGGGGTCAGACCCGCAGACGATAGATCGCTGTGCGACCTATCATCAGAGGTCAGACCCCTAGATCACAGGCAAGGGTGAAAGGGTGGGGTAAGAGCCCACCGGTGCCTCCGGCAACGGAGGCAGCCAGGTAAACCCAGTCCGCAGCAAGAAGCACCTGGTACAAGCCTCACATTCGTGTGCTTCGCTCGAGGCCGCCGGCGACGGCGGTCCCAGATAAATGGCTACCCAAGACAGAACCCGGCTTATCGCCTACCTTCTTGCTACACTGTTTCTTCCCGATACCGTTCTAACTTCGATGTTCACTTCTGTTTCACTTGCTATGCTATAAGCTCAAAAAGTCTGCTATCCTTTGGTTGATTGAACAAGACACAAAGGAGCCGCGTGCGAACGGTTGTGGGAATCGTACTGACGACGCTGATCGGGTGGGGGGCGGAGCATTACGCCCGTTTCGAACCGTTCGAGCGTACGGTGATCAAAGCCTCCGTAGCCGGAGAGGTGCTGCTATCCCGCAGCGATCTGGAGGGGCGCACGGTGCGAGACGAAACGGTGGTGCACATCGACGACCGCCTCGACCGCCTCGATCTGAATCGCACCCGCCGGACGATTGCCCTGATCGGCCAGACCCTCGAGCTGGTCCGATCGAGCCTGCCGGGTCTGAAAGCCTCCTATCAACGCCAAAAACGCTATTTCGAGCGTCTCAAGGGGCTCTCCACCGCGTCGCAGAACCAAAAAGACGCGGCGTTCTCGGCAATGGTCGCGGCGCAGAACCAGTGGCTCGGCGCCAAAGAAAATGCCCTCAATTTGCAGCGTCAGCTCCTCGACCTTCGACAGAAAGTCGCCCTTCTGCAGGACCGGATCGCCAAAAAGACCCTACGCCTGCGCGATCGCTACCTCTACCGCCTTTCGGTACGCAAAGGGGAGTACGTGGCTCCAGGAACCCCCCTGATGACGGTGGATGATCTGCGTCGCGGAAAGTTCGTCGTCTATCTCTCTGCCGACGAACTTCGTGATCTATCCGGGAAACGGATCTACATCGACGGCCGGCCGACCGATCTGAAGGTGGACAAAGTCTGGAAGGAGGCCGATTCGACCTACATCTCCTCCTACCGGGCCGAGATCGTCGCTCCGCCGAAATATCGGTTTTCATCCCTGCACAAAGTGGAGTTCAAATGATCCAGACCGCCTGCCCCCTGGACTGCTGGGACGCCTGCGCGATCACCTGTGACCCCGCCCGCCC
>JALWKO010000011.1 GCA_027081405.1 Campylobacteraceae bacterium | reverse complement strand
TACGCGGCGATCTGTGCACAAACAAAGTGCTCGAATTCCCTACGGGGAGTCCTTCGCACTTTTTTGCACACATCTCACCACCTCTCGCTCTCTCAAAAATTGAGGTAGTTACTTGGTGCGGTGATAATCGAGTAAGAAAATTTTCGGATCGTTCCGATACGACTCCCAAAACTGCCGGGCGGTACGTCCGCTCCGTGCGGCCCGCTCTCTGGCGAAGCCAAGTGCCGCGAGGCGGAGGGCTTCTCGATCTATCTTTTCGTTTCGGAAATAGTGTTCGACGATTTTGAGATATGTCCGCTCGTCGGGAGAGTAAAAAGAGAGCCAAAGGCCGAAGCGGTCCGCCAGGGCGATTTTCTCCTCCACCGCATCGGAGTAGTGGATCTCTCCAGCCTCCCCCACCCGGGTCCCTGCATTCTCCCGCTGATATTCGGAGACCAGATGGCGACGGTTGGAGGTGGCGTAGACCCGCAGATTCTCCGGCGGCGCTTCGATGGAGCCCTCCATAGCATTTTTGAGGTAACTGTAGGTATTCTCCCCCTCGGCGAAGGTCAGATCGTCGAGAAAGAGGATGAAACGCCACGGCTCCCCCCGAATCGTATCGAGGAACTCCGGCAGATGACGCAGATCCTCCTTGTAAAACTCCACGACCCGCAGCCCCTGGGGGGCGTAAGCGTTGAGCAGCGCCTTGATGAGGGAGGATTTCCCCGTCCCCCGGCTACCCCATAGCAGTACGTTTTGCGCCCCTTTGCCGGACAGAAAGGCTTCGGTGTTTTCCACCAGGCGCCGCTTCTGCTCCTCGATGCCCACCAAATCCTCCAGACGGATCGGATCGAGGGCGTCGACCCCCTTGAGCCGCCCGTTCGAGGTGCGAAATACCGCCGCGTTGTATCGCTTCCAGTCGATCATCGCCACTTTGAATCACACCGGTCGGGCGTAACGGATCGGTTTGCTGGGTTTGAAATGCTTGGTCACGTCACCGGAAAGCGTCGGATCTTCCAGGTCCAGCATCTGAGCGGGAGCCGATTCGGAAAAATCGAGATCCTTCATTTTCACCCAGACCACACTCGGCGACATCGTCGATTCGTAAAACGAAATCAGATGGGTTTGATCGTCGACGATCCGCCACTGGGTGGTGGAGGTATTGGGCTTGTTCGGATCGGGGGCACCGAAAGGCGAAGAGGTGTTACGCATGACCGCGAGCACCGCCGCCACCGCTTCACGGTAGTTTTTGGCCTCGGGGAGCTTTTTGTTGTAATACTTGGCCCGGACGAAGCGATCGGCCGAACGCCGGGTCCCGGGGAGGAAGGTATCGCCGCCGATTTCGTCCCAATACTCATACAGTGCCAACTGCTTTTCGAAAACGGGGGAATTGGTCATCACATCGTAGGCTTTTGAGTGATGGATTACCGTTTTGCCGTTGAGAAATTCGATGATCGCCGAATCTCCCGTCGCATCGGAAATGGAAATATGCAGCGTCGAGGGTTTATCGATATTGGGGATCGGCACGGGGACGATCTGGATCGTGTCCTTGGAGAGTGCGTCGACCGCTTCCTTGACGGTGGCAAAATTATCCAGGATATACTGGATGTAGACCGAGGTGGTCACGCCCGCTTTGGCCGTGTCCCGTTTGGGATACTGGGTCTCGGCCAGATAGAGCAGATTTGCCACGAGCCCCTTTTCGTTCATCCCGTCTGTAGCGGCACTCTGCCCGGCCGCGGTCTGCACCAATACCAGCGAACCGTATTTGGATTTCCAACGGGCGGGATTGACCTTCGTCAGACCGCTGCGTTGCATCCCCCGGGGAAATTTCCAAAACGAACTGGGATAGCGGACGTACCAATCCATGTTGCGTCCGGTAACGACCATTTTTTTCTCTTTGAAGACGTGCAAGACGCGGGTACAGGCATGTGCCGTATCGGTCATCATCGTTGCAGCACCAAGGACGCACAGGATCGTAAAGGTTCGTATCGTTTGCATAGCTCTTTCTCCTCCTTATGGATTGGTTCCGGCCAAAATGACTCTACCCCTTCGCGGCGCGGGATCCCTTCGGGTTCGTGTATACGATCACGTCCCCGCCGTAGAGACGGAGCTTCTTGCTTTGGCTGCGCAGATGCACCACCGCCGAATCGTTGGCGATACCGGGCCCGCCGTCGACGAAGGTGTACGCAAACGGGCCGGAGCGGAAAGTGACTTTTTTCCCCTCGACCCGCACGTTCGAGACGGCGATATAGGTGTTTGCCGGCGGGTGCATGATGAGGCTGTCGGCGTAGTAGGCGAGCGCCTTTTTCCGATCGAAGTCATACAGCCCGCGCACCAGATAGCCCCGATAGCCTTTGGGGGTCTTTTTGATGAAAAATTTCGCCGCCATGACGACGTTGTCGAGTTTCCCGTCCCGGTCGTAATCGAAACGCATCGGTTCGGAGTAGTACACCACCCCTTTGGCCACCACCTTCTCTCCGGGGGCGAGGGTTTCGTAGGAGCGGATCGACGCTCCGTGCAGCAGCCCCACGGCCAGGAGAAATCCGAAGATCCGACTACCCATCGCTCCCCTCCTCTGCTGCCGATTCGAGCTGGCGGCAGCGCATCCGGATCCGGCTATGGATCGCCACGCAGCGCTGCAGATAGCTCACCCCCTCTTCCCGCGCGACGGCTTCGAGTCGGGCAGAGAGCTCCCGATCCCCCAGCACCTCGCCGATCCAGGCGACGAGACGATCGAAACGGATCGAAGGAATCATCCGCTCCTGCGGCTCGAGGACCCGTTCCAGCTCTTTGAGCGAGCGCACCCGCTTGCGCGCCAGCGACTTGGGCGGGAACAGGACCGCCATGTCGATCCCCTCGTCGTAGGGGACCTTGCGCAGGATATGACGGGCCGTATTCGCGTCGATCATGCCCCCTCCTTGCCGAGTTTTCCGTGTTTGGCCAATTCGTCGGCCACATGGCCGAGCCTCTGCGCCTCCAGCGTGGCGCGCGTGGGCCAGCCGGTGGAGGGGTCGAGCCCCTCGGCGGCGTAGAAACGGGTCTTGAAGTCTTCGAATTTCTCCCGGTCGAGTTTGCGGTGGAGCAGATCGGTGTAGCGCCAGGTGCCCGTCTCGTCTTTCGTAGGCCACATGAAAAACGGAAAATCGGAGTGTTCGGCCGGTTTTTCGTAGATGTAGTCGGCGAAATGGACCATGTCCCGGTGGCGCCCCTGCAGGGCCCAGATGGCGTTTTGGAGCAGGTAGATCCGCTGCCCTCTGCGCAACCCCTCGACGAAGTCGATCCCCTCTCCGGTGACGGCGTTCCAGTAGACCTGCTCGCCCACTTCCTTGTCGGCGGTGGCCCCCACGTTGCCCGGATCGTTGGTGTCAAAGAGATCGGCCCAACGTAGATCGCAAAACTGCGCCGTGTTTTTCCAGAATCGGTTGTAGTGGATGTACCAGCGCACCAGCTGCATCACCGCGTTGGAGTAGATATTGTCGCCGGAGTAGTCCAGCGCGTCGGGGGTATCGACGTAGGGTTTGAGCTTGTCGGCGATGAGGCGGACGATTTCGCCTGCTTCGATCCGGTAGGGGACCCCCTGCATCATCGCCAGGTTGACCGCCCAGAACATGGCGTTGAAATCGTGGGAGTTGATGTCCCGGTCGGTGAGGATCGAGACGTAGCCCCACTCCACCTCGGCCCGGGAATCGTAGCCGTGCTCCTGGATCCCCCAGTAGGGATAGTCCAGATAGCCCTGCTTCCACTCCTCCTCGAGCCCCAGCCGAATCGCCCCGCGGACGAACCCGTCGGCGAAAATCTCCCCGATGTCTTTGCGGTACGCGAACGCATCGACGAACGCGAATCCGAAGCGCTCGCTCCCCAGTTCGTCGAAATCGAGATCGGTGTGGATCTTTTTCCCTTTGCCCAGCAGCCCTTTGTGCCAGAGGCGTTCGAGCCAGTGGATGCTGGTGGCGAAGGTGTAGGTGTTGATCCCCACGTCGTTACAGTAATCGGCCAGCTTGAGGGCCACTTCGGCCATCTTCTCCCGATCCCCTTTGTAGTAGTCCAGGGCGAAAAATGCGTACCACTGGGTCGCCTGGCATTTGGTCTCGTTGCCGTATCCCACATCGAAGCGGGTCCGGCACCCCATGATGCACCCGGCGCAGGACTGGAGGCGGGAATTTTCGGTGAGCCCCCCGGCGAAATTGACCGCTCCCGGACGCCCGAGCCACCCCCAGTGGTATAGATCGGGGTTGTCCACGTCGATCCCGTAGCGCTCCTTGGCCCGGAAACGCGCCTCCACCAGGGCCATGGGATCGCGCACCTTGACCGAACCGGTCCCCAGGAAGCTGATCGCCTTGAGGTTTTTGGCGCCGAAGACCGCCGCGAAGCCCCCCTGGGCGGAGGTGTTCCCCGCATCGTGCACCAGTGCCGCATGGACGCTTTGGCGCTCCCCCGCCGGACCGATGCAGATCACCGCCGGCTTCTGGGTGGTGTAGCTGATCCCCTCCCGTTTGCCCGGCAGGGGCTGCCACCCCCAGCCGTTGCCGTCCCGATCGAGCTGTGCGAGGATCCGCAGCTGGGTCTTGCGGGCCTTCTCTCCCCAGAGGGGGCGGGCGTCGTGGTAGATCACCCGGTCGTTCTCCACCTCCACCCAGACCGGATGGGGGGCTTTGCCCGAGATCACCACCGCATCCCAGCCGGCGTATTTCATATGGGACGAGAGGCGTCCGCCGATGTTGGAGCGCGTGAACCATCCGATGGGGTAGTGGCCGCAGCCGATCCCCACCAGCTCACAGCGCCCCCCTGCCGAAGGGGCCGAAGTGCCGCTCAGAGGGGAGGTGGCGATCACGATGACGTTGCGGGGATCCCGACCGTCGGTGAGAGTCTTGTCGGGGCAGTAGTCCCAAAACAGCGCCGTCCCCATTCCGTTGCCCCCGCCCCACTCCACGTAGCACTCGGTGGGGATCACCTCGTGATCGAGGCGATCGAGCCGCAGATGGAGGATCTTGCCGGCGTAACCGCGGGTGCGAATCGCGTCCATCACCTCATCCCTCCAACTCGAAATCTTCGGTCGTCATCCCCAGCTCCTTCCATCCCTGCGTACGGAGATTGACGTTGTAGGCGTGCGGATCATGCTGCTTGGGCATCTTCTCGACGAAGGCGATCGCCCCCACCGAGCAGACCTTGACGCACGACTGGGTCCCGCCGGGTCCCCCTTTTTCCCTGAGATAGGGGGTGTTGGCGCACAGATCGCATTTTTGGACCTTTTTGGTTTCGGGGTTGAACTGCAGCCGCTTCGGAAGCCAGGGGCAGGCGTCGATACACTGGGTGCAGCCGATGCACCGGTCCGGGTCGATGGTACGGACGTTGCCGTGGACGATGTCGACGTGGTCGGCCTCCACGGGACAGGCGTTGACGCAGGGGGCGTCTTCGCACTGGTGGCAGACCGCCATATGGATGTCGTTGGGGAAATTCTGGAACGAATCCTGCTGGATCTGGATCCGCGAAAGCGAGAGCGACGCCTCCCCGTGATGGACCAGCGAACAGGTCATCATGCAGGTGGTGCACCCCATGCATTTGGCCATGTCGACCACCAGGAAGCCGTGGGAGTTGGGCATCACCATCAGATCGCTTCCGGGGAGCATGAACGCCGCCCCCGCCGTGGCGGTGATCCCCGCCGCGGAGAGGGTTTTGAGGAAGGTGCGCCGATCCATCCCCCCAAACCGCGGCTCGGTCGTTTGTTCAGCCATCTTCCCCCTCCTTTCGGGACGCCGATTCTTCGCACCGGCCCGATTCGACCAATTCCCGGTACCACCGCTTGTGCTCTTTTTTGACCAGATCCAGCGGCATCGTCCCGGTGATCATCGCCCCCAGCATCGGCCAGGCCCAGGGGACCACCGCAGCCAGCAGGATGTGAAAGACCAGCAAAAGCGCCGAAACGTCATGGGTGGTCGTAGCAGCGACGATGAGCCCGTCGAAGAGGTGGACGACGCGGGCCGAGAGTTTGACCAGCCCAGTCAACGCCATGAAGAGCGCCAGCACCGTCAGCGGGACGAAAGCCAGCCGTTCGCTCGCCTCGTATTTCCCCGTGGGGCGTTCGGTCCGCTTCAGCGGCAGCCCCGCCAGGTGGAGATAATGCAGCACCGCGTCTCAGGTCGAGCCTTTGTAGGGTTCGTGCTCTTTGAGCCGCCAGGGCTGCAGAAACATGTTTCCCACCCAGTAGACGGCACCGAAGAGAAAGAGCAGCGCCCCCCAGAAATGGAGATCGAACATCCGGCGCGCCCCTCGGTGAAGGCCACCCGGCGGAGAAAATCGAGAAATCCCAGCGTGAAGCCGCTATAGAGCAGCAACAAAATCCCCGCGGTGTTGAACCAGTGGGTGATCCGTGCCGTCCGGTCGTGGCGCAGCACCTTGCCGTCGAAACAGTAGGGTTCCACCCGGTGGGTCGACGCGCTCACCAGAAGCGCGACGAAGATCACCAGAAACGGAGCCCACCAGTAGTGGTCAAACAAAAACACGCTGCTGTGCCCCACCTCCCCCTGGCGTATCGTCGGCATAGTCATCGACTCCTTGGGTGGACTTTGTCACCGCCGATGACGGGGTTCGCGCCACGGTTTTTCCCCGTCCCGACAGCGATCGTTCGCTTTATCATATCGTTACGGAGCTTTCAAGCAACTATTTTTCCATTGCCGTTTAATCCTGACTATTTTTTTCAATTATTTGAAACTCTATAACGGATCGAACCCGAATCGACCGGCGGAGGGTACCGGAGAGTTCTCTCTTCACCAAGCCTTACCAGAATCGCGGGAGGTAGTCGTAAAGGCCCATCGGATGGGGATTCCGCCCTCCTGTAATCATGGTGATAGGGAGGGAGGCTCATCCACCGTTTGGGAGAACTATGTCATAATGGCGCCCTACACTTCAACAAAGGCAATACATGGCACTCGAAAATCTCACCACCGAAAACTTCAACGATAAGGTCGTCTCCAACGACATCGTCATCCTCGATTTCTGGGCCCCATGGTGCGGACCCTGCAAACAGTTCGCCCCCATCTTCGAGAAGGTCGCGCAAGAGTATCCCGACATTCTCTTCGGCAAAGTCAATACCGACGAAGAGCAGGAACTGGCCGGATATTTCCAGATCCGCTCCATCCCCACCGTGGCGATCCTCCGGGAGGGGATCGGCGTCTTCATGCAGCCCGGAATGCTCCCCGAAGAAGCGCTGCACGACCTGATCAAGCAGGTCAAGGATCTCGATATGGATCAGGTGCGCGAAGAGATCCGCAAGCAGCAGGAAGCCGAGCAGCAGGGCTGAGACGCCCCGCGCCCTGCCGGCGTTTTCCCTTCCCATCCGATTTCCCGTTCCGTTTCACTATACTTTTCCCAAAACCGAATTCCCCGACCAGGAAGATTCGATGACCCCCATCCAGGCCCTCACCCCCAGACAGATCGAAGAGCTCCACCGCCTCTATCGCCAGCAGTGGTGGACCCGGGATCGGACTCTCGAGGAGACCCGTTCCCTCGTCGCGCATTCCGACATCGTCGCGGGATACGCCGACGCTGCCGGTCATTTGGCCGCCTTCGCCCGGGTCCTCAGCGATTTCACGATCAAAGCGTTGATCTTCGATCTCATCGTGGCCGAACCCTATCGCAACCAAGGACTGGGAAAAGCGCTGATCCAAGCCATCCTAGATCATCCCGCCCTCTCCCGGGTCCGCCACTTCGAGCTCTACTGCCTCCCCGAAATGGCACCCTATTACGAAACGATGGGTTTTGAAAAGCAAAATGACACGCTGGTACTTATGAGAAGAAACGGCTCTTCCTCCTCTTGACCAGGCGCCCGATTATCGGAACAACTGTGCGTGTGTCCCGATTCTTAGAAGCTGCAATACATTCCCCTCGATCCGGTACACTATGAGCAAGTCGCCGCTGATGTGAAACTCCCTCGTATCCCGGTACTCTCCACTCAAAGCGTGATCGTTGGCTTGTGGCGGAAGTTCGGATCCTTCCAACAGCATTGCAATATAGGCGAAGAGTTTTGCCGTATTGGTGGGATTGAGTTGTGCTTTTTTGAGATCTTTGCTGAAGGTTTTGTGAACGGCAATATCAAGCACCCACTTCCTTTTTCAGCTCTTCGATAGAAACACGACTCATATTCTTGCCGGCTCTGGCATCTTTGATCGTTTGGGCGGTCTCTTCATTGGGGATTTTTACGTCAAACGGGATTCCCCGCTGCATCACCGCCTGAGCCAGGAAGATGTTGAACGCGTCGCTGAGTCCCATGCCGTAGCGTTTGAAGATCTCTTGCGCCTGGCGTTTGATCTCGGCGTCGAGATAGACGTTGGTCCGAACCTTTTCGCTTGCGGTTGCCATCGGTGCATCTCCTCTATATTTTTTCCAATATAACACACATCGTGTGTTTTGTCAACAAAAATTCCGAAATTGTACGTCATTTTGCTATGATCCGAAACGATTGATTTTGACACTAGGAATCGTCTATGCAAATCCGAGTCTATTATGAAGACACCGACACGGGCGGGATCGTCTACCACTCCCACTACCTCAATTTCTGCGAACGGGCGCGCAGCGAGCTCTTTTTCTCCCGGGGGATGCTCCCGGGGGATGCGCACAGCGGATTCGTCGTCCGCAAAGTCGCGGCCGATTTTCTGGGGATGGCCCGGCTGGGGGATCTGCTGATGGTCCATACCCAGACGCTGGAGCGGGGGCGTAGCCGGCTGCGCCTGCGGCAATGGATCGAGCACGACGGCGAAACGATTTTCACGATGGAGGTGGAGCTGGCCTATCTGCGCATGGGCCGGCCGGCCCAGATCCCGGCGGAGATCCTCGCACTCCTCGAAACGGTGGGCACGGGTGGCGAAGGATAGCGTATCAGCGAGAAACAATATGGACTGAATTCTCTACAGACCTTCCGTCATTCCGGAGCTGATCCGAAATCCAGGTCTCGCAATACCCGTGAATCCCTGGATCCTGAATCGAGTTCAGGAGGACAAAGCATCGGCTAACCGGTTTTTTAGAACTCGATTAAACCCAAATTTTTCAGTAGAAAGTGCATCAGATGCGTCGATGCTCGGTGTGCAAGGGGGAGAAGCGTCGAACAAACAACAACTGCTTGTTGTTTGTAGCTTCGAACCCGAAGCGGTCGGAGCGTAGCGAAGCCGCGTAGGCCAAGCCAAACGCAGGCGCACCTGTAAGGTGCGTTGAGCATTCGCTTCGATCGCCTACGCCGCCGATGATCGATGCAGATGGCGTGCTGGCTAATGCAAATTTTTGGTTAAAGAAATCGGCGGGAAAACGATAAGCGGAGACGATCGGCCCGCCGTCAGCGGACCATCTCGTTGAGGATCTCTTCGGGGACCTGATCGAAGTTGAGATACTTGTAGACCTCCCCTTTCTTCTCCGGGGTGATCTTTTTGTTGACGATGTCAAGGTATTCCTCTTTGGTGGGAATCCGCCCCAGGAGTGCAGCGACAGCGGCCACTTCGGCCGAACCGAGGTAGACTTTGGCCCCTTTGCCCATCCGGTTGTCGAAGTTCCGGGTGGAGGTGGAGAAGACCGTCGCGTTGTCCCGAACCCGGGCCTGGTTGCCCATACAGAGCGAACATCCGGGGATCTCGGTCCGCGCACCCGCCTGACCGAAGACGGCGTAGTACCCCTCTTCGATGAGCTCTTTTTCATCCATTTTGGTGGGCGGCACAACCCAGAGGCGGGTATTGACCGGCCCTTCGCCCCGGAGTACCTCGCCCAGCGCTCGGAAGAGTCCGATGTTGGTCATACAGCTTCCCACGAAGACCTCGTCGATCTCCTTGGGGCGCCGCTCATCGGCCAACACTTCGCTCAGGGTCGCCACGTCGTCGGGATCGTTGGGACAGGCGACGATCGGCTCGGTGATCTCGTTCATGTCGATCTCGATGACCGCCGCGTATTCGGCATCCTCGTCCCGCTCCATGAGGGTGGGGTTTTCCAGCCACGCTTTCATCTTGTCGATGCGGCGCTGGAGGGTCCGTTTGTCTTCATACCCCTCTTCGATCATTTTTTCCAGAAGCTTGATGTTGGAGCGGAGGTACTCGATGACCGGCTCTTTGTTGAGCTTGACGGTACAGGCCGCGGCGCTCCGCTCGGCGGAAGCGTCGGAGAGCTCGAAGGCCTGCTCGACCTTCAGATCCTCCAGACCCTCGATCTCCAGGATCCGCCCGGCGAAGACGTTTTTCTTGCCCTTTTTCTCGACGGTGAGGAGCCCCTGCTTGATGGCATAGTAGGGGATGGCGTTGACCAGGTCCCGCAGGGTGATCCCCGGCTGCATCTCGCCTTTGAACTTGACCAGGACAGACTCGGGCATGTTCAGAGGCATCATGCCGGTAACCGCCGCGAAGGCTACCAGTCCCGATCCGGCGGGGAAGCTGATCCCGATGGGGAAGCGGGTGTGGCTGTCACCGCCGGTCCCCACGGTATCGGGCAGCACCATCCGGTTGAGCCAGCTGTGGATGACCCCGTCACCGGGCCGGAGGATCACCCCGCCGCGGCTGGTCCAAAACGGAGGCAAGGTGTGCTGCAGCTCCACGTCGGCGGGCTTGGGATAGGCGGCGGTGTGGCAGAAGGTCTGCAAAACCAGATCGGCGCCGAAGCTCAACGCCGCCAGCTCCTTGATCTCGTCCCGGGTCATCGGGCCGGTGGTATCCTGACTCCCGACCGTGGAAACGACCGGCTCCACGTACATTCCGGGGCGGACCCCCTCCATCCCGCAAGCCCGGCCGACCATTTTCTGGGCCAAGGTGTAGCCTTTGCCGGTGTCGGCGGGCTGCTCGGGGCGGGCGAAGACGTCGCTGTGCCCCAGTCCCAGAGCTTCCCGGGCTTTGTTGGTGAGCCCTTTTCCGATGATGAGGGGGATCCGTCCGCCGGCCCGCATCTCGTCAGGGAGCGTATTGGGCTTGAGGGTGAACTCACTGACCACTTCACCGTTTTTGAGGATCACCCCTTCGTAGGGCTTGAGGACGATCTCGTCGCCGGTTTCGAGATTTTCGACGGGAGTTTCGATGGGGAGACAGCCGCTGTCTTCGGCGGTGTTGAAGAAAATGGGAGCGATGATTCCGCCGATGACCACTCCGCCGGTGCGCTTGTTGGGCACGCCTGGGATGTCGTGGCCGAACCACCACTGCACCGAGTTGATCCCCGATTTCCGGGAGCTTCCTGTCCCGACCACGTCGCCTACGTAGGCCAGATCGTTGCCTCGTTCTTTGAGTTCCTTGATCGTATCCAACGCCCCTTCCATCCGATTGATGAGCATCGACTGGGCGTGCAGCGGAATGTCGGAACGGGTGAATGCTTCGCTGGCGGGGGAGAGGTCGTCGGTGTTGGTCTCGCCGGGGACTTTGAAAACCGTCAGCTTCATCTCCTCGGGCAGCGGTTCGCGGCTGAGGAACCACTCGGCGTTTGCCCAAGACTCGATCACCTGCTTGGCATAGGGGTTGCCCGCGTCCATGAGCTCTTTGACGTCGTTGAAGGCGTCATAGACGAGGATCGTATGCTTGAGCTCGTCCGCGGCGGCCTGGGCGATCTCGGAATTGTCGCTCTTGAGGGCCTCCACCAGGGGACCGACGTTGTATCCTCCCAGCATCGTTCCCAGGATCCGGACCGCCTTGACGGGGTCGATCGCCTTGGAATGGGCTTTACCCTGGACGATGTCGTTGAGGAAGGCGGCTTTGACGTAGGCCGCATCGTCCACGCCCGGGTTGACGTGGTTCTCCAGCAGATCCAGGAGATACTCCTCCTCGGGGATGGGATCCTGCTTGAGCAGCTCCACCAGCTCGGCGGTCTGCTGCGCCGTCAGCGGCAGCGGGGGGACGCCCAGTTTGGCGCGTTCTTCGGTGTGTTTGCGGTATTCTTCGATCAGAGGCATGCAGACGCTCCCTAGTTAGAATTTTGTTAACACATACTATCAAATGGGTCCCAAAAGATTCGGAAGCGCTGCATTAAAAAAGCAAATGGCCACGATTATTGTATCGGATCGTTACAGCGTCCCAAAGGGGGAGCGGGCGAGGATGGAGCGGAGTTACGATTTTTTGGACTTTTTGCCGTTTTTGTCTTTTTTCTTTTTGGACTTTTTGGCCTTTTTGCGGAAGAGGTGGAACTGCTGATTCTCCAACAACCCTTCCACATAGGAAGGATCGGCCTTTTTGACGCTTTTCCAGATCCCCGAGGGGAGGCGCACTTCCAGCTCCCCTTTTTCCCGAAGCCGGATGATCTTGCGGGGGGAGAGGATCTTGTCGATGGGGGAGAAATCCTCTTTGCTCAGATCGATGTCGATGCGGTAAAAGAGGGTTTGTTTGTTGAAGTTCCCCCATCCGGGGATCCCTTCGTCGGTATAGGGGACCTCATAGCCGTTGTCGAACTCGACGATGAGGGAGTAATGGCTGTCGGGGTAGACCTCTTTGATCTTCCCTTTTCCAAAGACCAGTCCGTAGACCTTCTCACCCGGTTTGGCGTTGCTGAAATAGGCCATCTGCTTCCTCCGGTTTTTTGGATGATTATACCACGCGGAGGAAACGAATCGGCAACGGAGTCTAAACGAGGATCTCCCGGTTGCCTTTGGAGTTGGGTTCGCTCAGGATCCCCGCGTGCTGGAGCTGTTCGATGATGTTGGCCGATCGGTTGTAACCGATCTGGAGCTTGCGCTGCAGATAGGAGATGGAGGTTTTCCGGTCGGTCAAAACGATCTCCTTGGCCTGTTCAAACAAAGGATCGTATTCGATCTCCCCCTCCCCCGCCGCTTCGGCTGCCTTGGCAGGATCCTCGAGGATCGTCGTATCGTACTCGGGGGGCGCCTGGTCTTTGAGGAAGTCGACCACTTTTTCGATCTCCTCTTCGGTGTTCCAGGGGGCGTGGATCCGCACCACCCCCGGCGCTCCCGGCGGCGTAAAGAGGGCATCCCCGCGCCCCAGCAGGCTCTCGGCTCCCATCTGGTCCAAGATCACCTTGGAGTCGATCTTCTGCCCCACCCGGTAGCTCAGGCGGGCCGGGAGGTTGGCCTTGATCAACCCGGTGACCACGTCGACGCTGGGGCGCTGGGTCGCCACCACCAGGTGGATCCCGGCGGCACGGGCCATCTGGGCCAGACGGGCGATGGAGTATTCCACCTCCTTGCCCCCGGTCATCATCAGATCGGCCAGCTCGTCGATGACGATCACGATGAAGGGCATCCCCTCGCCCCCTTCCCGCTTCATCTTTTCGTTGTAGTTGTCGATGTTTTTGACCTTGTTTTCCGACATGAGGCGGTAGCGGCGCTCCATCTCCTTGACCATGTTGGCCAGGGCGGCGATCGCCTTTTTGGGATCGGTGATGACGGGGGTGAGGAGATGGGGGATGTCGTTATAAATGCTGAATTCGAGCATCTTGGGGTCGATGAGGACCAGCTTGAGGTTTTCGGGGGCGTTGCGATAAAGCAGACTCAGGAGCATCGCGTTGATCCCCACCGATTTCCCGCTTCCGGTGGTTCCGGCGATGAGCAGGTGGGGGAGTTTTTGCAGATCGGTGACGAAGGGCTTGCCTACGATGTCTTTTCCCAACGCCACGGTCAAGGGGGATTTGGACTGGGTGAAGATCTCGCTCTCGAGGATCTCCCGCAGGTAGATCGTCTCGAACTCCTCGTTGGGGATCTCGATCCCCACGACGTTGCGCCCGGGGATCGGGGCCTGGATCCGGATCGTCTCGGCGCTCAGGGCCATCGCCAGATCGTCCTGGAGCCCCAGGATCTTGGAGACTTTGACGTTGGGGGCTGGCTTGAACTCGAAGGTGGTCACCAGCGGACCGCTGTAGGTACGCACCACGTCCCCCTCGATTTTGAAGCGCTGGAGCTTGTCCAGGAGTTCGCCGATCTTCCGGTCGATGTCGGCTTCGTTGACTTTGTGTTTGGTTTTGGGAGGTTTCTGGAGGAAATTCAGGGGAGGCAGACGGAAATTGCGGGGTTTTTCTCTCCGCCCCCGTTCGATGTCGGCCAGAAGGCGGGAGTTCTCCTCCAGCTCCTCCACGATCCGGACGTTCGAACCGCTTCGCTTCGCGGGAGTCCCGACCTTCCGCGCGGTCGATTTGGTGCGCTGTACGGGAGCGGCCTTGGCCGGGGGTTCGCTCCGGGGCGCGGGCTCCCCGAAATCGGGGATTTCTGTGGCGGCAGGCGTATCGAAGCGCTCTTCCTCGAAAAAGGGATCCTCTTCCTCCTCCAAGGGATCCTCTTCCTCCTCCACGGTGTCGAAAGCAAAGGGCTCTTCGGGCTCATGATCGACGGCAGGCTTCGGAGAAGGGGTCGGTGCGGTACGGGTCCGTTTGCGGGCGGCGGGCTCGGTGGTGATGGGGTCGAGTTCCATCGAAAGGATCTTTTCGATCTCCTCTTCCGGTTCCGTATCGAACGGATTGCGGAAAATGCTCCGGATCGACGACCAGGAGAGCCGGGGCCAGGTGAAGGAGCGCTTTTTCGCTGTCGTTTCGGATCGGTCTTTGCCACTCCGTCTCCGGAAGCGGGATCGGCGTTCGGGCGCCGCCTCCGCGGACGCCCGTCTCCGCTCGAGCAGACTTTGGATCCGTTCCCACCACAGGGCCGGCTGCCACCCTTCGTCGAGTACGAGGGTAAGGCTGAGCAAAAAGACCATCAGCCAAAAGAGCCACAACCCCGCCAGACCGATATAGGGGTAGAGGGCTCCGTAGAGCTCTCTGCCCAGCAGCCCCGCGTTCCGCGCCCCAACGAGGAGCGGCTGGAGCATCACGAACGAGAGAAAAAGGAGGATCCACCCCACATATCCGTCCAGACGGCGCAGGAGGACCGGGTAGCGATAGAACCGGTACAGGGGATAAAACAAGAAAAGGAAGTCGACATAGCCCAGATACCCAAAAAGGCGGAGGTTCCCCTCTCCCAGCTTCCGCCCCAGATTGCCCACGAGGGTGGTGTCGTGCATCCATGTCGAGAACGTTCCATAGATCAAAATGATCGCTGCAATGATCGTCACAATCGGTTTCAAACGTGCATTCCTTGGCTCGAACTCACCCCATTAGGGCCGAAAAATCGTAATATTATAACATATCAAGCAGAGAAGGGCTTGAAATTGCCTTGAAACGTTTCTTAAAGATGTAGATTTTATTCAAAAATCCATGATTCGCATCAACTTTCAGGTCACATTGCGCGATTCTTGTGCTAAAATCGGACTACAAAGGAGGTGTAAACATGAAAAAAGCCGATTTCGTAGCGAACGTAGCCCAAAAAAGCGGAGTTTCCAAAAAAGACGCCGAAGCGGTCATCGACGCGGCTTTGGAGACCATTACTGAAGCGCTCAAAAACCGCGAAAGCGTTTCGTTCCTCGGATTCGGTTCTTTCAGCGCCGTGAAAAAGAATCCTCGAGAGATCACGATCCCCGGCACCACCCGCAAAGTCAAAGTCCCCGCCAAATACAGCGTCCGGTTCAAACCCGGTAAACTCCTCAAAGAAGCTGTGGAATAAGCTCCGTTTAAGGGGCGAATTCTTACAATTCCGTCACTTCATGAAGCCTCGGTGGCGGAATTGGTAGACGCAGCAGATTCAAAATCTGCCGCCTTCGGGTGTGCCGGTTCGAGTCCGGCCCGAGGTACCAGATTTTGAATCGATGCGGGAGTAGCTCAGGGGTAGAGCACAACCTTGCCAAGGTTGGGGTCGCGGGTTCGAATCCCGTCTCCCGCTCCATTTCTCCGTAACATATTTTTCTCCACTTCTTTTCCCACTTAGAATTGATTTCCGATTCGATCACCGCGATGCTATAATGCGACAAAAACGGATCGCCATGGATATCGTATTCGGCCCTGTCCTTTCGCGCCGTTTCGGCAAATCGCTGGGGATCGACCTCAGCCCGGGGTGCAAACAGTGCAATTTCGACTGCGTCTATTGCGAACTCTCCCCCGCCGCTCCCGTCTCCGGCCAGAGCGATCCCCTCCCCCCCGCAACGATCCTCCCGGCTTTGGACGAGGCCCTTCGGCAACACCGGGACATCGACGTCATCACCGTTACGGCCAACGGCGAACCGACCCTCTACCCCCATCTGGAGGAGCTCGTCGAGGGGCTCAAACCCTACCGGAAACGGGCGCGGACCCTGATCCTGAGCAACGCCTCGACGATCACCGATCCCCGGATCGCGCAACTCCTGCGCCGTTTCGACATCGTCAAACTCTCTCTCGATTGCGCCACCCCACGCTGCTTCCAGCGGATCGACCGCCCGGAAGGGGGAATCGACGTCGAAACGATCAAAGAAGGAATCGCCCGATTCGCCCGCGACTACCGGGGGGAGCTGGTCATCGAAATCCTCGTGGTACGAGGGATCAACGACCGCTGTGAAGAGATGGAGGCAATCGGGGAGTTTCTCCGCACGATCCGCGTTCACCGGGTCGATCTGGGGAGCGTCGACCGCCCGCCGGCCTATCGGGTCGAAGGGGTCGATTACGCCCGGCTGCGAGAGCTCTCCCTCTGCCTTCCTCCCGAAATCCCGGTGCGGATCACCACACGGGAGGGGGTGGAATCGGTCCGGCCCGAATCCTACACCGAAACCGAGCTGCTTCATACCCTCTCCCGACGCCCCCTCACCCCCGAAGACACAGCCATCCTCATGGATGACGCGAGCCGCGAACGGCTACAGAAACTCCTCGAATCGGGGGAAGTCGAAAAAATCGAAGAAAGGGGGGTGGTTTTTTATCGAATCGCCCCTGAGAAGTCTTGACAAGGCCGGACAATTTTTCTATAATCCCACTTGCATTTGCCACAGCGATGCATCTTCCGTTCCGGATTAGCTCAGCGGTAGAGTAGGCGGCTGTTAACCGCTTGGTCGCTGGTTCGAATCCAGCATCCGGAGCCATTCTCTTCAAATCCCCATAAAATAATCCTTTTCAAAAAGCACACTTCAAAACTGTGTACGGAGGAGCGGGTAAAATCGGGTATTTTAGTGCACAGTTTCGGACACAGCTTTTCGCTTAATTTGTCTCCATTGACACCCAAGTAGTATGTCAAACTTACCATTCAAATAAATGGCACTACCCCATAACCAAATTTGCATTAGCCGGTACACCGTCTGTATCGATCATCGGCAGTATGGACAATTCGGCCAATGACTCGACACGCCCGACGCACTTTGTACTGTAAAACCTGGGCTTATTTTTCAAAATCCCCCGCCGGTTTGGAAGGTGTCCGAATCAGATACCGTGCCGACGTCGGAGGGGAAAATCCCCCCGCCCAAGCCGCCGGAATCGGGGAAGTCCAAGTCTCCGCTCTCCGCGGGCCCGGCGGGATCGAACCAGGGCGAATCGGCTCCGGGAAACGCACCGCTGCCGAAATCGGAAAGCCATCCGCCCCCTTGTCGCCGACTGTGGCGACGCATCCGCTCCCAAGCACTCGCCCCGTCGAGCATCCCGCCTAGGACCTCTCCCAGGACGTTGCCCACCACTTCGGCGTTATCAAAGCCGATCGTGCCGTTGTCGTAGCGTTCGGCCTTGTAGCGGCGGCGCAGCGCTTCGGTCTCTTGGAGCGCTTGGAGTTTGGCTTGATACCGGGCGCGATTTTGGGCGATCGCCTTTTCGTAGGCCTCTTCTTGGCTTTGCAGTTCTTTTAGTTGCGCCGCCAATTGGTCGTCTTGCTCGCTTTGAGTCTTTTGGCTGAGGGTATAAATATCTTCCACCCCGTAGTACTGCAGGGTCTGGGTCATGAGCCTCACGATCTGCTTCGCCTCGTCGTCTTCGTCGGCCAGATAGGTTTTTTGCTTGGCTAGCGCTTGGTTGAGCCGCTCTTCGATCTCGGCGATCTCCCGATCGAGAGCGTCAACCGCTTTTTGGACCTCCTCTACGGCGGCTTTGGCCTCCTCCAAGCCCGCTTTTTGGGCTGCCGCTTTCTCCATGGACACCAGCTTGTGCAATTCCTTTTGATATTCGGCTTGCTTTTGCTCGGCGTGTACCTGCAAGCGATTGGGGATTTGCGAAAGGGTCCAATAGATGGGCCGATAGCGCTCATAATCACACAGCGCCGCCACCCGACCGTCTAGGAGCTTGATCACCCCCCTCCCCCGGTATTCGCTCGTGCCGAAACGGCGCTGATAGAGATACCAAAAGAGCGCATCTTCTTCGAATGGGTGCATCTTTTGCCGGTATTCGTCGATGGAACTTTGGGCCTTTTGGGCCGTGCGCTCGGCTACGGCACGGGCGTTTTGGGTCTGTTGGAGCTGCCGGGTATACTCCGCGTCGGCTTTGAGGCACTCTTGCACCGTTTGTTGCAGTTGCACGGCCCGCTGCTGTGCTTCCTGGAGCTTGGCGTGGGCCTGAGCACGGGAGGCCTCTTTTTGGCTCAGGGTTTCGTTGAGTTGGGCGATCCGATCTTTGAGCACGCTGAAATTGCGCCCCCGCTGCTGAATCAATGTCGCAATCTGCCCATACTCCGGAAAAACCTCCCCCTGATCCCGGATCGATTGCAGATGAATTCTGGCGATTTGCTCCAGGAGCTTGGCCTGGGCCTCTTTGTTGGCTTGGCTTTGGGCAAAAAGCTGCTCTTTTTGACTGTCCAGAGAGCTGATTTCGGCCCGCAACTGTTGCAGCTTCCCTTCGATTTCGTTTAGGGTTTCGATCCCTCCAAACATCCACGCTCCTTACCAGCGGGTGATGGTGCCGCCGGAGGTGGGCACCCGATACTCAGGGCGCAATTTGCCCCGCTCCTTGACACCGACGAGACGTTGCTCGATGATACCGTCGTCGCGTTTGTCCCGTTTGACGCGCTCATAGGTCGCCCGATCGACCCGCAATCCCCAGCGCCGCACCTGCTCCAAGGCGTTGTTCTCTTCGTTGCGCCGCCACACCGGGATCACATGGCCCGCTTCATCCACCGCCTCGACGATGAGATAGTAGTTGCGTCCCCGGGGGTTGTGGGGGGGCACCCGCCAGATGCCGGAACGCTCTTTGGGCCCCTGGACGATACGGATGGTGTAATGCTTTTGCAATCGATCCAGCAAGGCTTGCAAAACCGCCTTTTTGGCTTCGGCTCCTTGGAGATCTCCTTGCTGCAGCGCCGCCTCGGCGTCGGCAGCAAGGAGCTTGGCCTGCCGGTTCGCCCGGGGATCGCGGCTGATCGTTTCGATCTGCCGTTCGAGCGTATGGATCGTCCCGGGCAGACGGTGCGCTCGAGCTTTTTGAGGATAAACCGCCAGGGCGTAATAGCCCGCACCCCCCGCCACGGCGATCCCCAGCCCCACCAATACCGGCATCAACCACTTGCTCCGCTTGACATAGCACTCGGCCAGCCAGCGTTTGAAGCCTTTGGGGGCCGGATGGAAACGAAAGCGCTCCTCTTCCAGGGCTTTGACCCCCTCTTCGAGAATCGCATCGGAGACTTCGATCCCCTGCTCGGCATAGATCTGCTTGAGCCGCTCGATGAAGCGCTTGCGGCGCTCGTGGCTATCGAGCTCGCGATCGACGACCGACTCTTGGTGGCGCAGGGCGTCCACGGCGTCCATCGCCACCATCAGCTCCTCCAGCGGGATCGACCCCTTGCTCTCCTTTCGGGTTTGGGGCATGGGGGATCAGACCTTGTGGGGCAAGGGGAGCGAATCGCCCCGGCTGATGATCGTGCTCAGACGCTGTTTGCCCTCTTCGACCGCTTCACGGATCTCTTCGCTGTTTTTGGTCGAGAGTTTGCGCATCTCTTCGATCATTTCTGCGGTGCGCTCTTGGAAATTGACCACCGAATTGACCAGCTTTTTGACCGCGTCAGCCCGGATCGTGGGGCCGTAGCCGGCCTTGACGGCGGCTTCCTGGACCTTGCCGCCGATCTCGGCCAGATCCTCGAGGCTTTTGCTCACCCCCTCTTTCATCGCCTCCAGCGTCTGAGTGCTCTCATGCAGCCCAAAAAGCCCCGTAAACGAAGCCGTCAAGGCCGTCAACACCGTTTCGTTGGTCCCGAAGAAAGTCACCGCCTGCTGATAGACCCGCTTTTTGAGCGAGGTCGTCTGCATGAGTCGGGCCATGATCACCTCGGAGGTATTGTAGTTGACGCTCAGATTGTCCGCCAGGTCCTTGGCGATCTGATAGCGCTCCTCGGTATCTTGCAGTTCGCGCAGGCGCTCGTCGCGGGCCAGCTCCAGTTTGGCCCGTTCGCTCATGTCGTCGCCTTGGAAGTTTTTCACCGCTTCGCTGGCTTGCTCCAGCTTCCCTTTGGCGGCGTTGAGCTGGGCTTCGGCCTCCTTGAGGATCTCCAGTGCCAGGATTTCGGCCTCTTTGAGCGCCCCGCGGAAATCCTGATAGGCGTTGAGGATCCGCTCTTCTCTGGCGATCTGGTCTTTGGCGTCGGCGGCCACCTCCAGATAGGTCTTTTTGATCGACTCGAAACGGGTGGCGATGTCGCCGCGGGTGACCTTCATCCAAATGTTTCCGATGCGCTCGAAGGTATCGATCTTGCCGTCTTCGACCTGCTCCACCATCCGTTTGGCATCGTCGCGGATCGAGTTGAACGCCTCGGTGATCGCTTTGTAGCGTTCGCCGATTTTCATCTGGGAGACTTCGTTGCGCACCACTTCGTTGAAATTGGACGCTTGCGAAAGGGTCCGGGCGATCGCCACGCACTTGGATTCGTCGATATCCGAGATCTTTTGGATCAGCGCCACGACCGGCGCTTCCTGGGTCTTTTCGGGCACTAAGCCCAGATCGCGCAGCTGCATCATCGCGCGATCGAGATAGTTGGTGACGGGGTTTTGGACGGTTTGCATTGGATTCTCCTATCGTATCGATATGGAGATATTATAAGACGAAGAGACTTACAGTTGAAAAATTGGACTACTAGGGGGAGGAGACCCACCCCGTATTCACACGGAAATCAGTCGTTGGGCGGGATGTACTCCAGGTCCATTGAAGCAAAAAGCGAAAAAAGCCACAATCCAAACCCCAACGCAATCCACATTACGATACTGAAAAGAATCGCGATAAACAAACCGATCAACGGCGAAGCAACAACTGCCTTCCAACCGGTAAGTACCTGCTCGTTCCAGCTGATCGTCGCCAAACCGAAAAAGCTCAAAATCCCCAAAATCGACGATATAGGAACGAAAAACATGACGTTCCTCGTAAACAGAAGTTTGAACAAAGTACCGGCTTTGAGACGCTTGATACGGATCATCGTTTCCATCGGACCCTCCTTCCATCATCCGCGTAAAAGACTAACCTTAGGAAATCTATTTACTTTATTGTAATAAGTCTTGCTTGAATTTTTCTTGAAAGGAAGAGGAGAGTTATTGCAACCGGTTATGCCGGATCCGCTCCCGGATATGGCGATAGAGAGCCCGGAGGGTCTGACCGAATCCTCCCCCCTCACGGGCAATCGATTGGCGGATCCTGTGCAATGACCGTTTGATCCACTCTTTGAGAATGTGGAGGAAGCGAAGACTTTTTCGGTAGATTTCGGTCGATTTGATCCACTCGAAAAGGGCGACGATCCGCTCGTAACTCCAGCGGAACCAGCCGTAGACCAGAAGCTTCTCCCGGCTCACGCCGAAAAGCCAGAAGGTAAATCCCGCAATGGGGATTTTGAGCCCGTAGAGTGCGATCGCCGGGAGGAAAAACCCTTTGACCAGCAGGATCCCGGCCGCAACCCCCGCCATCTCCACCGACACGAACAGAGCGATGAAAACGACCAGAATCAACGGTGCAGGAAGGTGCCCGATCCCCTTCTCCAGCCACACGAAGATCCGCAGCCCGCACAGGTACTCCACGAGGGGGCGGGCGATCCCCTCCCAGATGAACTCTTCGAACACGATAAATACGAAGACCGCCAGATAGGCGAAAAAACGGAGGATTTTTCGGATCAGGGGAGGCATACGACGAATCCTTTCAGCGAAACCGATTTACGAAAGGATAGCGGAATTGGATGAAGGGGAGGGAATCGATCCCGGAAGGGATCAGGAATACTTGCGGAGCTCTTTGATCCGGGCCGCTTTTCCGGTCCGGTTGCGCAGATAGAAGAGTTTGGCCCGACGGACCCGACCGCGGCGGACCACTTCGATGCTCTCGATACTGTCGGAGTAGAGGGGGAAGATCCGCTCGACGCCGATGTTGTTGGCGCCGATCCGGCGGACGGTGAAGGTTTTGCCGGTCCCTTCGCCCCGCAGAGAGATACAGACCCCTTCGAAGTTCTGGACCCGCTCTTTGTTCCCCTCTTTGATCCGTACCGCGACGCGGACGGTGTCTCCGGCGCGGAATTCGGGGATCTTCTTGCTTTCAATCTGGGCTTTCTCGAAGCTCTCGATATACTTGTTCTTCATGATTGTGCCTTCACTCGTTGGTATAGGTCAGGTCGGTAGTGCTTTGTCCGGGACAAAGCCATCTGTTTTTTTAGAGCTGCGATTTTACTATGATTCCCCTTTAAATACTCTGAAACGATCCGCTTTCCCCGGAATTCGTCGGGTTTGGTGAATGCCGGCGCCTCGAGGAGCCCCTCCTCGAAACTCTCCTCGGCCAGAGAATCGGCGTTTCCCAGTACCCCCGGCAGGAGCCGGCTCACCGCGTCGCAGACCATCAGCGCGGGCAGCTCCCCTCCGGTGAGGACCGCGTCGCCTACGCTGAACACCTCGTCGGCGTGCAGCTCCACGATCCGCTCGTCGATCCCTTCGTAGCGTCCGCAGACGAAGGCCAGGTGGGATTCTTTGAGGGCCAGACGGCGGGCGTCGCGCTGACGGAACGGTTTGCCCGCCGGAGCGAGGAAGATCATCCGCACTTCCGAGGACTCCTCCCGGATCGCGCGGATCGTGTCGTCCAGGGGCTGGGGGAACATCAACATCCCCGCTCCCCCGCCCACCATCGCTTCGTCCACTTTCCGATAGCGGTTGGTGCTGTAATCCCGGGGATTGCGGTAGTCGATCGCGATTTTCCCCGCCTCCCGGGCGCGCCCCAGGATCGAAGCGGAAAAATACCCCTCGATCAGCTCGGGGAAAAGACTCACGAAGGTAAAGCGCATCAGCTCGCCTCCAGGATCTCCCGCGCGTCGCGGGTGGCGATCGTTTTGGCGTCGGTATCGACCGAAACGATATAGCGGGGGATGTAGGGGATGAGGAACGATTCGGGCAGGCCTGCTTCCGTCAGTGCCGCGTCGGTGTCAATCCGGAGGTAGTCGACCCCTTGCAGTCGCTGGATCTCGGCCACCCTCCCCAGGCGGGTCTTCCCTTCGAGGACCGTACAGCCGATGATGTCGAACCAGTAGTACTCCCCCTCCCCCAGCGGGCACTCCCTCCGGGTGGCTTCCTCGTCCGACCAGAGTTTGGCGTTGGTGAGTTTCCGGGCGCTTTCGGGGGTATCGTACCCTTCGAAGCGCACCAATCCCCTGCGGGGATTGTACGCGGCGATGGTGAGCTCCCCCCGGTCGCTGTGGAAGGTGGCTCCGGGTCGGAACTGCTCGGGGAAATCGGTCAGGAGATGGAGTTTCAGATCGCCGTTCAGACCGACTGTCCGACCGATCTGGGCGATGGGGAATCGACGGGTTTCGGCCATGGGTCAGATCGCCTGGACGTTGACCCGGTAGGAGGGGCCCCCTTTGGCCTTGCACCCCGAGATGACGGTTTTGATCGCATTGATCATCCGCCCCTCTTTGCCGATGAGTTTCCCGACGTCGTCGGGATGGGCGTAGAGGGTGATCTCTTCGAACCCCTCATCGAGCGGCCGGTTTTCGATCCGCAGATCCTCGGGGTGGCGGACGATGAGCCGGGCGTAGGAGAGGATGAAATCGTTGACCATGCGGAGGCTTATTTTTTGCCGGCGAGCCGCTTGACGGTATCGCTCATCTGCGCCCCGACGCCGAGCCAGTAGTTGAGGCGCTCCTCGTCGATCTTGACCACTTTTTCCTTGGCGACGGGGTTGTAGTAGCCGATCGATTCGATCCAGCCGCCGTCCCGGCGCTTGCGGCTGTCGGTGACGACGATGCGGTAAAAGGGCTTCTTCTTGCGTCCCATGCGGGTCAGTCGGATAACGGTCATGTTCTGTCCTTCGTTAGCGGATATTTCCAAGTTCTGACAACTCCTCTTGACGGTAGAGGACTCATCAAAACTTTTGGAAGCGGATTATACCAAAAAGAGTTGAAATCCAGCTCAATCGTGGTGTCCCCAGGAGGACTCGAACCTCCAGCTAGGCCTTAGGAGGGCCCTGCTTTATCCGGTTAAGCGATGGGGACTCCGGGGGTGCAATCATAGCCGCGGGGCTCTTAAATGAACTTTATTATATCATTGGAAAAACCCATTGGAGCGTTCGATGATCCGTGTTCGTACATTTTTCGTCCTGGCGGCGTTTGGCGCATTCGCGGCGGCTTCGTGCGTCGATCTCGTGCGGGCCTATCCCGATTTCGTGGCCGGGTGCCGGGGGAACCGGGTACTCCTCACCGACGGCACCTCGATGCGCTACGACGACGGGAAACGCAAAGACTTCCAAACGCTGCTCAACCGGCCCGATCTCGAGGACATGTTCCGCTTCTCCTACCCCCGGGGACCCAGGGGATACGGCCACGCGCCGGCCAAAAACCACGATCCGGGGCGGATCCGCTACGAACCGTTTTTTCGCAGAATGTACGGAAACAGCGCCGCCGAAGTGCGACGGCACCTCACCCGGATCCGCTGGCTGGCCGGTACCCTCAAGCGCCCCTATTTCGTCACCGTCACCCGGGTCAACGGCGTCGATCGTCACCTGGCAGCGGTCTCCCGGGATCTCGACCGGCTCCTGCGCCGACACCCCGAATATCTTAAATACCTCTACCCCATCGGAGGGACCTTCAAATGGCGCCGCATCGCCGGGACCCGGAGGCTGAGCGTGCATTCCTTCGGCGCCGCCATCGACATCAACGTCCGCCACTCGGCCTACTGGCGCTGGAACAAAGGCCCCTATCGTTACCGCAACGAAATCCCCCTCCCCATCGTCGAAGCCTTCGAGCGGCACGGCTTCATCTGGGGTGGGAAATGGTACCACTACGACACGATGCATTTCGAGTACCGCCCCGAACTTCTCCGCGGCGCATCCTCGGCGGCAAAAAGGCATCCGGATACGCGACCCGCGGCGAAACGACGCCCCCCGGCGCAGGACGACGGCACAAATTACTGAGAGGGTTTTCGATAACGCAAGAAGATCTTGTCGGCCTCCTCGTCGACATAGAGATGGATCGGCTCCTGTGCGACCCACTCCAGTCCGCCGAGTCGGGCGATCGTCTCCGGATCGTGCAGAAACTGGAGGATCTCCCCCTCGCTGCGGCGCCAGCATCCCCCGCGCTCCCGTTCGAAGAGGGTAAACCGGGAACGGTAGGTATCTGCTTCGAACTCCCCGTCGATCGCTACGAAACGCGCTTCGTCTCCGCCGACGAACGCCCCCACCGCCACCGATTCGAACCCGTAGCGGGTTGTCAAATCACACAGGAGTTCTCCCCCAGGATTGAGGCGCTCCCTCAGGCAGGAGAGGAAATGCCCAAGCTCCTGCGCCTCCAGATAGTTGAGCATGTCAAAAACGCAGGTGATCACGTCATAACGTCCCGTCACGTCACACAGATCGATACATCGGGCATCGACCCCCCGTTCCCGAGCTCGACGCACCATCTCGGGACTCCGATCGATCCCTTCGAAACGGGCTTCGGGAAAGGCCCCTTGCAGCTGAGCGATAAAATCCCCGCTTCCGCACCCCACGTCCAGGAGCGAAACGAAATTGATCTCCCCCAGCGCAAGCAGATAGTGGACATAGAGCCGGGGCGCCGCCTCCTTGACCCCAAGGAGGTCTTCCACTTTGGCGTAAAGATCGAGAGCGGCAGGGGAATTGGACATTCTCTTTCCTCGAAAGTGTCTTGTCATTTGCTTCGCGGTCATTTGAGGTCATTTTGCACGCTTTGCGTGCAGTCATTTAGGAAAAAGATCAAGCCCTCCCTCAAATGGCTATAAATGACCACAAATGACCATCAATGACTTGCAAACTGGCGACTGACGACTATCGACTACTCTCTATCGACCACTTCTTCGATCTTCCCGCACAGATCGAGGATTTGCCGTTTTTTGGCGAAAAAGCTGTTTTTGTTGGCGATCAGGTGGGCCGAGGAGTCCATGATCACTTCGGCCACCTTGAGGCCGTTCTCCCGCATCGTCGTACCGGTCTCCACGATATCGACGATGGCGTCGGCCAGCCCGACCAGCGGAGCCAGTTCGATGGAGCCGTAGAGCTTGATCACTTCGACCCCGACCGCCCGGGAAGCGAAATAGTTTTTGGTGATGTTGACCATCTTGGTCGCCACCCGGATATCGGGGCGGCTCCAGTCGAGCTCGTCTTCGTCGCGGATCCCGATGGCCACCTTGCAGCGTCCCAGTTTCAGATCGAGCAGATCGTGGATGTCGAGTTCCTTTTCGGTGATCACGTCCAGCCCCACGACCCCCAGATCGGCCGCTCCGTGCTCCACATAGGTAGGAACATCCTGGTTGCGGACGTTGAGGAAGCGAAACTCCCCGATCTCCAGGATCAGCTTGCGGCTCTCGAACTCGAACCCTTCTCCGAAAAGCTCCGAAAAGATCGCCAAGGTCTCCTGGGCGATCCGCCCCTTGGGCAGCGCGATGGTCAGCATAATTGCTCCTTACAGGAGCAAAGTGAGGAGTGAGGAGAGAGGAGTGAGGAACCAAAAGCGCCTATGGCGCTGTTTCGTCGATTGAAAGAAAGCATTGTGAAACAGGGCATACCAAAATCTTCCATCTTCCATCTTCCATCTTCCATCTTTCGAAAGCTTTGCTTTCGCCCAAAATTTCTCATTCCGAATTCCTCATTCCTAATTTGAACGCAATGCGTTCATCATCCCCTCAAAAACCATCGCCTCGTCATACTCCGCATCCTCGAACCAGGACGCGACGATCCGTCCGTCCCCTCCGGTGACGTAGAGCGGGAGCGACCCGCGCAGCCGGTCGATCTCGTGGTGGATGGGTGCAATGATACCATAGCTGAGTTGCTCCCGGGTCCCTTTGGGCGGTGCCTCGGGGGGAACGCTCCAATCGGGCTCCAGATCCAGAACCGGCGAGATTTCCGCCCAGATCCGCCGATAGCCATGCAGCCCCGGCAGGATCATCCCGCCCCCGTATTTTCCC
>JALWKO010000010.1 GCA_027081405.1 Campylobacteraceae bacterium | reverse complement strand
CTGAGCGGCGGGGAGCAGCAGCGGGTGGGGGTGGCCCGGGCACTCTCCAAAAATCCCCTCTTGATTCTGGCCGACGAACCGACGGGGAACCTGGACGAATACTCCTCCAACGTCATCTGGGATCTGCTCGAAAATGCCTGCGACCAGCTCGGATCCACCGTGGTGGTGGTGACTCACCAGTTGCCGACGATGTTCAACATTCCCTATCGGCACTTCATCATCGAGAGCAAGGGGATCTATGAAATCCGTTAGAGACCATCTGATGTTCATCCTCCCCCTGACGGCGATTCTGCTGGGGGTGGAGTTTTTCCTGGCTTTCACGCGGGTCACCGCCGATTACGAAGAGCGGCTTCGAGCCAACTACTCGATTTTGGTCGTGGCACGCAAACCCCTGAGTCTCGAGGAGTTCCGTCGCCTCGATCCCCACATCGCTGCAGTCCGCCCCATCCCCAAAAAACGGATCGCTACGGAGATCGCCCGGGGGATGCGCAGCGCCGGGGCCAAAGAGGTCCTCGCGGCCCTTCCGACCTTCTACAATGTCGTCCTGGACCGCTTCCTCGCCAAAAAAGCGGTAGAGCAGATCCGCACGCGGCTTTTGCAAGATAGGAGGATCAAGCGGGTGGAGACGTTCGGGGAAAGCCGGCGTTCCCAGTACAACCTTTTCTTGCTGCTCAAAACGATCTTCTGGAGCTTTATCGTATTGCTGGGGACGGTGAGCATCTTCCTAGTGCTCAAACAGATGGAGGTGTGGCAACTGGCCCATCGGGAGCGGATGCGGATCATGGAGATCTTCGGGGCCCCGATGCTGTTGCGCAGCGGAGTGCTTTTTCGGATGGGGATCGTCGACGCCCTCGTCTCCACCCTCATCGCGGCGGGGATTTTCGCTTCCGCCCGCTATCTCTGGGCCCCCAAAAGCGGGATCGAGATCCTCGTCGATCGGGCGGCACTCCTTTTTGAACCGCGGGATCTGGGCGTTCTCGTGGGGATTGCACTCGTGATCGTCATCGGCGCGGTACTCATCGTGGCTCTGCGCAACCGGGAGGAGATCGAGTGAGAGTTGTGCGCGTTTTTCTGTTCCTTCTACCGGTGATCGTGTTTGGATCCAAGATCGACCAAAAGATCAATCGATCCCAACAAACGCTGCAGCATACCGAAGCGCAGAAACAGCAGATGAACCGTCAACTCTCTCGGATCGCCGCGAGGATCCGTGCTCAACGGGCTCAACTCGGACGGCTCGAGCAGGCACTCGATCGTCTGGCGGCTGAAAAAAGTCAAGGGGAGAGTCGATACAAAGACGCGATGCGTCAGATCGCCGCACTGGAGAATCAGATCGCGACGCTGACCAAACGGCTGCAGATCCAGCATCAGCGGTTCATCGACCTGCTCACCGACCAGTTCGCGATGATCGTGGCGCTGGAGGAGATGAAACGGACCGATGAGCGTTCGGTGATCCTGCGGGAGTATTTCGACGCCTATCGGAAAGTGAGCGACCGGCAACTGGGAGAGCTCAAAACGGTGATGGAGCGGAGCCGCAAAAACCGTGCCGCTTTGATTGCCCAGCGGGACCGCCTTCAGGCGTCCATCGCCGCGGTGGTGAAAAAACGAAAACTCTATCTGAAGAAAAAAGCCGAGGTGGAAAAGCTTCTACAAAAACTGGCCAAAGACGAAGCGGCCTATCGGCAGAAGCTCAAAAACCTTATCACCCGCCAAAATCTCCTTCGATTGACCTTGGCCAAGCTCAACATCCTCCGCAAAGAGGAGATCGAAGAGGCCCGTCGAAGAGAGGCGGAGCGGAAGGCCCAGATCGAGCGCCGGGCCCGCCGTCTGGCCCAGTTGCGCAAAGAGAAAGCGGCCAAACGGGCCGAGGCGATCGCCCAGGGGAAAGCGGCCGATTATAGTGACGTGAGTCTCCCCGAATCTCCGGGCGAGGAGAACGAAACCCGGGTCAAACGGTACGGGAGCTCCTATCAGCGGGCCCGAATCGCCGTGTATCGGGGGCCTCGGACCATTAGCCCCCTTCCCGGAGCCCGTCTGGTCAAAAAATTCGGCACCTACGTCGATCCGATCTACAAGATCAAAATCTTCAACGATTCGATCACACTCAAAGCCCCCTCATCCGACGCACGAGTTCGCAACGTTCTTAACGGAAAGGTGGTCTATGTGGGGCAAAACGCCATGCTGGGAAAAGTGGTGATCATCCAGCACCGCAACGGGATCCACACCGTCTATGCGGGGCTGTCCAAAATCTCTCCGCTGGTGCATACCGGTACGCGGCTCAAAAAAGGGGGTGTGGTGGGAAAAGTGCGTCGAAAGCTGATTTTCCAGGCGACCCAGCATGAGCGGCTGATCAATCCGCTTCAGCTGATCCGTCTGTAGCGATCAGGGATATTCGACGCTGATCCCCGATCGGTAGAAACCGTCGAGATTGTGGATGATATATCCGTCAAACGACGCATGGTCGAAGCGGTGTTTGAGGAAGGGGAGGATCGATTCGGGATCGTCGTAAAACGAGACGTTCGCGTCGTCGATATCGATCATTTCCAGTGCGATTTTTACCTTTTTGTTTTGGGTGTCCGCATAGCGCAGGGTATCTTCCGCATAGCTTTGAAACCGGTCGTAGAAGGTCGTATAATCCATGACGATCGTCAGATCGGTACGGTCGACCACTTCGTGGTTGATCGGTTTGCCGTAAGGGAACGCTTCGGAGATCATCGAGCTCCAAAACGGGATCGCTGCGGCTAGCCGGAGCCCTTTGTCATGGAGCCGAGCACGCAAATCATCCAAAAAAGCAAGATATTCTTTCCACATCGGACGATTGTCGCTGGTGTTTTGTTCGTATACCTTCGTCCAGGGTTCAATATCGATCGCCAACCCGATGATTGCTTGAGGATGGGTCGTGTTGTATTGATCGATTCGATCGATTTGGGATTGCAGATAGTCGAGGGATGGGTAGGTCGTATTGCCGTCGCCCGACATGAGCATCCAGACACTCGAGTTGTGTTCCTGGAGCATTTCCACATTGGATTCAAAAGTATCTTGTGAGCCGTTTTCGACGGGGTTGAGGTAGATCACAGGGGCCTGCATGCCGTGAAGCCGCGTGATGA
Source organism: Campylobacteraceae bacterium (assembly GCA_027081405.1). GTDB lineage: Bacteria > Campylobacterota > Campylobacteria > Campylobacterales > Sulfurovaceae > Nitratifractor. The sequence goes on along the minus strand of JALWKO010000010.1, from coordinate 24,058 downwards.
CTTCCGAATAATGGGATACACCGTCCCATGCAAAGAATCCCAATTTGGCTCTGGGATCGGCTGAAGTTCCCGGGGGGACTTGCCCACCGGCGTCGGTGCTTCCCCCACCGCCGCATCCGGCAAAAAATAGAATTCCTATGCTCACACCGATCAAGCTCAAAAGATTCGACAACTTGGACATCGATTTCCTTTTAGATGAACTATCACCGTACCCTTCAGGCAGAGTGATATGCGGCAATCTGCCTACAAACAATGTGCTCGGAATCTCTACCTGGAGATCCTTGCACTTTTTGCATACATCGTACCTTCTTCGTTCTCTCAAACTATCAAGGGAATTACTCGATAAGGCGGCAAAATGAAGTGTATCACATTTCTCCGTGAAAAACTCTCAGATCCCGAAAAACCGTCGCCGAAAGCAGATTCAGTCCCCATTGGGTATAATCCCGATCGATAGAAAAGGGGCAAACTGCTCATATCAAGCGCGAAGAAAGGGCGATCGTGAAACAACGCAAACGGGTGCTGGTCAAATTCTCCGGCGAAGCGCTCGCCGGAAAGGAAGGATACGGGATCGATACCAAGATCCTCAAGTACATCGCTGACGAGATCAAAACCCTCGTCGAAAACGACATCGAAGTAGCGATCGTCGTAGGGGGCGGCAATATCATCCGGGGCGTCACAGCCGCCGCCGATGGGATTATCAAACGTACAAGCGGCGACTACATGGGGATGCTTGCCACCGTCATCAACGGCGTCGCGATCCAGGAAGCGCTGGAGAACATCGGACTAGAGGCTCGACTCCAAAGTGCGATCGACATGCATGAGATCGGAGAGAGCTTCATCGTCCGGCGGGCTCGACGTCATTTGGAGAAAGGGCGTGTCGTAGTCTTCGCCGGGGGAACCGGAAATCCCTATTTCACCACCGATACCGCCGCGACACTTCGCGCGAGCGAGATCGAGGCCGATATGCTGATCAAGGCGACCAAGGTCGACGGGGTGTACGACAAGGATCCGATGAAATACCCCGACGCCAAAAAACTGGACGAGATCAGCTACGACCGGGCATTGAGCGACCATATCCGGGTGATGGACGATACCGCCATCGCCCTGGCCAAGGAAAACCGCCTCCCCATCGTCGTATGCAACATGTTCGAGCCGGGCAATCTCCTCAAGATCGTCCTAGGAGACCGCTCGTTGTGCTCGATCGTCCACTAAACACCACTTCAACGAAAGGAAACGCAATGACCCGACTGGAACAAGTGACCGCCAAAGCGCTCGAGCGCGTCAATCACGACCGCTATCTCCTCTCCAAGGCCGTGGGCAAGCGGGCCGAAGAGCTCAACGCCGGCGCCATGCCGCTGGTGGATATGGATATCAAACAACACAAGGCGACCGACATCGCCATCCATGAAATCGCCGAAGGCAAGCTCAAAGTCGAACTCGAGAGCTGAGTTTTGAACGAATTTCTGGAGCTGATCCGCAAACTCCGCACCGTCGAAGAGGCCGTCGAAGTCCTGGGGCGGCAGATCGAGATCACTCCCAAGATCCGTGAAGCGCTCGACTTCGCTGTCGCCGCTCATGCGGGGCAGAAGCGCAAAAGCGGCGAAGACTACGTCATCCATCCCATCCTTGTGGCCGCCATTACCGCTTCGATCAGCGGTGACGAGACCATGGTGATCGCCGCACTGCTGCATGATGTGGTCGAGGATACCCCCCACAGCGTCGAAGAGATCGCCGAACGTTTCGGCGAAGATGTGCGCCACATCGTCGAAGGGCTCACCAAAATCGTGGAGATCCGGGATGAGAAGCTCATCCCTTCCGATTCCAACGAAAAGCTCATCACCTCGGCTTTGAGTTTCCGCAAGATGCTCATCGCTTCGATCGAAGACGTGCGGGTACTCATCATCAAGCTCTGCGACCGGCTCCATAATATGCTCACCCTCGATGCGCTCCCCCCCGCCAAACAACAACGGATTTCCGAAGAGACCCTGGTGGTCTACGCTCCCATCGCCCATCGTCTGGGGATCGCACGGATCAAGAATCTCTTGGAGGATCTGAGCTTCCGCTACATCTATCCCGAGGATTACGAGCGGATCGACCGGTACATCAAAACCCATCACCAGAGTCTGCACATCCGCCTCAATTCCTTCATCGGCAAGGTAAAAAACGCCCTATGCATGTATGGATTCCCTCGCGATGCATTCGAGGTGATCGGACGGGTCAAGCACTACTATTCGATCTATCTCAAAATGCACCGCAAAGGGATCGGGATCGACGAGGTGCTCGATTTGCTGGCGGTACGGGTGATCGTCAAAGAACCGCTGGAGTGTTACAAGGCACTGGGAGCGCTTCATCTGGAATTCACCCCCCTCATCTCCCGGTTCAAGGACTACATCGCGTTACCCAAAGAGAACGGTTATCAGACGATCCATACAACCCTGTTTGACGACGATAGCATCGTCGAGGCTCAGATTCGGACCGAGCGGATGCACCACCTGGCCGAGTACGGGATCGCGGCGCATTGGAAGTATAAGGAGGGGGAGTCGGGCGAGGAGATCAACCTCGAATGGCTCAAGAGCCTTCCATATCAGGACGATTCGATCGAAGAATTTTACGAGCTGGCAAAAAACGACCTCTTCAGCGAGGACATCACCGTATTCTCCCCGAAGGGGGATTATTTCACCCTCCCCAAAGATTCGGTCGCGCTCGATTTCGCCTACGCGGTCCACACCGAGATCGGGGACCGGGCGACGGGGGCTTTTGTTAACAAGGAGCGGGCTTCATTGCTGACGATCCTCAAAAACGGTGATATTGTCCGGATCGTGACCCAGGAGGAGCCGATTCTGCACTGTTCGTGGGTCGACACGGTCAAAACCTCCCGGGCCAAGGAGCGGATCCGGGCTAAGTGCCGCCAGCGGATCCGGGAGGTCAACGAGCAAGCTGCCTACAACATTCTGGCGACGATCTTTGATCGCACTTCAACATGGGTCGAGGAACTCCTCCACGGTATCGGAGCCGACGGGTCGATTGAGCGGGTCCCCGAACGCCTCGACGTATTGAAGGAGAAGATCCATCGGATCTCCAAAGAGGCCCGAATCCGGGAGGTGCGGTTCTGGGAAGTCCTCAAGCGAGGATACAAACGCCCCTGGATCAAGGATCTGGACCATTTTTCGTTCTACACCAACAAGCCGCTGGAGGGGGTGGAGTTTGATTTCTGCTGCCACCCCAAGATCGGCGACGACATCGTAGCCTTCTATAAGGAAAACAGGGCTATGATTCACCATAAACTCTGCCGCAAGGCCTACGACATGATCCGCTCGGGAGAGCCGATGCTCTTCGTGCGGTGGCGCAACGACCGGCCTGCCCGCTACCGGCTTATCGTGGCGCTGCAGAACCAAAAAGGGGTCCTCGCCAAACTCCTGACCCTCATGTCTCAATTGGGTCTCAACGTCACGGAGATCGAGCTGGGGATCGCCAGCAGTGAGAGCGCCGACTACTGCCGGATCGAAGTGGAGTCGGAAAACGCCGACAAAAAGGAGATCGCCCGGACGATCTCCAAGAAATTCAAGCTCATCGAGATCGTCCCCCTCGATGATGCTTACGACAACAAATGACCGCAGGAGAACGCATGCCCATCCAGACCGCCCTCAGAGAGATCGAACGGGGATGTGCCGAGATCATCGACCGGGAACGGATCGAAGCGCTGGTGCACGCCTTTTATGAGAAGGGGGAGCCCTACTACGTGAAACTGGGGCTCGACCCCACCGCCCCCGATCTCCATCTGGGCCATACGGTGATCCTCCAGAAACTGGCGGCGTTCCAGCGTCACGGGGCGATCGTGCAGCTCCTTATCGGGGACTTCACCGCGATGATCGGCGACCCCACGGGCAAAAGCGAAACCCGCAAGGTGCTCGATCGGGAGACGGTGCGCAAAAACGCCGAGACCTACAAAGAGCAGGCTTTCAAGATCCTCGATCCGGAGCGGACCGAGGTGCTGTTCAACTCCACCTGGCTCGACGCGCTGGGGGCCGACGGGATGATCGAGTTGGCGACCCACTACAACGTGGCGCGGATGCTGGAGCGGGACGATTTCGAGAAGCGGTACAAAGAGGGGCGCTCGATCGCCATCAGCGAATTCCTCTATCCGCTGCTGCAGGGCTACGACAGCGTGGCGATGAAATGCGACATCGAGCTGGGGGGGACCGATCAGAAATTCAATCTCCTCATGGGGCGCCATCTGCAGCGGGTCTACGGCGTGGGCAAGGAGCAGGCGGTCTTGATGATGCCGATCCTCGAAGGGCTCGACGGTGTGCAGAAGATGTCCAAGAGCCTGGGCAACTACGTGGGGATCGCCGAGCCGGCCGAAGAGATCTTCGCCAAACTCATGTCGATCTCCGACGAACTGATGTGGCGCTACTACGAGCTGCTCAGCGACCGGGATCTGGACGAGATCGCCCGGATGAAGGAGGAGGTGGAGGCCGGTACCCTCCACCCCAAGCGTGCCAAGGAGATGCTCGCCTTCGAGATCACCGCCCGTTTCCACGACGAAGCGGCGGCGCGGCGGGCACAGGAAGCGTTCGAGGCGCTTTTCAAGAAGCGTCAGATCCCCGAGGATCTCCCCGAGATCTCCCTGCCTGCGGGGACCTGGATCTGCAAGGCCCTCGTCGACGCGGGGCTGGAGCCCTCCACCTCCCAGGCGCGGCGGGACATCCGCCAGGGGGCGGTCCGGATCGATCAGGAGAAAATCTCCGACGAACAGCTCAAACTGGAGCCGGGGGAATACGTCCTCCAGGTGGGGAAACGGAAATTCGCCAAAGCGAAGGTGGGATGAGATGAAAACACGTGCACCCCTCAAGCCGCTTACGATCGGGAAACACACGATCCGCTACCCCATCATCCAGGGGGGGATGGGGGTCGGCATCAGCTGGGACCGCCTCGCCGGTACCGTCAGCCGCGAAGGGGGGCTGGGGGTCATCAGCGCCGTGGGGACCGGGATCTACGAAAACCGGGCCTACGCCGAGCGGATCATCGCCGACGGCCGCCCCTACGAAGCGGAGAATTTCTACTCCCGCGCGGCACTGTTCAAAATCTTCGAGCGGGCCAGAGAGCGCTGCGGAGACGTCCCCCTGGGGGTGAACGTGCTGTACGCCATCAACGACTACGACCGGGTGGTCCGGGACGCTTGCGAAGCGGGGGCCGACATCGTCATCACCGGGGCGGGGCTTCCGCTGACGATGCCCGAAGCGGCGCGGGGCTTCCCCGATGTGGCCCTGGTTCCCATCGTCTCCACCGCCAAAGCGCTGCGGATCCTGTGCCGGCGCTGGGAGAAGGCCCACAAACGTCTCCCCGACGCGGTGATCGTCGAAGGGCCCCTCAGCGGGGGGCACCAGGGGTTCAAATACGAAGACTGTTTCAAACCCGAAAATCAGCTCGAAGCGATTCTGCCGCCGGTGGTGGAAGAAGCGAAAAAGTGGGGAGAGATCCCCGTGATCGCCGCCGGTGGGATCTGGGACCGGGACGATATCGACCGGATGATCGCCCTGGGGGCCGACGGTGTGCAGATGGGGACACGGTTCATCGGGACGGTGGAGTGCGACGCCAGCGACGCTTTCAAAGAGACGATCCTCAATGCCACCGAAGAGGACATCAAACTGTTCAAATCCCCCGTGGGCTACCCCGCCCGCGGCGTCAAGACCAAACTCCACCGCCGGATCGAGGAGGGGACCGCCCCCAAGGTGGCCTGCATTTCCAACTGCGTCGCCCCCTGCCACCGGGGGGAAGAGGCCAAGGCGGTGGGATACTGCATCGCCGACCGGCTCAGCGACGCCTTCGACGGCAAGACGGAGACGGGGCTCTTTTTCACCGGCTCCAACGGCTATCGCCTCCGAGAGATCATCACCGTCAAAGAGCTGATGGAAAAGCTGATCCATGGGGAATAGGGTTCTCGCTCTCTTTCTGATCGCGGCGCTGAGTCTCGCCGCGCACGCCCGGGACCGGATCCTCCGTTCGGTGAAGACCGGATACGACCGGCTCATTCTCCGTTACGACCGGCCGATGCTCCCTTCCGAAGTGCGGACCCTGCTGCTGCGCAACGCCAAAACCCTCCGCTACGTTTTCGATTTCCGCCATACCCGCCTGGCGGGTCCCGATCTCCTCCGCTCGGTGCGGTACCATGCTCCGGTCCGCTCGATCCGGCTGGCGCAATACCGCCCCCACACGGTCCGGCTGGTGGTCGAAACGGCCGAACCCTACGCGGTGGCCCACTATGCCATCCCAAAAAACGGCTACGTGGTCGCGCTTCCCAAAGGGAGTTCGTCGGTCCGTTCCCTTTTTGCGGGGATCAAGACCCTCCCGGTCGGTCGCAAGAAGGCCCACCCCGCTCATGTCGTATACCATGCAGGACGGACCGTCCGTGCCAAACCGAAAGCCAGGCTGATCTGCACCCCCTACGCCCACCTGAAAAAGCGCTACACCGTCGTCATCGATCCGGGGCACGGGGGGCACGACAGCGGTGCCCTCGATCCGAGCCATCGCTACCAGGAGAAGCGGGCGGTCCTTGCCATCGCCCGGAAAGTGGCGCGGCATCTCAAACGGATGGGCTTTCGTGTCCTGATGACCCGAAGTTCGGATCGGTTCATCAAGCTCCACCGGCGTACCCGATACGCCAACTTCAAACATGCCGACATTTTCGTCTCGATTCACGCCAACGCCGTAGGCAATCTCCGTCGCGCTTCGACGGCTCGGGGCGTGGAGACCTACTACCTTTCGCCCGCCCGTTCCGCCCGGGCACGCCGCGTGGCGGCAAAAGAGAACTCGATCGCGTTTAGAAAATACTATCGAGAGAGCATGAACGTCTATCTGCAGACCCTGACCCGTTCCAAAATCGTCTATTCCAATATGTTGGCACTGGACGTACAAAGTCATATCCTCAAAGAACTTCGAAAGCATTACAAAGGGGTGGTCGACGGTGGCGTGCGGCCGGCGCCTTTCTGGGTACTCGTGGGTGCGGAGATGCCGGCGATCCTGGTCGAGACCGGATACATCACCCATCCATCGGAAAAACGCCGTCTGTACGATCCCCGCTATCAGGATCTCCTGGCCCGGGGGATCGCCGAGGGGATCGCTCGCTTCCTGGCCAATCGGGAGCGGGAGCTCGAATAGTTCCCCCAGGAGATGGAGATGGGAGAAGAAACGATGGTGAGTGAGCGCCGGCTTGAACGGATGCGCAGCGTACTGCAGCGGCGGCAGAGGGATCTACAGGTTTTCCTCGACGATCTGTTTTCGTCCCAGAACTATTCGGCGATCATCCGTACCTGCGACTCGGTGGGGGTGATGAATCTCTTCTATGCGGTTCATCAGGACGAAGCATTCGCAATCCACAAGACGATTACCCAGGGATCGCACCGTTGGATCGAGCGGCGGCGGATCCCCTACGCCGAGCGGGCCGAATTCCTGAAGGAGCGGCAGCGGGAGGGGTTCCAGGTCCTCGCCACCCGGCTGGAGGCGGATTCGGTCGATTTCCGCTCGGTCGATTTCACCCGCCCGACGATCCTGGTGGTCGGGAACGAAAAAGAGGGGATCAGCGACGAAGTGGCCGCCGTTGCCGACGCGAACATTGTCATCCCGATGATGGGGATGGCCCAGAGCCTCAACGTCTCGGTGGCTACCGCGGTGATCCTCTACGAAGCCCAGCGGCAGCGGGAGGCGGCGGGGATGTACGATACGCCGCAGCTGGACCGTGAGACGATCGAAGCGACACTCAAGCGGTGGATCGAGCGGGATACGGTCGAAAGAAAGAAGCATTCGACCCCTCCGGCCAAAGCGGCCAAAGAGGAGAAGGATCTACGCTTCGAGTGGTGATCGGGCGCCGCCGGCTCAAAAGCGGTAGTTGAGCTGGACGGTGACGCCGAATTCGGAGTGTTTGTTCTCGATGGTCGCGCCGGGGCCGAAAAGGGCGGAGATGTCGGCGGTGGTTTTTTTCTCGAATCCGTAGACGGCGGTCAGATCGGCCGAGAACTGCTTACTGAAGCGATAGGTGAATCCGGCGGTGAGGTGGTTCTCCATCGTGGCGGGGAAGCCCAGGAGATTGAACATATCCAATGCCGCCAGACCCGGAAGCGGGGAGTTGTAGACTTTGACCGGGTTGCTGGCGTGGTTGTATCCGATCCGTGCCGACCAGGTCCCCGCGTCGTACTGGTATCCGATGGAGAAGACGTCCTGATCCTTCCACCCGAAGTCTTTGTACCCTGCAGCAGATCCCCAGGCGATCCGCTTGTAGTCGATGGCGATTCCGTGGGGGCCGTTGCGGTAGCCGATCCCGATCCCGTATTCGGCGGGTTGGGTCAGATCGTCACCGATGGAAGGGAATCCGGGGAGCCCGCTGAACGGACCGGTGGCGGTGGTGAGGGCCTTGGCGTAGTTCATTTTGATCTCGCTTTTGTAGACCGCCCCGATCATCAGGCCGTTGCCGAAATCGTAGGTCAGTCCGGCGGAGACGCCGAAGCCGAAATCCTGCCGCTGTCCGTCGCTGACGGTCCGGGGGCCACCGAAAGCGGGGGGGAGGACGTAGTTGATGTCGAGCGATCCGTATTGGAGGATCGGGGCGATTCCGACGCTCAGACCGTTGTCGAATTTATAGGCGACGGGTACGACGAACTGCATCAGCTGCAGCGTCGTCTCCATATCGAAAAGGCCCGGATTTCCCCGGAAATCGGTTCCCATCCCGGCGGTTCCGTACATCCCCGCTCCGATGAAAAAGCCGTTGTCCAGATGGCTCACCAGCGCGACGGCGGGGATCATGCTGATGTCGGCATCGCTGTCGGCTTCACTGGCACCTACTTTCGTATGGATGTCCGGCATGAAAACCGTCCCGCCGAAACTGATTTCGGTATCGGGGACCCGGGTGATGAGGGCCGGGTTGACAAGGGTCGATTCGGCGCCGTGGCTGAAAGCGATGCCGGCTCCACCCATGGAGCGGGTCTTGGCTCCGACTCCGATGAGGGTGTCTCCGTTGGTAGCGTAGGCGCCCGAAACCATTCCCAAAGCCAAAGCGGCAGCGATCGAGATCTTTTTCATCATTACACTCCTTCAGATAAATAAATGATTTGTACAATCCTATTTAAAATACATTAAAATAAGATTAATTTATGTCAAAAAATAAATGATTTTCGTGACTTTTGTTCGATTTCGATGAGAGATGAGAATAGATGAGAAAAAGTGTGGGAAAAATAAAAGAAGAAAATGACGTGAAGAAACGGGGAAACACTTTTCCCCGCAAAAATCTTAGATGCAGCCCATTTCGTCGTCGCTCTCTGCCGCGGGAGCGGCTTTGGGGGCGGCAGCGGGAGTCTGGGGTTTGGAGGCTGCCGCGGGAGTCGAGCCGGTCGCCGGGGAGGGGGCGGCAGGAGCGGAAGCCGCTTTGGGGCAGGCGGCCATCGCAACCTTTTTGAATTCGCCGAGCGCTTTGCGGTTTTTGGGATCGACGGCGAGCGCTTCTTTGGCGTATTTCTCCGCCTGTTTGAGATCGCCGGAAGCGAGCGCCTTTTCGCTCATCGCGACGTATTTCTCCACCGCTTTGGCCTTGGCCGCGACGAGCGCGGCGCCGTTGGTGGCGGTATAGAAGGCCAGGGCGAGCCCGCCGGCCAGAATCAGCAATCCTCCGGTGACGGCTACGGGATTGGTTTTCATGCTTTTTCTCCTTTGTTAGTCAGTTTCTGCAGGATCATCAGGAAGCCGATGATGGCACTTTCCACGATGACGGTGAGAATATAGGAAGTGTATTCGTTTCCTCCAAACAGATCATGGAGTTTGAGGACCCCCAGATCGGTGCTGGAAGCGAAATCGGCGATCATCGGATAGAGGAGGAAATAGAGAAACGCTCCGCCGAAAAGTCCGAGGATGAAGACCAGCGCGTCGCTTTTACCGGTTCCCAGACCCGCGACGGCGGTACCGGGGCAGTACCCCGCCATCACCATCCCCAGACCGAAGAGGAGTCCGCCGACCAGATAGGGCCAGACGTAGGTTTTGGGGGTGAAGAGTGCCCCCAGATCGATCCATCCCATCGAGGCGAAGAGGATGAACCATGTCGTAGCGGTGATCACCGTCACCCCCATGATCTTGGGCACGGCAAGGTTTTTGAAGTAGAAGGTGTCGGCGATGTATTGGGAACGGGTGAACCCAGTCCGCTCAAGGACGAAACCGAAGGCGAATCCCATCACCACGGCGAAGAACAGATTGGCTTCTGGACTGATCAGGCCGTTTTTGTACAGAGGGAGGATGAAATCCATCACGCACCCCCTTCCTCGATATCGTCATCGACCCACTGTTTGCGGAAAAGGGGCGAGAAGATCAGTGCCGCGGCGAAAACCGCGAACATGAAGATCCAGGTACCCACCGAGAAGGTGGCCATCCCGTCGAGCCCCTGGCCGCTGGTACACCCTCGGGTGAGGCGGGTGGAGAATTCGATGATCATCCCCCCGACGAAGGCCCACAGGAAGCGCTTGGCGACGGGGTAGCGTCGGGCCTTGTCGGGGCGGAACATGAAGCGTCCCGCCAGGAGGGCGCTGGCGAAACCGCCCAGAAGGATCCCGACGGTCTCGATGACGGTCCAGTTGTTCAGGGCGCTCCCGCCGTGGCGGAAATAGCTGGCGATGTAGGCGTTGTGCAGCCAGCTTTTGTCACTGTCGACCAGCAGCTGGGCGGTGGCGCGGGAAAAGGTCCCGCTCGCACCGAAGCCCTGGGAGGCGATGGCGAAGACGAGGAAGAGCATTGTCCCCAGCACCACTCCCCCGAAATAGGGGTTCCAGTATTGTTTTTCCATGTGCGTATCACTCCTTGCTTGCCAATGATGTGCGACTCACATTCTACTGAATTGATATAAAAATTAGCTTGTTTTCAATATAACTGATTTTTATGTTTACGATTTTCGCACACTGTTTCCGGCGATGATCGTTTCGGCCGCTTCACGGGTGTGGAGGATCGTGTGGAGCGCGATCTCTTCGGGACGGGACGGGATGTGGGGGAGTCGTACCACGGCGAAGTCCGCGGGGGCGCCGGGGACGATCCTCCCCATCTCCTGCTTCAGCGCCGTAGCCGCGTCTTCCGTGACACAGCGGAGCAGGCGCCGGGCGAGAATCCTAGGATCGGCTCGGTGGTGGAGCATCAGCGCGGCGCGCATCTCGTCAAAAAGGTTCATCGACCAGTTGGAGCTGTATCCGTCGGTCGCCAGCGCCAGGGGGGAGCGGATCTCTTCGATCGGGAGGCGCCCGCAGCCGAGGAGTCGGTTGGAACGGGGGCAGTGGGCGACGCTGTGGCCCGAATCGGCCAGACGCCGTCGCTCATCGGCGGTGGTGTGGACACAGTGGACAAAGAGCGTAGGCGTCCCCTCGAAAAGTTCCAGGAAATGGTCGATGTCGCTCACCGGAGCGGCGCTTTTGAAAAAGCGGAGAAAAAATTCCCGGAATTTTCCACTTCCGTGCTCGAGCCACTCCCGTTCGTAGGAGGATTCGAGCAGATGGGCGCTGACGGGCATGTTGCGCAGCCGGGCCAGATCGAGGGCCTTGCGGATGAGGACCGGATGGGTGGCGTAGGGGGAGTGGATCGCCACCGCGGGGACGATCCGCTCTTCGGGGCGGGATTCGGAAGACTCCTCGACCCGACGGAGGAAATCGCCGTAGAGCATGTCGGCCGCGGCGGGGTTGGATCCGATCAGTTCATTGAAATAGACCACCCGCTGGGGGGTTCGGCGGCAAACGGCGAGATCGGCCCCGAAACTGCTGATCGCTCCGAAGGCGGTGATTCCCGATGCGAGCATCTCTTCGCAGGCCGCGGCCATGGTCTCCTCGTCGGCGGCGTCGACCAGCTCGTCCCGGTGTTCGATGACGCTTTCGAGCCACTCCATGAAATCGCCGTAGCGGAGGGTGGCCCGGTTGGCCGAAAACTCCAGATGGACGTGGGCGTTGATAAAGCCCGGATAGAGGACGCTCCCGCTCCCCAGATCGCGCACCAGGGCTTCGGGGAAACGGGCCTGCAAGGCTTCGGGGGTGTCGACCGCGCGGATCGTATCATCAAACGCCACGGCCCGGCCGGGGTGGAATTCCCCCAGGCGGTAGAGATATTCGGGGACCCGGTTCGTCACCATTTCACGCTCCCATCTATCAACAGGGTTGCCGCATTATACCCCGCCGCGCCCCTAATCCCCCCTTAAAGCCCTTTTGAATACAATAGCCCCCAAAACACCACTTGCGAAAGGAATCGTCACAATGAAAGTCGTCGTCATCCAGGGACCCAATCTCAACATGCTCGGCGTCCGGGAGCAGCACATCTACGGACCGATGAAACTGGAGCAGATCCACGAGCAGATGAAGAAATTCGCCCAGGAGAACGGGATCGAGATCGAGTTTTTCCAGAGCAACCTCGAAGGGGAGATCGTCGATCGGATCCAGGAGTGTCTGGGGGACGCCCAGGGGATCATCATCAACCCCGCCGCATACAGCCACACCTCCATCGCGATCCGTGACGCCCTCGCGGCGGTAGGGATCCCCGCGATCGAGGTCCATCTGAGCAATATCCACGCCCGGGAGGAGTTCCGCCGCAAGTCGCTCACCGCGGAGGTCTGCGCCGGAGTGATCGCCGGAATGGGGCCTTTCGGCTACCACCTGGCGATGGTGGGGATCACCCAGATCATGCGGGAGATCGAAGCGGCACAGAAGATGCAGCAGCAACAGACCAAGCAGCACTGATCGCGCTCCGATGAAAATCGTCCTGCGGAACGAAAACGCCCTCTATTACGAGTGCGGCTACAGCTGCGACAACGCCCTGTTGATCCGACTGGGGGATCGGGCGTGGTTCGTCACCGACGGACGCTATGCGATCGAGGCCCGCGAACAGGTCCGTGGAGCCGAGGTGGTGATCGCCTCGGACATCTACGCCAAAGGGGCCCAAATCCTCAAAAAGGCCAAAGCCAAACGGTGCGGATACGATCCGGCCGAGTGGGATTGCCACGCCTTCGGGCTCCTCGACCCCGAAGGGAAGATCGAGTGGAAACCCAAACCCCGCTGGTCCCAGAAACGGCGGATCATCAAAAGCCTTCGGGAACTGGAGCTGATCCGCGAAGCGGTCCGGCAGGGGGCCGAAGCCTTCGACCGGATCGCCGCGCGGTTCCGGGACGAGGGGATCGGCATGGAAGAGCGGCGACTGGCTTTCCTGGCCGAGGAGGAGCTGCGGGATCGGGGGCTGCGGGAGCTGAGCTTCGAGCCGATCGTGGCGATCGGCCCCAACGCGGCCAAACCCCACGCCCGGCCCACCGACCGGATTCTGCGGCACGGCGACCTGCTTCTGCTGGACGCGGGGGTCAAGGTGGAGCGGTACTGTTCGGACCGGACCCGCACCGCATACGTCGGGGAGCGGGGATTCGATTTCGGAATCTCCCAGCGTTTCCCCTCCCGGAAGATCCAAAAGGCCTACGATGCGGTGCGCAAGGCCCACGACCGGGCCATCGCCAAAGCCCGCAGCGGGATGAAGGCCCGCAAGATCGACGCGCTGGCCCGGGAGGTGATCGAAAAGGCGGGATTCGGGGAGTTTTTCGTCCACTCCACCGGCCACGGGGTGGGGCTCGATATCCACGAGATGCCGTTCATCTCCCCACGGAGCGAGACCCGGATCGAGGATTTCATGGTCTTCACGGTCGAGCCGGGGATCTACGTCCCCGGGAAATTCGGGATCCGGATCGAAGATATGGTGGTGATGCGCCACGGCCGGGCCGAAGTGCTCTGAGGCAGGGCGATGGGGGTTCTGATCCGGCCGATCGATCGGGAGCATCGCTGGATCCTCACCCCCTGCTATCCCACCCGCGGCCCGCGCACAATCCCGCCGGGCTGGAGCGTGGCGGTGATCGGGGTCGGCGGGAACGTCGGCGATGTGGTGCGGAGGCTCTGCCGCCTCTGGTACGCGTTGAAACGGACCCGTACGATCCACCCTCTGGCCAGTTCGCCGATCCTGCGCAACCCCCCCTTCGGGTACACGCGACAGGGGCCGTTTGACAATGCTGTTATAATCGTTGCAACCCCGCTGCGTCCGATCGTGCTTTTGCGGCGGCTGCAGGAAATCGAGCGGCGGTTCGGAAGGAGGCGGAGCTTCCCCAACGCTCCCCGCACTCTCGATCTCGATCTGATTTTTTATGACGCGCGCCGCATCGTCCGGCCCGATCTGATCGTCCCCCACCCCGGGTGGAGGGAGAGGGTTTCGGTCCGGTGGCCCCTCGCCCGGCTGGGATCGAGGCGACGCCTTCCGCATCGGGTAGGGAACGAGACGCGGTATATGGAGAAAGGATGGCAATGGTCGAAGAGACGTTTGAAGCGCCGAGCCCCGAAGAGGCGTTCGCCCTGGCGGTGAAAAAATACGGCCATTTCGGGGATCTGCAGCTGCTGCGGGCCCGGCAGCGGCTGGGCAGAGACGGGAAACTCTGCGCCGAGGTCACCGTGGCGATTCCTCAGGAGGCCTATCTGGCCGCCAGCGGGATCGACGAAGAGGAGCTGCTCCTGGCCGAAATCGACGAACTCAAGGAGGGGATCGCCCGGATGCGCTCGGCCCTGCGGGGCGACGCGGGCGGGGAGCTCCCCCGCGCCGCCGCGCTTTTGGAGCGGCACGGGATCCGTCGGGACTGGCTCCAAAAGGCCCTCGCCGAGGCGCGCAAAGAGGGGATCGAATCCCAGAACGATCTGATGGCCTTTTTCCTCGACCGCCTCGACCGGGGGCTGCACATCGCCCCTGAAAACCTCGAGCGCCCGACCGTCCGTCTCCTCGTGGGGCCCACCGGAGTAGGGAAGACCACCACCGTGGCCAAACTCGCCGCCCGCTACAGCTATATGCTCGATCGGGATTACAAAGTGGCGTTGATCAATCTCGACACCTGGCGGGCGGGCGCCTACGAGCAGCTGGGGAGCTTCGCTTCCCTGCTGGGGCTCGAACACCGCCTCGCCCGGAACGTGGAAGAGTTCTCCAGACACCTGGACGAGTTGGCCGGATACGACGTGATCCTGGTCGATACGGCGGGGATCGCCCCCCGGGACACCGACCGGCTCATCCGCACCGTCGAATTCCTCAAAAGCGTCCGGGACCGGGAGAGCATCGTTTCGCTGGTGGTCTCCGCGGGGGCCAAATACGAGGATATCGCCGACATTTACGACCATTTTTCGTTCATCTCGGTGGACGACGCCATCGTGACCAAATTCGACGAAACCCGCCGGGTGGGGGATCTGATCGCGTTTCTGGCCCACAGCCATCTACGCGTGAGCTATCTGAGTACCGGGCAGCGGGTCCCCGACGATCTGGAACCGGCGACGAAGGAGCGGATTTTGGAGCAGTTCGTGGAGGATCTCGATGGCTAACGTCCAGCTCGTACCCCTGAACCGGTCGATACTCTCCCGCCGCTGCGGCCGGGGCCCCTGCATCGTCACCGAGCCGCTGAACCTAAGCCGACGGAAACTCGCCGCGCTGGAGCTCGGCGACTGGATCGATCTGGGAGCCGAAGAGCCCCGTTTCTATGTCCGGGAAGGGGAGGGCTACCCCTGGCGGGTCCGCTTCGACGAGCGGGACGGGACGATCGGGGCGGTGCTGGAGAGCGACGGCTCCGATCTGCTCTGGGAGCGCCCCGGCAAAAAGCGGATCGCCGCCGAAGGGTGGGTCGCCCATCTGGGGGAACTTCCCCTCCGGGGCGGAGAGTGGATCCCCTTCGGGTGGAATCCCCTGGAACATCTGCTGCTGGCCACCGATGAGGGGCCGTTCGCCGAAGGGCGGATCGTCCGGACGCCGGACGGATTCGCGATCGAAATCACGGAACGGCTCTGATGGCCCGAAAGGTTCTGGTCGGTCTCAGCGGCGGGGTCGATTCGACCGTGACGGCCCTTCTGCTCCAAAAAGCGGGGTACGCGGTGACCGGCGTCTACATGAAACTCCACGAGAACGAAGCCTACCACCGGGAAAATTTCGCCAAAGCTTCCCGCGTGGCCGACTATCTGGGGATCGATATCCACTTTCTCGACCTCTCCGACACCTTCAGGGAGGCGGTCTACGACTATTTCGTCGAAGGGTACGCCGCGGGGATCACCCCCAACCCCTGCGTGGTGTGCAACCGCCGGATCAAGTTCGGTGCGCTGGTGGACTTCGCCGATTCGTTGGGGATCGAAACGGTCGCTACGGGCCACTACGCCCGCCGCGAAGGGGAGGCGATCTACATGGCCCGGGACAAGAGCAAGGATCAGAGCTATTTCCTGGCCGAGGTGCGCCGGGAGGTGATCCCGCGACTGCTTTTCCCCCTCGGGGAGCGGTACAAAAGCGATGTCAAGCGCCTGGCGGCCTCCATCGAACCGCTCCGTCAGATCGCCGAGCAGAAAGAGAGCAGCGAGATCTGCTTCGTCGAAAACGACTACACCGAGATCCTGGCGCGCCACATGCCCATCGATCGAGAGGGGGAGGTGCTCAACGAAGCGGGTGAAGTGGTGGGGAGCCACCGGGGATACATGCATTATACGATCGGCAAGCGGAGGGGCTTCACCGTCCGCGGGGCCCACGAACCCCACTACGTCCTCTCCCTGGACGCCCGGAACAACCGGATCGTGGTGGGGACCCGCGACCGGCTCGCCAAACGGCGCTTCCGGATCGGGAGGATCAATCTTTTCACCGAAGCACGGGAGTTTTACGCTCTGGTGAAGGTGCGCTACCGCAGCGAAGCGGTCCCGGGATGGGTGGTGATCGAGGGGGAAGAGGGGATCGTCGAGCTGGAGCGGGACGTTTTCGGTCTGGCACAGGGGCAGTTCGCGGTCTTCTACGAAGGGGAGCGGCTCCTCGGCGGCGGGGAGATCCTTGGGGAGTAGGAGTCGTTTGCCTTTTTTGGGTACGATAGTCCCATCCCGAACCAAAGGAAACGTCATGAAACTTCCCGTCACGCTCACCCTCGCGACCCTGATCAGTCTGGGGTCCCTCTGGGCCGAGCAGCCTGCGGCCCCCGCCGCCCCTCAGGCCCAGAGCGCTTCGGTCGATCCCGCCGCGCTGAGTGAAGCCAAAAAGCTTCTGCAGGAGATGGATTTCAAAACCGTCTACAAAAAGATCGTCGACCAGGCGACCGAAAACGTGATCCGGCGTCAGCCCCGTCTCGCATCGGTCAAGGACAAAATCCGCGCCTTCTACGAAAAATACATCGGATTCGACGCCATCAAAGACGATCTGGCCCGAATCTACGCCCGGAATTTCACCGCCAAAGAGCTCCAAGACATCGAGGCGTTCTACAAGACCCCCACCGGCAAGAAAGCCCTCTCGATCACTCCGAAGATCATGGCCCAGGGGCGCCAGCTCGGGATGCAGAAGATCATCGCCCACATCGACGAGCTCAAATCGATCGTCATGGAAGCGATGGCCCCCAAGGCTTCGCAGGCACCCGCCAAAAAGTGATCTCCTGCCCCCGCTCAGGGGGCCTGTCGCCGCAAAGGTGCTATAATAAGCTCCGTTTTTCAATCCCAATCCCATTTAAATGGAAAGAATGATCGATGCAGCTATTTGACGACGACGATTTTTTGAGCACGACCCCCAAAGAGAATTTTTTCCAGATCCTCGAAACGGCCAACAAAAACATTGTCCGCTCCGAACTGGAGAAACTCGTCGAGCGCCTGGCCGCCGCCGAGAAACTGCTGGAAGATAAGGGGCTCGAAGAGGAATACGAGCGACTGGTGCGAACCCTCCCGGTGAGCGCGCCAGCGGAATTCGAGGACCGCAAAAACTCCCTGTTCATCGAGACGGTGGGGAACATCGTCTCCCAATGCGAGTGAGAGGTCCCGCGTGCTCGAAGCGGTCGAACGGAAAATCGATCAGATGGTCGCGGCGTTGGAGGATGCCGACGCCCGGGAGCTCTATCGCCGTCTGCCGGCGGGCAAACGGCTGCGGGCCCGGCTGATCCTCACGATCGCCGGCGACGGCCCCGAAGCGGTCAAACTGGCCGCCATCGTCGAGATGATCCATGCAGCCAGCCTGCTCCACGACGACGTGATCGACGCGGCCGAGCTGCGCAGAGGCCGCCCCTCGATCAACGCCCTCTACGGGGACAAGACCGCGATCATGTTCGGCGACGTGCTCTATTCGACCGCCTTTACCCAGCTCGTCGATCTGGGACGCCCCATCGCCCGTTCGATCGCCACGGCGGTGACCCGGCTCAGCCTGGGGGAGCGACGGGACGTGCTGCTCTCCCGACGCTTCCATACCGACCGGGAAGCGTATCTGGAGATGATCTATCTCAAAACGGCGGCCCTGATCGAAGCGGCCGCCGAGAGTGCGGCGCTCCTGGCGGGCAAACGCCCCGAACCCTACCGCCGCTACGGCCGCAATCTGGGGATTGCGTTTCAGATGATCGACGATGTGCTGGACGTGACCGAAGACGAAGCGACCCTGGGCAAGCCGGCGATGCACGATCTGAGCGAAGGGAAAACGACCCTCCCGTTCATCGATCTCTACGAAGCCCTGGAGGAAGCGGGGCAAAAACGGCTGCTTGCTTTGCACGGCCGTCCGATCGGTGCGGAGGATCGGGAGTGGATCCGCGAAGCGATGGAGCGCCACGGGATCGTGGAGCGCTGCCGGGCCGAAGCGGGCGCGCTGATCGCGGAAGCGCTGGAACTGATGCGCCGTGAAGGGGAGACGGGGCTTGAGCAGATCGCTCGGAAAATGGTCGAAAGGAATTCCTGATGCACTATCAGGTCGTCAGCTTCAACTACAAAAAATGCACCCTTCCCGAACGGGAGGAGATTGCCTTCACCTCCGACGGTGAGATCCGGGAATTTCTCGATACCCTCATGGCCTTCGAGTTCATGCTCGAAGCCTTCGTCATCAACACCTGCAACCGGGTGGAGATCGTCAGCGCCTCCAAGGACAATTTCGCCACATTTCACGCGATTCTGGGGATTTTGAGCCAGCGGACGGGGGTGGGGTTCCACGACCTGGCCCGCCGGGCGATGCGTTTCGAAGACGAAGAGGCGGTGCGGCACCTCTTTTCGGTGGTTTCGTCGCTCGATTCGCTGGTGGTGGGTGAGGCGCAGATCACCGGCCAGGTGAAACAGGGCTTCCGCCTTTCCTACGAGAACCGCACCGCGGGCAAGGAGCTCAACCGGCTGGTGAGCCAGGCGGTCAAATGCGCCGCCGAGGTGCGCAACGCCACCAATATCTCCGAAAACCCCGTGTCGGTCGCCTCGGTGGCGGTGGCCCAGGCGGTGGAGCTGATGGGGGGGACGCTCGAGGGGATGACCGGTCTGGTGGTCGGTACTGGCGAGATGGGGCGGCTGGCGGCCAAACACTTGCTGCGCAGCGGGGCGGACGTGCTGCTCGTTTCCCGTGACCCTTCCAAAGCCCAGCAGATCGCCGCGGAACTGGGAGAGAACGTCCGAACCGGCAGTTTCGAGAATCTGGAGCGCTACATCAACCGCTATCGCCTTCTTTTCAGCGCCACATCTTCTCCCGATCCGATCATCCTTCCGGAGATGATCGAAGCCAAGGAGATCGATCGGATCTGGTTTGATATGGCGATCCCCCGGGACATCGCCGACATCTCCGATCCCGCGATCCGGGTGTTCCGCATTGACGATCTCCAGGAGATCTCCAAAACCAACCACGCCCTGCGCCGTGAGCAGGCCCTCCGGG
Organism: Campylobacteraceae bacterium; assembly: GCA_027081405.1. Lineage (GTDB taxonomy): Bacteria > Campylobacterota > Campylobacteria > Campylobacterales > Sulfurovaceae > Nitratifractor. The sequence goes on along the minus strand of JALWKO010000010.1, from coordinate 4,387 downwards.
CCGCCGAGATCGTCGATCGCAGGGTCGAGGAGTTTTTCCGCTGGCTCCAGGCCCTCTCGGTCGAGCCGGTGATCAAGCGGATGCGTCTGCGGGTCGACGACGTCGCTTCCGCCGAAGCCCGCCGGGCGGTCAAAAAGGGGTTCATCCCCGCCGAGTACGAAGCCAATCTCCGGTACGCCATCGCCCAGGCCTTCGACAAATATCTCCACGACCCCACACGCAATCTCCGGGCCATCTCCAAAGAGAGCGACGGCAGCGGGGTGATCGAGGCGATGAAACGGGTCTTCGAGATCGATACGGCCGACGTCGACCCCGACCGGTACAAAGTCCAACGGAAGGAAGCGAAACAATGAGATTTTCCCGTTATCTGATCCCCACCACCAAGGAAGCCCCCAGCGACGCGGTACTCCCCAGCCACATCTACCTGATCCGCGGCGGGTTCATCCAGAGCGTCGGGGCAGGGCTGTACAATTTCCTCCCCCTGGGCAAGCGGGTCCTGGACAGGGTCCGCGACGTGGTCAAGGAGGAGCTCGACAAAGCGGGTTGCCTGGAGGTCGATCTGGCCTTCGTCACCCCCGCCGAGCTCTGGAAAGAGAGCGGCCGATTCGAAAAATACGGCAAGGAGCTGCTCCGCTTCACCGACCGGAAAGAAAACGAGTTCGTCCTGGGCCCCACCCACGAGGAGATGATGGTCAATCTCGTGCGTCAGAGCGTCAAAAGCTACAAACAGCTCCCGCTCAACCTTTATCAGATCAAGACCAAATTCCGCGACGAGATCCGCCCCCGTTTCGGGCTGATGCGGGGACGGGAATTCCTGATGAAAGACGGTTACAGCTTCCACAAGGACGAAGCCGACATGAAGCGGGAGTTCGACCACATGGAGGCGACCTACAGCCGGATCTTCACCCGGCTGGGGCTCGATTTCCGCGTCGTGGAGGCCGACAGCGGGGCGATCGGGGGGACCGGCTCCAAGGAGTTCATGGTCCTGGCCGAGAGCGGGGAGGACACCCTGGTGGTCTGTGAAGGGTGCGACTACGGGGCCAACATCGAAGCGGCGGTGCGCAAGCCGGCCGAAGGGCCCCGGTACGAAGAGGGGGAAGCGCCCGAAATGACCCGGGGCAAATTCCACACCCCCGGGGTGAAGACGATCGAGGATCTGGCCCGGTTTTTCCGGATCGATCCGTTCCATCTCGTCAAAGCGGTGGCCAAAAAGGCCCTCTACGACGAGGGGCGGGAGGAGATCGTCGTCTTTTTCCTCCGTGGCAGCGACGAGCTGCAGGAGACCAAGGCGGCCAACGCCGTGGATGCCAACGAACTGATCGACGTTACCGAGGAGGAGCTGCGCGCCGCAGGACTGGTGCCCGGATTCATCGGCATCGAAGGCTTGCCCGAAGGGATCCGCTACGTCATCGACCGGGAACTCGCCGGCAACGACACCCTCATCGCCGGGGCCAACGAAGCCGACTACCACATGGTGGGGGTGAGCATTCCCGCCGAGGGGGAACCTTTCGCCGACCTGGTGGCGGTACGGGAGGGGGACCGCTGTGCCAAGTGCGGTGGAAAGCTCCGCTACACCAAAGGGATCGAGGTGGGGCATATTTTCCAGCTGGGGACCCGCTACAGCGAACCGCTGGGGGCGACTTTTCTGGACGAAAACGGCAAAGCCCGCCCCTTCGTGATGGGGACCTACGGGATCGGTGTCTCCCGGCTGCTGGCGGCGATCATCGAGCAGCACCACGACGAGCGGGGGTGCATTTGGACCCGGGAGAGCGCCCCCTTCGATCTGGAGATCATCGTCTCCAATATCGCCAACGACGCGGAACGGGAGGCGGCCGAAACACTCTATCACGCCCTCCGGGAGCGGGGGGTCGAAGTGCTGCTGGACGACCGCAAGGAGCGCTTCGGATTCAAGATAAACGACTTCGAGCTCATCGGGATCCCCTGGGGGGTCGTCGTGGGCAAGAAAATCGCCGACGGGACAATGGAGCTGATCCGGCGCGACGGACTGGAGCGGACCGAAATCCCCGCGGACCGGGCGATCGAGGAGATCCTCGGACGGATCGGATGATCTACCTTCTGCTCTTTTTCTTCGCCGAACTGTTCGTCTCCTTGAAGGTGGGGATCGTGATCGGTTTCGGATGGAGCGTCGTCTGGATCGTGGGGACGATGCTGCTGGGGGGATTGCTGCTCCGTTTTTCCCCCTATGCGCTGATGCAGACCTTTCAGTATTTCGATTTTGGCCGATTGGGGCTGCGGGACGTGCACAACGCCGCCATGGCCTATCTGGCCGGAGCGATCCTCCTCATCGTCCCCGGGGTGCTGAGCGACCTGATCGGAGCGGCCCTGCTGCTCTATGCGCTCTATTTACATTTGTTGGCTACAATGGGCCCGAAAACCCCAAAAGATCACCATTTCCAAGGAGAAGATGATGTCATTGATGTCGAAATTGTTGACGGGAGCGATCGCGACGAGCCTCCTCGTCGCGGCGGGTGAATTCAACCTGGAGAACTTCGTCAAAACCAAGTTGGTCCGCAATCCCAAGATCAAAGTCCTCAAAGTTATTCCCACTGCGACGATCCCCCTCAAAGGGAGGGGAGAGTGGAAAGCGGTGGCCTTCACGATGGATCTGGCCATCGGTTCGAAGAAGCGCAGCGTCCCCGAAATCCTTTTCGTCAACGAAAAACAAAATCTCGCCGCGATGGATCTGCTCGATCTCAAAACCGGCGTGGATCTGCGCCGCACCGTCCATCCCGAGCTGGGGAAATCCTACTACGATCCGGCCCACCTGATCGCCGGAAAGGCCGACGCACCCCACAAGCTGGTCGTCTTCTCCGATCCCCAGTGCCCGTTTTGTATGGAATTCACCCCCAAACTCTATCAAGACGTCAAAGCCCATTCCGACAAGGTGGCCCTATATTACTACCATTTCCCCCTGGAGCGGCTCCATCCGGTCTCCAAAACGCTGGTACGGGTGATGGAGGTGCTGCAGAAACAGGGCAAAATCGACGAGGCGATGAAACTCTATACGCTCAAGATCGATTCTCGTACCACCGACCGTAAAAAAATCCTCGATGCGCTCAAGAAGCAGTTGGGGATCACGATCGATCCGGCCGAACTGGACAAACCCGAAATCGAAAAGGCGGTCAAATCGGATATCGAAAAGGGACATTCGGCTCTCGTACAAGGCACTCCGACCCTTTTCATCGACGGCAAATTCGCCCATCGGCGCAGCGCATACAAAGATCTGCTGAAATAAGACCGTGGGACGTCTGACTATCGCGACCCGTGCCAGCGCGCTGGCACTGTGGCAGGCCCGGTATATCCGAGATCGGATCGGGGAGCTCTTTCCCGACGTGGAGGTGGAACTCCTCGAGCTCACCAGCCGTGGCGACAAGATCCTCGATAGGCCCCTGGCGCTCGTAGGGGGCAAAGGGCACTTCACCAAAGAGCTCGAAGACGCCATGCTCGAAGGGCGGGCCCAGATGGCGGTCCACTCCCTCAAGGACGTCCCTACGTTCATCCCCGAAGGCTTGAGTCTGGCGGCGATTACCCGCCGGGAGGACCAGAGCGACGTCTTCCTCTCCCACCGATACGCCGCGATCGATGCGCTCCCCTCCGGGGCGATCGTCGGGACGACGAGCCTGAGGCGCCGGATGCAGCTGCTGCGCCGCCGTCCCGATCTGCGGGTGCGGGATCTGCGGGGCAACGTCAATACCCGGCTGCGCAAACTCGCCGAAGGGGAGTACGACGGGATCATCCTCGCTGCGATCGGACTGGAGCGGCTGGGGCTGCTCGCGTCGATCCCCCACGTGGAGCGGCTCGCGTGGATGATTCCTCCGATGGGGCAGGCTGCGCTGGGGATCGAGATCGTCGCCGACGATCCCCTGGCCCGCCGGATCGCCGCGGCGCTGGATGACGAGGCGACCCACCTGTGTACCTGGATCGAGCGGGATTTCGTCTCGGCGGTGGGGGCCGGATGTTCCGCCCCAGTGGCGGTCAACGCCCGCTTCGTCGCGGAGGGGACGATCGAAGTGCGGGCGATGCTGGGATACCCCGACGGGAGCGAAGTCCTCTACGACGAGACCACCTGTACTCCCGATGAAGCCTCCTCCGCCGGTACGGCCTTCGCCCACCGGTTCATCGACCGCGGTGCCCTTGAGCTTCTGGCCGAAGCCGAAAAGCGGGCATTCAAAGAGGAACGCCCCGAGCGGCTTTAGGCCTACTACCTTATTCTGAAAATTGTATTTTTTTCTTCAGTTTTATTTCATAAATAATTTATTACGGCACTAAAAAACAGACTCAAAGTCATGCTGCATACCTCACCGATTCTGCCTGAAAGAAGTTTTTGACTTTCTGAGGGTTTCTGGCTAAATCTTCCATATAGGCT
>JALWKO010000009.1 GCA_027081405.1 Campylobacteraceae bacterium | reverse complement strand
ATGCGTCTCGATCACGACGGCAAGATCCGGATGGACTGCTCCTCCCCCTGGGTGATGAAAGGGCTGGAGGAGCGGATCGCAGACTACGATCTGATCGTCGCCAACGACACCGACGCCGATCGGCACGGGATCGTCACCCAGGAAGGGGGGCTTATGAATCCCAACCATTATCTGAGCGTCGCGGTGGGGTACCTGTGCGGGCATCGGGACTGGAACCCGGCCATGAAAATCGGCAAAACGCTCGTTTCCAGCTCCATGATCGACCGGGTCGCCGCGGATGCTGGGCGAGGGATCTACGAAGTTCCGGTGGGCTTCAAATGGTTCGTTCTCGGAATGATCTCCGGTGAACTGGCCTTCGGCGGGGAAGAGAGTGCCGGGGCGAGTTTCCTGTGCCGCGACGGGACGGTATGGTCGACCGACAAAGACGGGCTTATCATGACCCTTCTGGCGGCGGAGATTCTGGCGGTGACAGGGAAAGACCCGGCGGCGATCTACCGGGGATACGAAGAGCGTTTCGGGCGCAGCTTCTACGCCCGCGTCGACGCCCCCGCCGATGCGGAACTCAAAGCCCGGATCAAGGGACTCGATCCCGAGTCCCTGAAGCTCGAGGAATTCGCGGGGGAGAAGGTCGAGGCGATCTATACCCGTGCACCGGGAAACGGCTCCCCCATCGGAGGGCTCAAGATCGTTACCTCCGGCGGGTGGGCGGCACTGCGCCCATCGGGGACCGAAGCGATCTACAAGATCTACACCGAAAGTTTCCGCTCTGAAGCGCATCGCAAACGGCTGGAGGAGGAGGCCCGGGCGATCGTGGCTTCCCTGGCGTAGCGCAAACGGGGCCGATGCAACCTGTGTTGCGTTCGTTTTTCGCCGTGCGGGGGTATAATCACTCCGTAGCGGTACGCATGGACGCCGGACGCCCGGAACGCCGAGACTTTTTCCGGCGGCGTCGGCGCGGCGGTCGATACGGCAAAAACGGAGAAAAGCGAAGGAGCCCAAAGATGCGCATCTGGCCTCCGGGATCGAAAAAATACAAAGAGGAGTTTCTCACCCCCGACGAGATCGACCCCAAGGATCTCATGGCGGTGGAGCGCTCCACGACCGCACTGATCGGAACTTCGATCTCTCTGATCGTCCTGGGGTTCGTCGTGGAGAAATTCCAGCTTTTTCTCTATCTCGTCGCCGCCGAGATGGGTCGGGGCAAAAAGATCGCCCCCGCACCGTTGGCTCATCGGGATTTTTACGAATGGCTGGGGATCGCGGTGGTCGCCGCCGGGGTAATCCTCGCGATCTACACCTATGTCTACTATCTCAAGTGGATCGATCATCTCCGGGAACGGCGCGTCGATACCGACAAGAACGTCTATTTCGTCCTTTCGATTTTCGTGGCGTTCGTGGGGGGGATGCTGCTGGTGACGATGGCGGTGTTCTGATCGGCTTGCGGATGATCCCGCTTTGTGTTAAAATTAATAAATATAACGACAGGAGGTTCACGATGAAACGGTTGTACGCATCGGCACTGGTTGCCGCAGGTCTGTTGGGTCTGGGGGGCTGTGTCCCTCTGGAGACGATGGGCCTTGGAGGGGTGACTCCCACGAGTACTCAATATGTTGCCAGCTATGAAAAAGGGACCGTCCAGTCGGTCCGCTACGTGCACATCCAGGACAACGGTACCGGTACGCTGGTCGGAGCCGGCGTCGGTGCGGTTCTAGGGCATATGATCGGCAAAGGCAAAGGTCGGACGCTGGCGACCCTCATCGGAGGGCTGGCCGGTTCGTACGTCGGAAACGCGGCCAACACGGCCAATGCCGAAGAACTGACCGTGCGGCTCGACAACGGCCGTCATGTGGTGGTCGTCGTCAAAGGGACCCGTTTTTATAGCGGTGAGCGGATCCGGATCGTCAAGCAGGGAGACCGGGTAATCAACGTCGAGCCGCTTTGATTCCGGACGCTCCTGCGCCGGACTCTCCGAAATCGTCCGATCTTTGGGTATCATTGTCCCAAAAACGGAGCAGTCCGGATGATACGAATCTTTTTTGCCACACTCGTTGTGGGTGCCTCTTTTCTTTCTGCACGGATCGTCGGATCGGATGCCACGATCCGCTCCGCGATCGTCAAAGTCTACACCGTCGTCAAAACCCCCAACTATCAGCTCCCCTGGAGCAGTACGATCCAACAGGTGAGCGGATCGGGTGCCGTGATCGAAGGGCGCCGGATCCTCACCAACGCCCACGTGGTGGCCAACCACACCTTCATCGAGGTGCAGCGCTACGGCGAACGGCACCGCTACATCGCCCACGTGATCGCCGTCTCCCACCAGCTCGATCTAGCATTGCTGCGGGTGGACGATCCCGACTTTTTCGAAGGGATCACCCCCCTTTCGTTCGGTCCGCTCCCCCAGATCGAACAGAAAGTCTCGGTCTACGGATTCCCGATGGGGGGCGACACCCTCAGCGTAACCGCCGGCGTTGTGTCGCGGATCGAGCACCAGCGGTACGTCCATAGCGGGGAGTCGTTCCTGGCGATCCAGATTGACGCGGCGGTCAATCCCGGAAACAGCGGCGGTCCGGCGATCTCGGGCGGCAAAATCGTCGGCGTGGTGATGGAGGGGATCCAGAAGGCCCAGTCGATCAGCTATCTGGTCCCCACCGTGATGATCCGCCATTTTCTGAAGGATCTGCAAGACGGCAGACTCGACGGGGTACCCGCGTTCGCCGCGCTGGTACAGCCGATGGAGAATCCGGCCCTCAAGCGCCATTACCATCTCTCCCCCAAAGCGGGAGGAGTCCTCGTGGACAAAGTGCTCGATCTCGGAGGGCTCAAAGGGATCCTCCGGGTGGGGGACGTGATCACCGCGATCGACGGCCATCCGATCCAGGAGGACGCCACGGCGGCGTTCCGGCCGGGGGAGTACACCAACTACGAATACTACGCCCAGCTCCATCAGATCGGAGAGAAAGTCCATCTGCGGATCCTGCGCGACGGGAAACCGATGCAGATCGATGCCCCTTTGCTCAAGACCGCTTCCGATCTGCTGCTCACCGGCACCTACCGTTACGATAGGATGCCCGAGTACTATATCCTGGGGGGATACGTCTTCTCACCGCTGACCCGCAATCTCGCCGTCCGGGTGGCCCGCAGCTACATCCAGCTCATTCCCTATGTGGAAGACTTCGTCAGCAAAAAGCACAAAAACATTCCTCTGTTGCTACGGGTACTCCCCAGCCCCATCAGCCGCGGCGACTACGCGACGATGTATTGGCCGATTGCCAAAGTCAACGGCAAAGCGATCCACAGCTTCGAAGAACTGGTCGCCATCCTCGAAAAGGCCAAAACAGGCGAGACGGTACTGGAGAACAAAATGGGCGAACGGATCGTCATCGACAACGTCGCCGCACGCAAATACCAGCAGACGATCCTCAAACGGTACAACATCGAATACGACCGATCGGTCGATCTGCGAAAAAAGAAAACAGAAGAAGTGAAACGGTAGATCGTGCAGAACGGAACGGAGAAATGGTCGGGGTGAAAGGATTCGAACCTTCGTCCTCCTCGTCCCGAACGAGGCGCGCTAACCAGACTGCGCCACACCCCGAAAGCAGGGGCGTATTATAGCGATTTTTCCTGAAAATTTCCAGAAAAGCTGCTTGTAAACGCACAGTCCTGAAAATTTCTCGATAATATGAACTGTTAAGGGAAAAACCGTTAGACTTTGACTTCATTAATCATACGTAAGGAGGAATGCAATGCGCAAACTGTTCGTTTCGATCGTTCTGCTGCTTTCGGTGTGGGGAGGAGCCGCCGTCGCCGATCCCCCCGATGATGCGATCAAAGTGATCAAGCATCTGGAATTCATGGGGTATGATGCCAAAGCCGATGCCAAGCACATCATCGCCAAGCACCCCAAAGAGCTCAACATCTTCATCAAGAAATACAACGGCGGCATGCTTGTAACCGCCTATTTCGGGAGCAACGACTACGGCAAAAAACATCAGATGGATCTGATCAAAGTGGTCAACGATCTCAACCGCGCCGCCGTGGCTGCACGGTTCTATATCGACAAAGACGGCGATCTGGTGATCGAAGGGTATTATCCCGGAAGCTACGAGCGCAAACGGTTCGGGATTTTCATGGAAGCCTTCAACCACGCTCTGGAAAACATCAACGAGCACAAGAGCAAACTGCTCAAGTACCTGGAGTAGCGCCCAGCCACGAATTCCCCGAAGCACTCAGTCTTCGGGGAATGTTGATTTTTCTTCTCTTCCTTTGGAATAGTTATCCTACTTTTTTTTCGCCGTACATCGGCAGATCAATCGCTTGTATGCGCGTTTTTTGCGGATCAGTTTGTGTGCAACAAGGAGGGACCGTTTTTCGAGTTTGCGCTGATCACGTGCAAGTCGTTGCAAAAGAGGATCCAGCTCTTGACCGAATATCGAATCGTCGAGTCGTCCAATCTCTTCGAGTTCCTGGCACTGGACGCTCAGATCGTGGTGCTCTCCCAGGAGGGTCTGCAGTGATTTGAGCTTCTTGAGGAAGCGGGGGGTGGACTCCGGGTCGAGCACACTGGGGAACGCTTCGAGTACGTAGCGGAGTTCTTTGACAGCGATGCGGAGTTTGTGGTATCGGCGCACATCACGGGGGGAGCGGAGTACCGCTTTGTAGTGTTTGTGCAGCGTCTGTCGTCTTTTGTGTACGATCCGATCCAATGCCAACAGTAATGGAGTGTCGTTTGCGGTGACGATTCCGCGCTCGGCCTGAAGGCAAAACGCATCCAAGCTCCCCATCAGCGAGCGGACCGATTCGTGATGCAGTATCTTGCGGAGATTGTCGTATGCCTCCTGCCGGAGGGGACGTAGGTGCGAAAGGAGGCTGCGATAGCCGGTATTGGGGATCTTCCCTACACGGAAAAAGCGATCGAGATTCTCCAAAAACACATCGATGTCCCGCGCCTGAGCCGTGTAACGCATCAGCGTTTTGCCTGCTTCACGAAACCATCGATATTTGTTTTTGTCTAGTAACCAAGCGAAGTTTTCGATCAGGGTGCGCATTTTTCGCAACGCTACACGCATTTGATGGATCCGTTCCGGATCGTCGTCCCCCTCCAGCAGCGCGGTACGCGTATGCCGGATCGTCAGATTCGTGCCGTAGAGTGCCGCTTTGAGTCCGAGTGAAGCGCGGATCCACGGTTCATAACGGATCCCGGCCGAAGCGGAGAGGAAACGTTGAACGGGAAGGGTGTCGTAGCGTGTAAGGAGCGTATGAAGATCGATCGGCAGTGGAGGGATACGCATCTGCAGCGAGAGTGCGGCGTTGCTGAAAATCCCGATCCCGGTGATTTCCTGAATGATGGCACAACCGATCTCCTCCGGGAGAGAGAACGCTTCGGCCCGCTCCCGATCGGGGAATTCCACCTCCAGGATACTCAGCGGTTTGAGCGGTTCCAAAAACCGATCCAGCTCGTAGACGATTCCTCCGTATTCGAAGACATAGCGGACTTTCCGGATGATGTGGGAGGAATCGATCGCTTTTTTCGCCTTGCGATATGCGGATCGTCGGATCGGGCGTTCGATCTCTTCTCGTACCAAGCCTTCTCCCCGCTTGATCGTCTCTATGTACCGATTGCCGATTTTGCGCATACGATGGACCCTTTTGGGACTACGCTTCAGATAAAACTGTTCGATCGGAATTTTGCGATAGGGGATTTGTAGGCGTTTGAACAACGTTTTGGGGGAACAGGGGACGACAAGGAACCGGCGTTCGATCTCTTTGGAAGCGCGTTCGGACTTCATGGATTAATCATAACACAACTTCTTTTGTGTAGAATGCGCCGAAAATTTTTTTGATGGAGTATTTCAATGCAATCGATCGGTGTCAATTCTCCTGAATTTCAGGCCGAGCTGGAAAAGACCTGGCAATTTGTCGAAAAGGTCAACAAACAGTTCGGTTTCGTCCAAAACCCCGACGAAGAGATCAACGAAGGGGTCGCGATGGGACTGGCCCGCAACAAGCTGATCTACGGCAAGCGTTACTGCCCGTGTTTTATGGTGATCGGCGAAACTCCCGATGAGCGCAAAAAAGCAAACAACCGTATCTGCCCCTGCAAGCCGGCGTTGGAAAAAGAGATCCCCGAAGATGGAGTATGCCACTGCGGGATTTTCTGTACCCCTGAATATGCCGAAAAGAAACGGCTCGAAGAATCGGCGGAAGAGACGGCACACGAGCACTCCCGAGGTTTGACACGCAAAGAGGCGGAACTCCTGCTCCAAAAAGAACAGCTCGATGGCGACGAACTCGAATCGCTCCTGGAGGCACGGGAGTTGGGGATGGTGGAGTTCAAGCTCATCGACGTACGAGAATACATGGAATACCAAATGGGACATATCAAAGGGACCGACGAGTTGTGGCCTACAAGTCAGTTTTACGAATGGTTCCCCAAAATCCAAGGGATGAAAAACGACCGGTTTATCCTCTATTGTCATACCGGAAGCCGCAGTTATCAGGTACAGCACGTGATGAAATCCCAAGGGTTCGGTCATGTGGGCAACCTCACCTACGGAATCATCGCCTATCACGGTGAAATCGAGCGGGGATGAGCCTCTCTCAAAAAATCCAAACGGCAAGTTCGCTATAATCCTCCCAACTACCCTCACTGGAGAGCGTCGTGAGCACACAGAGCTACGATCCCAAAACCATCGAAAACAAATGGCAGAAAATCTGGGAGGAGGAGCGGGCCTTCGAACCCTCCGACGACCGGAGCCTTCCCAAAAAATACATCCTCAGCATGTTCCCTTATCCCAGTGGGCGGATCCACATGGGGCACGTGCGCAACTACGCCATCGGGGACGCTCTGGCCCGCTACTGGCGCAAGCAAGGCGTCAACGTCCTACACCCCATCGGCTGGGACGCTTTCGGGATGCCCGCCGAGAACGCCGCCATCAAGCACGGCCTGCACCCCAAGAAATGGACCTACGAAAACATCGACTACATGCGCAAGGAGCTCTCGGCGCTGGGCTTGAGCTTCTCCAAGGAGCGGGAGTTCGCCACCTGCGATCCCCTCTATACCCGCTGGGAGCAGGAGTTCATCATCCGGATGTTCGAAGCGGGGCTCCTCTACCGGGAAAACAGCACCGTCAACTGGTGCGAGACCTGCCATACCGTCCTGGCCAACGAACAGGTGGAGGAGGGGTGCTGCTGGCGCTGCGACAATCCCGTCGTTCAGCGGGAGATGCCCGGCTACTACATCGACATCGTCCGCTACGCCCAGGAGCTGCTGGACGATCTGGAACAGCTGGAAGGGAAATGGCCCTCCCAGGTGCTCACGATGCAGCGCAACTGGATCGGCCGCAGCCAGGGATTGCAGTTCCGTTTCGAGCTGAATGATGCAAGCAAAGCCAAACTTCACGGCTGTTTCGACGGCTACGACGTTTTTACGACCCGCCCCGATACGATCTTTGGGGTGACCTATTCGGCCTTGGCCCCCGAGCACCCCATCGTCAAACACTTGATCGAGCACAAACTCCTGGATGATGAGATCATCCAACGGATCCAGGCGATGATCAACATGAGTGAGCGGGAGCGCTCCCAGGCCGAAAAAGAGGGGTATCCTTTGGGCATCAGCGTCATCCACCCTCTCACCGGCGAGGATATCCCCGTCTGGACCGCCAACTTCGTCCTGGCCAGCTACGGCGGCGGGGCGGTGATGGCGGTACCGGCCCATGACGAGCGGGACTACGAATTCGCCCAAAAGTACGACCTGC
>JALWKO010000008.1 GCA_027081405.1 Campylobacteraceae bacterium | reverse complement strand
AAACCGGCCGGTTGGTGAGGATCTGATATGTCAGATTGTAACAGGGCGGGGTTTTGAGGGGTCTTAAAACTGGACCGAGATCGGCCCGTAAAATCGGTCAGATTGTAACAGGGCGGGGTTTTGAGGGGTCTTAAAACGCGGCGGTGAGGGGGATCGCTTCGTTGACGATTGTAACAGGGCGGGGTTTTGAGGGGTCTTAAAACGGATTGCAAAGCCGATCCGCCTCGAAGAGCATTGTAACAGGGCGGGGTTTTGAGGGGTCTTAAAACTGGTTAAAATTTGGGAGTTCATCTCCGCCAATTGTAACAGGGCGGGGTTTTGAGGGGTCTTAAAACAAAGACGCTGTGGACGCGATGATCCGTCGCATTGTAACAGGGCGGGGTTTTGAGGGGTCTTAAAACGAGAGGGGTTGAAAATTCGTCAGGATCAAGCATTGTAACAGGGCGGGGTTTTGAGGGGTCTTAAAACTATTGAGAATGGGTTGTCGGCGGCGGTGAAATTGTAACAGGGCGGGGTTTTGAGGGGTCTTAAAACTATTAAAAAATCTCTAATTTTTTGAATTTTTTGCCTGGGAGTGCCTGAATTTGCCGTTTTTGACAAAAAATGCTATACTAACCGTTGTTGTAACAGGGCAGGGTTTTTTGAGGGGTCTTAAAATCAAGAACTGTTACAACGACAGTTCCACTGTAGGACATGGCTTCGGCTGTGTCTCCTTTCTTCGTTTCCCCCCTTTCAAAAATCAAACAATGACGGCTGCGTCGCTTCCTCTTGCCGGCTTTGTTCTCCCACGACAAGCTCCATCTTCCCAAATTGCGCATCGGTAAAGAGAAGCATCCGGACGTTCCCTTTTTTGACATTTACCTTGAGAAACTCTTTCATCCGCTTTTTGCCGTGGTTTGCCGATTCAAGAGAGTTGAAAACCTTGGCATAAACGGAATACTGGAGCCGGATATATCCCTCTTTGTCCAGGTATCTCGAGAGCCAGCGGTAGCGTTTGCGATCTTTTTTGGTCTGTGTGGGGAGGTCGAACATGATGACGAGCCACATGATTCTAAATGCACTCATGGAGTCGCCCGAAATCGATGGCGGGGAAGTGAAGAGGATCGAGGGAGCGCTTACGGACTGCCGATTTGAATCCCTGGATATACCGTTTGGACACGGAACGCAGGCTCGAGACGCCCCCGTCGAATCGGAGATATTCGTGATCGAAAACGGAAATGATGGAGCGTTTGAACTCCGGCGTGAGATATTCGTCTTCATAAAGAGGCAGCAGCAGATAGATCGCGGCATCCACGATGGGGCGCAGCGGTTCCATCAGATCGTCGCTGAGGTTGAAAGCGTTGTAACGGTTGTCGTGCCAAAGCCCCAGCGCGGGCAAAAAGCCCGCTACACTCAGATCGCGTGTGACGAGGCTGCGTAAGATCGCATAGGCGTAGTTGAGTGCCTGGTTGCGAATGTCCATCGAGTCGGGTTCCCGCTTGAGATCGTCGAAGAGCTCTTTCCAGTAGATGCGCGCGCTTTTGGCTTCGGCTTTGTAGGGATCGCCGGGGCGGACATGCTCGGCATAGTCGCGGACTTTCTCGGACGGTTTGGAGAAGTGGCGCAGCACCTCCGCCTGGAGGGCGATTTTGACCCGGATGATTTCGGCCCAGAGGCGATCGCGAAACTCTTCCGTCATCGCCAATTGGGCCTTGAGGGTTTCGGTGGCGAGGGAGCTTTGATGATAGGGATGGAGGATAGCGGTGGGCATGTAGTATTCGTCGCAAAAGAGCACGGCGATTTTGTGCCGGCTGAGCGCCGAGAGGACTTTGGCGCTGAGCATGAAGCGATCCCCCTCGAAGATGATGCTGTCGGTATCGGGCAGCGAGAGTTTGATCCGCATCTCGTCGTCTTCGACGAGGAGATTGCCGTTGTCGATCCGAAGCGTGCAGGGTTTAGTGATCCGGATCGTTTTCCACGCCGCCATAGCCGGACTCTTCTTTGAACCATCGGAGCTGTTCGGGCGTCACGCTCCCGAAAACTTCGTAGCTTTTGACATGCCCGTCGAGATCGAGATGGGCTTTGATTACCCCGGTCGCGTTTCCCACCGCCACCTGTTTGATCTGGCTTCCCGTAGAAAATTTTTTTGGTTGTGTTTTGGGATTGGCGGGAAATCGTGGATTGAATAATGCAATCAGTTTCGCGCCTTGTTTATTTTCCAAAAAACTCCTCAAACATCCATAGTGGATCAGCTTATTAGGTTTGAAGAAAAAGAGCATCTCGTTGAGGAAACAGAGCATCCCCTCTTTTTGTCCCATCAATTCGTGGGCGTTGTTGACATCCATCCGTTGGATCGCCAGTTTTCCTTTTGAGCCTTTGGATATGTGGATCCCCAGCATATTTTTGTCGGTTTCCACTAAGCCGCGGTCGATTTGGACGGCGTTGAGCTTGTCGTAAATGAAGCGCATTTTGCGAATCTGCTTACCGCCCGCTTCAATCGGTGAGCTCAACAGAGCTTTTAGCTCTTTTTTGCACTCTTCTTCTATAGCTTTGTCGCTGTGGGCGTCCATGAGCTGATAGTGATGGATCGTTTCGGAGATTTTTGCGGCCCGGGCTTCGACGGCTCGGTAGCTTTCGTCGTTGACATTGCCGATGCGATGGAGCCAGAGTTTTTGGCGGATTTTCTTGTCGTAGAGCTTCATAAAGGATTCGGCGGTGAGCTTGTGGCAGTTTTTCACGATATCCAGGGAGGCGAAAGCATCAAGGATATTTTTACGCAGTGTGGGGACCGAGTGGCGGGCCGAGTAGACGGTGTCTTTGTGCGACGATGCCGAGAGGGGTTTTTTGTTGACCCAATAGGAGACGCTGCGGATGCCGCCGAACATGTCGCGATAAAAGAGGCTCTCTTCCCCTTTGCTCATGAATCGTTCAAAGGCTTCTTTGACGTAGTCGGCGATCGTTATCCCCTCGATATGGGGGGTGTACTTTTTCCAGATCGCTTGGAGCTCCTCTTCGCTCTTGCCGTAATTGTCCCGCAACATTCGATGCAGCTGTTTCTGCCATCCGCGGGTGATCGTGGCGAGGATCAGCGCGTCTTCGGCATGGTGAAAATTGGTATCGCGGCTTTTTGATTTGATCCCCAGCAGCGATCGGAGTTTGCTGGTGACGCGCCCGGGTATCATCCGCACGGCATGGCCATGCCGCCGGGTCTCGGAATCGGGGAAGGGATAATAGCGTTTGAGCACCTGGGCGACCAGTGCTTCCAGGTAGCTGGTGGCCCGGATCCCTTTGGAGTCCGTTTTTTCGATGAAGACTTCGTTGAGGTTCGTGGCGAGAAGGTTTTTGCATTTTTTCCAACCCAGGTCGTTTTTGAGCATTTCGACGCGGTTGCGATATCCTTCGTCGCCTGCGAGCCAGTCGCCAGGGAGGCGGTTGCCTTTTTGGGCGTTGGCGTCTTTAAGCGCGACGATGGTGTTGTACGCGGTGCTCAGCCCTCCGAGGGATCGGGGGACGATGTGCTCGATGTCTGCATGTCCGTCGAGGAGATCGGTGAGGTTGATCGTTTTGCCCGTATAGAGGTCGAGCTCTTTTTGCTGCTCCCAGAGCTGAATCTTACGCGCCAGACGTTTGTCGATGGTAGGGAACTCTTTTTTGTATTTTTTGATAATGTCATCGAGCGCTTTTTCTTGCTCATCCATCGCTTTTTTGATGGCATCACGCCGAACTTTTGGCAAAGCGTCTCTTGTGGTTTCGACTACGATTTCGTCAAACGGACCGTAACGCCAGCTCAGATCGGCGATGAGTCCCAACGCCCAGGAGGCGAGGGATTTGACGGCGTGGTTGTTGATGGGGTTTTCTTCTGCTTCGAAAAGGTTATTATGTCCCAGATGGAGATGTTTGAGTGATTTGGGGTACCGACTGTAGTCCTCGCTGTCGGCAAATCCCAATTGTCGCTGGATCTCTTTTTCGTCCATCCCTTCGAGGAACAATGGGAGCGCTTGCAGGATATAGCGGTGGGAGAGTTCCAGGGTGCCGGGTTCTTTGTTTTTGAAAAGCTCCATGATTTCGGCATCCGCTGCATCGAGCCCATTGTTTTGCAAGAGGTTTTTGACCTTTTCGTAGGCTTCCTGGGGCGTTTTGGATCGTTGGATGATTTCGGCGAGTTCCTTGAAAATCGTTTGCGCATCGGGGTGTTTCTGGATCGACGCGATGAGTTTTTTGAACTTCGAGATGTTGGCGAGGAAAAAGAAGGGGACGAAAACACGAGGCTTTGTATCAATTTTTCCTTTTTCGTTTTTGAATACACGTTCATCTTCTAGGCCGTAAATTTTCTGATCGGGTGCGAGATTGAGAATTTCTCTTACGTCCTTGTAGGTGATCTTTTCAACGTCTTCTCCTGCTTTGACCTTATCGGTGACCCACTCGACGATCTTTTCACGGTCTTCTTGCGTCACCTCATAATGATCGATGCGTAGGTCGGCCAGTTTTTTGTAAAGGCGATACAGATCGTAAAGGTAGCTGTATTTCGGTGCGGCGATTTCGTCTTTGTAGAAGGTGCAATACCCGAAAAGCGAATCGTCGATCGTCGGCATCTCCTGGTCGGTGATGCACTCCTTCAGATCGTCGATCAATGCTCCGATCTGCTCGTTCGTAAGGGGCAGGGCACCAAACTCCGCCTGCTTGAGTACAATCTTTTCGATCTCCTCTTCGATGTCCTCCCGGCGAATCATTTTTTCATAATCGTCGTGGTTCCGATAGGAACGGAATTTCCCTTCGGCCACCGCCCGATGGATCACCTGGGCGATCGTTTCGGAACCGTAGGCACGTTTGAGCTCTTCGAGGCGGCCTAGCGCTTCATAGACCTGACTCCGGTCCGATTTGGAAGAGCTCTCCGTTTCGGTACCCAGCAAACCCAACTCCATCTGTAGCTCATAAAGCAGATCGTCGGTGGCGATCGACTTGTAGCCCCTGTGCTTGGCCATATGGGTAAAGATGGCGAAGAGCTCTTCGGCGGATAGCGGGTGCTCCCAGGCGGTGACGGCGCGGAGTTCCCATTTGTTTACGATTGGATTTTTGCGATTGAATTCCAATGCTTTTTCGTAAGGGAGCAGACCGAAGCGATCAAAGGTTTTGGCGACGCACTTGATCCGCTTTTTCTTTTTTTCGTTGAGTTTGCGCAGGCTTTTGTGGGCGGAGTGTTGCTTTTGGGCCGATTCGCCGCTTTTTTCGTCATAGGGGCTGTCCCGCATGACGACGGCATTGTCGATGCAACGGTAGATATTGTCTTGCGATTCATCATATTCCAAAATCGCATATCCAAACGAAGTGATTCCCAAATCGACGGCCAGAATTTTTTTCATTTTTTCGCCCCTTCCCAGATGAAACTTCAATAAGAATGATTATAGCACGCCGTACGCTTTTTTACTTGTATAAAGAACGCTTCCGGTGATGTTGGAATTTTACAGAATGAAAAATCCCGTTGAATGGAATCGCTTTCACATCCCGTATGACGGCTTGCGCTATGATTGACACAAAAATCCGGAGGTTGCGATGGATTGTGAAGCGGTGCGGCGGATGCTGGAGCGGGAGGCGGCGCGGCGGAACGATCCGGCGGAGCTGGATCCGCAGCGGCCCGATCCGCTGCTGGTGGCTTCCCGGTATCGGGACGAGCGGATCGCGCTGGTGTGCGCGCTTTTCGGGTACGGGAGCGCGCGGCAGATCGTCGCCTTCCTCGAGGGGCTCGATTTTTCGCTCCTGGATGCACCCGAAGAGCGGATCGGACGGGAGCTGGCGGGGGTGAAATACCGCTTCCAGAGCCCCCGGGACGTGGCGGCGCTCTTCGTGGCGCTGCGGCGGCTGGGGCGGGAGCGGAGTCTGGAGGAGATCGTCCGGGAAGGCTACGACCGCCGGGGATCGATCCTGGACGGGCTGTGGGAACTCATCGGGGCGATCCGCGGGGCGTATCCCCACGACGGCCGGGGATACGACTTTCTCGTGGGGCACATCCCCCAAAATCTCCCCTATTGCGGACCTTTCAAACGTTACATGATGTATTTCCGCTGGATGGTGCGAAGCGACGCGCTGGATATGGGGCTGTGGCGGGGGATCGACCCGGCCGATCTGATCGTCCCGCTCGATACCCACACCCACCGGGTCTCCCGGGCGCTGGGGCTGCTGGCGCGCAAAAGCTACGACATGCAAGCGGCGCTGGAGCTCACCGAGACCCTCCGGAGCTTCGACCCCGCCGATCCGGTCCGCTACGATTTCGCCCTCTACCGGATCGGGCAGGAGGGGAGGCTCGGGGAACTCTCCGGCGATTTAGGATCCTGAGTTATAATCTGAAATAAACTTCCGCCTTTCGGAAAAATAAACATCCAGGATCGACGATGCTTGCAGCGCTCAAACGGGAAATCCACAAAGCGGTGATCGGACACGAAGAGCTGATCGACGCCATGCTCATTGCCCTCTTTACCGGCGGACACATCTACCTCGAGGGGGTCCCCGGCGTGGCCAAGACGACGGCGGTCAAGGCCCTGGCGCAGGCGCTGGGACTGGACTTTCACCGGGTGCAGTTCACCCCCGATTTGCTCCCGGCCGACATCCTCGGAAGCGAGATCCTCGATCTGCAGACCCGCCGGTTCACCGTCAAGCACGGGCCGGTCTTTTCCCATCTGCTCCTGGCCGACGAGATCAACCGGGCCGGCCCCAAGGTCCAGTCGGCCCTGCTCGAGGCGATGGCCGAGCGACAGGTGACCATCGGGGAAGAGAGCTATCCGCTGCCCAGCCCATTCATGGTCCTGGCGACCGCCAACCCCCTCGATCAGGAGGGGACCTATCCCCTCCCCGAGGCGTCGCTGGATCGTTTCATGATGAAGGTGTCGGTGGGGTACAACGACTTCGACGAGGAGATGGAGATCATGGAACGGGCCGCATCGGGGGATTTCCCGCCTGTGGAGCGGGTGGGGGATCCGGACGCGTTCGCGTCGATGGTGGAGCGGATCGGAGCGGTCCATGCCGACGAGGAGATCAAACGGTACATCCTCACGATCGTCACCGCCACCCGTAATCCCGCCGAATACGCCCTGGACCATCTGGAGGATTTCGTCGAATACGGAGCGAGTCCCCGGGGGAGCATCGATCTGCTCAAAGCCTCCAAAGCCCGGGCGCTGCTGAGCGGCCGGGACTTCGTCACCCCTGCCGACGTGGCCCGGATGGCCTATCCGGTACTGCGGCACCGGATCGTGCTGGGCTACAGCGCCGCGACCGTATCGCTAACGGCCGACGCGGTGATCCGAACGATCCTCGAGAGGATCCCCGCCCCCTGATGAAACGGTTCGGCTCCACGCTGCTGCTTCGAGCGCGCAAAGCGATCCTCCTGCCCCGATTCGGTCGGAGAGCGAGTCTCTTCGCCGGGGAGGGGACGGAGTTTCGGGAGATGCGCGAATACACCGGAGAGGAGGATGTCCGGCATCTCAATTTCCAGGCCTTCGCCCGTACCGGCAAGGCGCTGGTGAACCTCTACGATCAGGAGCGGAGACTGCGACTGCGGGTGGTCTATCTCCACAGCGCCTCGATGGCCCTGGGGCCCGCTTCCAAACGGGAGATGGCGGCGTCGCTACTGGAGGTTCTGGGGGCGTTGGCCAGGGAGTCGGGGGACGAGTTCGCGGTGACCTTCTTCGCCGATCGCCCCCGGCCGGCCCTGGCGCCGTGCGCTTCTCTCCGGGGTGCCGGGGATTTCGCCCGGCAGATCGCGGCGCTCCCCCCGGCGGAAGGGGGGATCGACTGGGGAGCGCTCACGGGCTGGATCGACCGGCTCCGGGAACCTGAGTACATCCTGCTGATGGGGGATTTCTGGGACTTCGACGTCTGTGCTCCCCTCAAGGGGCGTCATACGCTCCGTGCCGCCGTATTGCGGGACCGGAGGGAGTATCGCCTCCCCAGAGGGGAATTTGTCGCCGAGGATCTCATCGGCTCGGAGCGTTTCGGCGTCCGGGTCGACGGCGCCGCGGTACGGCGGTACCGGGAAGCGCTGGAGCGCTACGATCGGGAGTCGGAGGAGCGGCTGCGCCGCGCCGGGATCGGCTGGGAGCGGTTCTGGAGCGGGGAAGATCCCATCCCGCCGCTGGCGCGGCTGCTCGGGAGGGAGTGAGATGAGCTGGTATCTGGCCCATCCGTGGGTGCTGGGGCTTTTCCTCCTCTATCTACTCTGTGCGCGTCGCTGTTTCCAGGGCGGTACCGCGGTGCGGGTGGTTCGGGGGGATCTGCTCCGCCAAGCCGCCCGGCGTTCGCGTCCCTGGAGTCTCTGGATCCGGCACGCGGCGGTGCTGGCGCTTTTGATGGCTCTGGCCGGTCCCTACGGAGAGCGGGTCCGGAGCGTCCCGCAGAAAGAGGGCTACGAGATCGTGCTGCTGCTCGATGCCAGCTACAGTATGCGGGAGGACCGACGCTTCGAGACCGCCCAAAAGGTCCTGCGGGATTTCATCCACTCCCGAGGGGGAGACCGGATCGGGGTGGTGGTCTTCGGTGATCACGCCTATCTCCTCTCCCCTCTGAGCTCCGACGCGCCGGCTTTGGACCCGCTGGTGGATCGGCTCCGTCCGGGCGTGGCGGGGGGACGGGATACGGCGCTGTACGAGGCGCTGTGGCGCGCGGCGGATCTTTTCGGCCCCGGCAAAGGGGAGAACCGGATCGTGATCCTCCTCACCGACGGGATCGACACGGTGGGCAACGTCCCCCTCGACGGGGCCCTTTCCCGACTCCGGTCTCAGGGGGTGAAGGTCTTCGCCGTGGGGGTAGGGGACGATTTCCGCCGGGGGGAGCTGGAGCGGATCGCCCGCGCCACCCACGGAGCGTTTTTCGCCGCGCCCCACGCAGTCGACCTGGGGGCGATCTATCGCCGGATCGACCGGATCGCGCGGGGGCGGATCGTCGATACGCCCGTACCCGTCCGTCAGGATTGGCGTCCGGTTTTCCTGGCCCTGGCGATGGGGTTGATGGGACTGGGGCTGGTTTTCGGTCCCGCAGGGCGGTCGCGCTCCCTGACTGCGCTGGCCCTGGCGGTGCTGGCCTGGAGCCGGATCGGAAACGCTTCGCCGATGCCCGTGAAACCTGCGGATACCCGGGTGATTCTGGGGATTGACCTCTCCCGGAGCATGGACCTGCGCGATCTTCCCCCCGATCGGCTCCGGTACGCCAAGGCGCTGGCTAGGGAACTGCTGGAGCGCCTGCCGGGGATTGATGCGGGATTGGTGGCCTTCGACCGCCGGGGGTACCGGATCGCCGCCCCGACCCGGGACCATGCGGCCCTGCAGCGGCTGTTGGAGGGGATCGATCCGTCGACGATCCGCCGCTCGGTCCTGGCGGACCCCGCCGCGGCGATCCGGGCTGCCAAGGGGCTGACGGAGGGCGACGCCGCCACTCGGCTGATCCTTTTCAGTGCCGCGGCGCTGCCCGTCGATGCGGACCGGCTGGCCAGGCAGGCACGCACCGCGGGGATCGTGGTCGACGTGGTGACGTGCGCGACCGGCAAGGCGGCGGCGGTCCGGGATGCGGACGGTACGCCGCTGCTCGATCCCGCCGGCAATCCGATCGTCCCGATCCCCGATCCCTCCTGGGAGGCGCTGGCCGGACGGAGCGGCGGGGTCTATCTGGATGCCCGGGAGGGGATCGATGCGCTGGTACGACGGCTGGCGTCGAAGCGTCCCGATCCCCGGGGAAGGGGAGAAGATCGGGCGTGGATCTGGATCGCGCTGGCGCTGGGGGTCTATCTGCTGCCCCTGCCCGGAGCGTTTCGCAGGAGGGGGGCATGAGGGTGCTTCTGGGAATCGTCCTCGTCGGCATCGTGTGGACGCAATCGTCCGCCGGTGTGTTGCGGGGGGCGTGGCTGATACAGGCGGATCGGGCGGCCCGGGCCGGCGACTACGCCCGGGCGCTGAGGTATTACCGGAAGCTGGGCCATGCCGACGATCGGGTCCGCTACAATGAAGGGGTGCTGCTGTATCGGATGGGGCGCTATGCCGAAGCGCTGGCGCTGTTCCGGACGATCCGGGACCCGGCGCTGGAGGGGCGATCACTGTACAACGCAGGCAACTGCTACATGCGGCTGGGGCGCTGGAGCAGGGCGCTTCGGTTCTACGAGGCGGCGGCGAAGTTCCTCCCCGGAGATCCCGATCCGGCGGCAAACGCTCGGATCGTCCGAAAAGCCCTCGCACGACGAAGCCTCGAGCGGGCACTGCGGGAGCTGAAGCGGAAAAACGAACAGAAGGTCTGCAAACTGGAACGGGTCGATCTGGGGATCCGGCGGGGGGCTTTCGAAGGGAAAAGCCTGGGCGGCGACTTCCCCACCGACGATCGGCTGGAAGAAGCCCGTTTCGGCGCTACGCTGATCCAGCGGGACAACGTCCTCGAGGGGACGGGGCGCGTCGATCGGGCCCGGGAGCGGCAGATCCTGGAGAGTGAGGAGAACCGGACCCTCGTGGAGGGGGAAGTGCAGACCGATTCGATCCGCCTGCGCCGGATCGAGCGCCGTTTGCGATCCCGTCCGCTGCGTACGTTGTTGATCCCGATCGAGGAGGAACGATGAGAACCCTTTGGATCCTGCTGGCGACCCTCTGGCCGATCGTCATGTGGGGGACCGAGATCGCGGGTCGATTGGAGCTGAGCAAAGAGAGCGCGTGGGTGAGCGAACCCCTGGTCGCCGTATGGCGGGTGCGGGTCACGTCCGACACCCCCGTCGACCGGATCGTCCTGACCCCCCCGAAGATCCCGGGGGCGACGCTGGAAACACTCGGTACCCAAACCCGCCGTACCCCGTCGGGGGAGGAGCGGATCTTTCGCTACTGGCTGGTCCCCGAGCGGGCCGGAGCGCTGCGGATCCCGCCGGCCAAAGCGGTGGTCTCCACCCTCGATCGGGAAACCTACCGTTACCGGGAACACCCCCTCGTCATCGAGGGGAGAACGCTCCGTATCCGTGCGTTGCCGGGGCACTTTCCCTTCGCCGGGGACGTGCGCCTGCGACTGCGCAGCGATCGCAACGCTACCGAAGCGGGGGTTCCGATCCACCTGCGTCTCGAGATCGAAGGGCTGGGGGATCTGAGCCTCCTTACTCCCCCCGATCTCAATCTCAGCGGCGCCACGGTCGTCGCCGCCCCCGCCACCGTACGCCGCATCGACCGGGGGGAAGGGGTGCCGCGGATGGTGCTGCGTCGGAACTTCACGGTCGTGGCCCGCCGGGATCTGACGATCCCCCCGATTCGGCTGCGCTATTTCAATCTCCACACCGGTCTCCCCGAAACGCTCCAAAGCGCCCCGATTCCGATCCGGGTCCACGATCCGAAGCGCTGGCGCCGGATCGGTCGGGATCTGGGGTGGTTGTTTGCCGGGGTCTTGCTGGGGGTTCTGGCGGCGGCGGGGGTCATGCTGCGGCGACGCCGCGGCCGGCACGTCAAAACGGCGCTCGATCGGGCCCGCACCCCCCGGGAGTTTTACGATGCGCTGCTGCCGTACGCCGACGATCCCCGGATCGCCCGAGAGCTGGAGCGGCTCGGGGAGATCATCGCAAACGGCGGACCCTTCGATCGTCGCGGGATGCGCAGGCGGATCGGGGAACTGAGGGAGGATTTTCCTCGTTAACCGCCGCTTCGGTATAATCCCCCTGATAAGCTGATTTTCGTTTTGCCCGAGGACAACACGGAAACCTTTTCGGGGCGAAGCGACATTTCACACATAGGAGCGGCGATGGAGATCGATTACCGGGCCGAGATCGAACGGCTGAAAAGGGAGCTCCCCGTTACGGTGGTGGCCCACTATTACCAGCGGGACGAAGTCTTCGAGGCGGCGGACATCACCGGGGACTCCCTGGAACTGGCCCGCAAATGCAAAGCCGACGAGAATCCCTGGGTGGTCTTCTGCGGCGTGGGAT
Source organism: Campylobacteraceae bacterium (assembly GCA_027081405.1). Lineage (GTDB taxonomy): Bacteria > Campylobacterota > Campylobacteria > Campylobacterales > Sulfurovaceae > Nitratifractor. The sequence goes on along the minus strand of JALWKO010000008.1, from coordinate 16,064 downwards.
TCATGGGGCAGAGCGTCAAGGTGATCGCCCCCGAAAAGCGGGTCCTGATGCCCAAGATCGCCTGTTGCGCGATGGCCCGGATGATCGATGGAAGCTATTTCGACGACACGGTGGAGTACATCGAGCGCCACGGCGTCTCCCGGGAGGAAATCCTCCCGATCACCTACATCAACTCCGACGCCACCGTCAAAGCCAAAGTGGGGAAGATGGGAGGACTGGTCTGTACCAGCTCCAACGCCGTCAAGATCATCGAAAAGGGGCTCGAAAGCGGCAAAAAGATCCTCTTCGTCCCCGACCGCTGCCTGGGGCAGAACGTGGCCAATGCCATGGGGCTTCGCTCCTGCGTCGTCGGGGAGGGGGAGTGCGACCCCAAAGAGGCCGACGTGATCTGCTTCAACGGCTTTTGTTCGGTCCACCAGCTCTTCACCCCCGACGACGTGGAGTTCTACCGCAAGCGTTACCCCGGGATCAAGATCGCCGTCCACCCCGAGTGTGATCCCAGCGTGGTGGCGCTGGCCGATTTCGTCGGATCGACCTCCCAGCTCATCCGTTACGTCAACTCCCTCGATCCGGAGCAGAAGGTGGCGGTGGGGACCGAGTACAACCTGGTCCATCGGATGCGCCCCAAAAACACCTACGTCCTCTCCTCCACCAAGCCGGAGTGCCCCACGATGAACGAAACGACGCTGGAGGATCTCTACCGGACGCTCAAGTCGATCGAGGAGGGGAAGCCGATCAACGAGATCTTCGTCGACGAAGAGACGGTCCATTACGCCCGCCTCGCCCTCGATCGGATGTTGGAGATTCGATGACGATGCACGTAGAGCAGTGGCGCAAACGGGCCTTCGTCGAGCGGGCCCTGGCCGAAGATCTGGGGCGGGGGGATCTCTTTGCCCGGATCGCCCCCGAGCGGACGGCCAAAGCGCGGATCGTGGCCAAGTCGGAAGGGATTTTCGCGGGACGGGAATATATCGAAGTGTTCGAGACCCTTTTCGACCTGCGCCTCGACTGGGAAGTTGCGGACGGAGAGCCCTTCGTACCCGGAGAGACGCTCCTGCGCCTGGAAGGGGCGGCGGGCGATCTCCTCTCGGTGGAGCGGACCCTTCTCGATTTGGCGCTGCATGCCAGCGGGATCGCCACGCTGACGGCCCGCTACGTGGAGAAGCTCGCCCCGTACGACTGTGTCCTCCTCGATACCCGCAAGACCCGTCCGGGGCTTCGGGAATTGGAAAAATACGCCGTACGCTGCGGCGGAGGGCGGAACCACCGGATGGGGCTGGACGATTGCCTGATGCTCAAAGACACCCACCTGGAGACGATTGACGATCTGGAGGCTTTCATGCGGGAGGTCCGCCGGCAGATTCCCTTCACCGCCAAAGTGGAGATCGAGTGCGAAAGCCTCGATGCGGCGCGGCGGGCGATGGAGGCGGGGGCCGACATCGTCATGTGCGACAACATGCCCCCGGAGGAGATCGAAGCGGTGGTGCGCCATCGCGACGCCCACCACCCCCACGTCCTCCTGGAGGCCAGCGGAAACGTCACCCTCGAGACGATCGAAGCGATCGCCGCCACGGGGGTGGACGCTATCAGCTCGGGGAGCATCGTCCACCAGGCCCGCTGGCCCGACCTCTCGATGCGGATCGAACCATGAACGCCCCCTGGATCGCCGAACGGGAGCGGTTTTTCGTCCTGCTCGAAGCGTTCGACAGCGTCAGCGTCCTTTCGCACATCCGTCCCGACGCCGACGCCATCGGCACCTCCCTGGGGGTCGCCCACATTTTGCGGGAGCTGGGCAAACGGGTCGAAGTGCTCAACGCCTCCGAAGATCTTCCGCGGCATCTGGATTTCCTGCCCGGTTTCGGGCGGATCAAACACCGTCCCGATTTTGACCGTTCCCTCATCGTCAGTTGCGACTGCGGGAGCGTCGACCGGCTGGGCTTCGATCTGCAGGGGCGGACGATCGTCAATTTCGACCACCATGTCAGCAACACCCGTTTCGGCACCCTCAACGTGGTCGATCCCGAGGCGGCGAGCAGCTCCGAAGTGGCCTATCGGTTCTTCCGGGACATCGCACCCGTCACTCCGGAAGCGGCGGAGTGCTTCTATGCGGCGCTCATCTCCGACACCCGCCATTTCACCACCTCCACGGTGACCCTCGAGACCTTTCGGATCGCCCAGGAGCTGATCGCGATCGGCGTCGATCCGGCCCGGGTGGCCCAGATGATGCTCCAGCGCCGTTCGTTGGCCTCTTTGCGGATCCTAGGCAGAGCCCTCGAATCGCTCCGTCTGTATCGGGACGCCCGGGTGGCGACGATGCTCGTCACCCGCGAAGATCTGGAAGCAACGGGGGCGAAGATGAGCGATCTGGACGGATTGGTCGACTACGCCCGCTCGCTGGTGACGGTAGAGGTGGCGGTCTTTGTCGTCCAGACCCCGACAGGGTACAAGGTTTCGCTCCGTTCCAAGGGGGCCGATCTCTTGCCGATCGCCCGGCGTTTCGGCGGGGGCGGCCATCCCGAGGCGGCGGGGTTCGACCTGACAGGCGGGGAAGATCCCGAGAGGGTGATCGAAACGATCCTCGAAACGATAGATGAAACGGAGGTACTCTCAAACAATGGCTAGACGATCGTATTACGGCCGCCGCCGGAGACGTAGCGGCGGATGGCTCTGGGGGATTTTGTTCCTTCTGATCGGGGCAGCGGCGGCGTTTGTGTGGTTCTCCCCCCGTTTCGAGCGGGTCCCCCCGGGGATCGAGATGAAAGGCCAGCGGTACTGGAATCCCACCGCCCCCATTTCGATCCGGCTTTACGACAACGCTGCTTTGGGGCACTACCGGGTGAGCGTCAGCGACGGAGCCCGGTCGGTAGTACTGGCCGAAGGGGATTTCGTCCAGCCTCGTAAGGACGCCAATCTCTCGATCAAAGTTCCCGAACATCCGGGACTCGATCCGACCAAGGCCCCCTGGAAACTCCGGGTGGAGCTGAGCGATCGGAGTCTGTGGAACCTGGGACGGGGGAACCGGGCCGTGGCGGTCTCATCGATCCTGATCGACCGCAAGGCCCCCTCGGTGGCGGTCGTGGCCAAGAGCCCCAGTATCGTCCGGGGAGGGAGTGCGCTACTGATCTTCCGTGCCACCGACAAAAATCTCCGATCGGTCTGGGTCGAGGCGGGGGGACGGCGCTGGCATCCGATCCGCTATCGGCGCAAGGGGTATTTCGCTACGCTGCTGGCATGGCCGTTTCGGATCCGGGATTTCCGGGCCCGGATCGTCGCCGTCGACAGTGCGGGAAACAAAACCGTCAAACGGGTCGCTTTCGAGCTGATCTACAAAAAATACCGAGTCTCCTGGATCGGGCTGAGCGATCGTTTCCTGAACGGGAAGATCGCCGAACTGGCGGGGCAATATCCCGAAATTTCCAAATATCACGATCCCCTCAAGCGCTTCAAAATGGTCAACGAATGGCTTCGCCAGGCCAACGAAAAGGTGATCCACACTCACACGAGCAAGGTCACGCCCGTCGATTTCCGCCGTTGGCGGCTTCATGCGTTTTACCCGCTCAAAGGGGCCAAGCGGGTGGCCGATTTCGGTGACGAGCGGCACTATTACTACAAAGACCGTAGCCGGGAAGTTTCCCGCTCGTACCATCTGGGCTACGATTTGGCCAGCGTCCGGCAAGCTCCCATCGTCAGCTCCAACGGGGGGAAGGTAGTCTTCGCCGATTACAACGGGATCTACGGCAACATGCCTATCATCGACCACGGCTTCGGGCTCTATACCCTCTACGGACACTGCTCCTCGCTCCTGGTCGATGCCGGCGAGAAGGTCCGTCCCGGAGAGGTGATCGCCAAAACCGGGATGACCGGGCTGGCGCTGGGGGACCATCTCCATTTCGGGATTTTGGTGCAGGGGGTGGAGGTGCTGCCCATGGATTGGATGAAACAAAACTGGATCAAAAGCCACATCGACGCCGTTTTTCGTCAGGCAGACCGGATCATCGCCACCCATCCGGCAAACGCCCCCTGAGGCGTTTGGAGGCGCAAGTTACCTTCGGGTATAATGGGGCGAAAGAAGTCGGGACGAAAGGGATCCATGCTGCAACGGACGATCGCAAAACCGGTCGAAGTGGTCGGAATCGGCCTTCACAAAGGGGAATCGGTACGCCTCCGCCTGGAGCCGATGGATAGCGACAGCGGGATAGTCTTCTACCGTGCCGATGCGGGGCGGAGCATCCCGCTGCGTCCCGCATCGGTGGTCGATACGACGATGGCCACGGTGATCGGGGACGGGGAGGTTTTCGTCTCGACGATCGAGCATTTCCTCTCGGCGCTGTACGCCTACGGGATCGACAATCTCCGGGTGATTCTGGAAGGCAACGAGATGCCGATCATGGACGGGAGTGCGATCTCCTTTTGTCTCCTGCTGGACGAAGCGGGGATCCGTACCCTCGACCGGCCCCGGAAAATCCTGCGCGTTCTCCGCCCCGTCGAAGTGCGGCAGGAGGAGAAGTTCGTCCGGCTCGAACCTTTCGATGGGGCGGAGTTTGATTTCACGATCGATTTCGACCACCCGGCGATCGGGCGGCAGCGCTACCGGTTCGATTTTAGCCGGGAGCGCTATGTCGAAGAGATCGCCCGGGCGCGGACCTTCGGCTTCGCCCGGGACATCCAGATGCTCCAAAGTCGCAATCTGGCGCTGGGGGCCAGCCTCGAAAACGCCATCGGCCTGGACGAGACTCGGATCCTCAATCCTGAGGGGCTCCGATTCAACGACGAATTCGTCCGCCACAAGATCCTCGACGCGATCGGAGACATGAAAGTGGCCGGCTACGCGATCGTAGGGCGCTACGTCGCCTTCGCCGGAAGCCACACCCTCAACCATCGGCTCACCCAGAAGCTCCTGGCCGATGCGGCCAATTACGAAGTGCTTAGCTTCGCTTCCGAACAACTCCGGCGATACGAGAAGTGCTTTGCCTGAACCGGGTGCGACGCTCCTGATCAACCCCGTCTCCACTCCCCCCGCCGTGGCGCGCTACGGCAGCGATGGGATGCTGGAAGAGGTCATTCCGCTTCAAGGGCAGATCTCCGAGGCCCTCATCCCCGTTTTAGAAGAAGCGATCGAACGCGGCCCCGTGGCGCGGATCATCTACGTCCACGGCCCGGGGAGCAACATGGGGATCAAACTGACCTATATCCTCCTGCGCACCCTCGAAATGACCCGATCGATCTCTTTTGAAGCGTGCAGCGCCTTCGATCTCAGCGGCGGGGCTCCCGTCCGGGCGATGGGAAAACTGTACTTCGTGAAAGAAAAAGAGACTATAATTACACGAAGATTCGACGAAGCCCCCGAACTCCGCTTCACCTTCCCCGAGACGATCACGGCGATTACCCCGGCGCCGGACCGGGAGCCCGATTATCGTCTCCCCGCGGTTTGAGGGTCGGGCGCTTCGCACCCAAAGGGCTGCCTTGCTGATCAGTGTACCGGCTACCAGTGCCAATCTCGGACCCGGATTCGATACCCTCGGTCTGGCGATCGATCTGCGCAACGAAATTAGGATCAAACCGGCCAAGTTTCAGAGCGTATCGACCCAGGGGGAGGGGGCCGACAACCCCCGAATCAAGAAAAACTCCCTCTTTTTGCACATTTTCCACGAGCAGTATCGCCGCCTCACCGATGGGTCCAAACAGTCGTTTCGTTTCGAATTCACCAATCGTATCCCCATCTCCCGCGGTCTAGGGAGTTCTTCGGCGGTAATCGTCGCCGCCGTCACCGCGGCCCACGTGGCGGCCGGGATCCGCTACAACAAGCGCAAAATCCTCAATACCGCCCTGCGGTACGAACACCATCCCGACAACATCACCCCCGCGGTGATGGGGGGCTTCAACGTAGCATGCCTGGAAGGGGAGCGGGTCTACAGCAAGAAACGGCGTCTGCCGAGTTATCTTCGTGCGGTCCTGGTGGTCCCCGACCAGACCATCTCCACTGCCCGCTCCCGGACCGTACTCCCCAAGACCTACACCAAGGAAGAGGTGGTCTTTTCTCTCTCCCATGCGGCTTATATGACGGCTTTATTTATGAGCGAGTCGTGGGATCTGCTCCGGATCGCCGCCAAGGACCGGATCCATCAGGACCGGCGGATGCGGATGATGCCCGAGCTTTTTGAGGTGCAGAAGACCGCTCTGGAGAACGGGGCGCTCATGAGCACCCTCTCCGGGAGCGGATCGACCTTTTTCAACCTCTGCTACGCTGACGACGCGGCGGGGATCCATGCGGCTTTGGCCGAGCGCTTCCCCCAGTTTCGCATCTTCACGCGGCATCTGGACAATCACGGCGTGATTGGCAAAGGGTAAGGAATCTGGTATAATCCCGATGAAAACGTATCCTATTCGAATGTGTATTGCCTGCCGAAACAGAGAATCCCAGCATTCCCTCTTCCGAATACAGTTTGAAGACAATCGGGTGGTCCCCTATCGGGGCTACGGGCGGAGTGCCTACATCTGCCGGGGCTGTGCCGCGGATAGGAAACGATTACAAAAAATCGTCAAACGCTATCGCCTCGACGAATCCCAGCTCGTCGAAGTACTAAAGGAGTTGAACACCGATGGATAAAGTCAAAATCCAGGAGATCGCGGCCGAAGCCGGGATGTCCAACAGCGAACTGCTCGAAAAAGCCAAGGAACTGGGCTTCAACGTCAAGGTAGCGGGAAGCTCCGTGACCCTCGAGCAGGCCGCGATGCTTATGGACTATGTCATGACGGGGCAGTGGCCCAAAGGGCTGGAAAAACCCAAAGCCAAATCGGAGAAAAAAACGGAACAACGAGCATCCGCGGCCCAAGAAGAAAACCAAGAGCCCAAAGCGGAAAATCCCGAAGAAAAAGCTCCCGCCGAGTCTCAGGAACCCGAAGCGTCTGAGACGCCCAAACCGGCGCCAAAAAAACGGGAGGGGATCACCGCCGTAGCCAAGGAAGCGGAAACTTCCGTTCCCGAATCCGAGGGGAAAAAACGGGAACTCCCCAAACGTCGGGGCATCACCATCGTCAAAAAAGCCAAAGGGGCACCGGTCCGGGAGAAAACCCCCTCGCTGAGCGAGCTGATGGCCGCGGCCACCCCTTCGAAAAAGAAGAAGAAAAAAGGCCCCGCCGAAGCCAAAAGCACCGGAGAGCGCCTCGAACTTCTCGGCGATCGAGAGCTGGGGGGAAGTATCGAACTCTTCGAAGAGGACGAAGTGGTCCTCCCCGATTTTTCCGACAAAAACATTTTCGAAGAACAACAGCGCCAGGAAGAACGGCGCAAAGCCGAAGCCAAGCGCCGCGCGGCGATGGGGCTCCCTGCCGCGGGCGGAGGATTCCGTCCCCGCCCCGCCGGCCGTCCGGGGGGACGCCGCGGAGGCAGACGGCGCAAATACCAAAAACAAGTCCAATCCGAAAAGGTTACCGTGGTACGCATTCCCGAAGAAGTCCGAGTCTATGAATTCGCCGAGAAGGTCGGCCGCAGTGTGGGAGAGGTGGTCAAAGTCCTCTTTTCGTTGGGGACGATGGTGACCAAAAACGATTTCCTCGACAAAGACGCCATCGAGATCCTGGCCGAGGAGTTCGGGGTCCAGGTCGAGACGATCAACCCCCTCGACGCCCTCGATTACGTGGCCGCATACGATGCCCAGCCCGATACGGTCCACGAATCCCGCCCGCCGGTCATCACCGTCATGGGACACGTCGACCACGGGAAAACCTCCCTGCTGGACTACATCCGTTCCACCAAGGTGGCCGAAAAAGAGGCCGGAGGGATCACCCAGCACGTGGGGGCCTATCAGGTCGAAAAAGAGGGCAAGAAGATCACCTTCATCGATACTCCGGGTCACTCGGCCTTTACCGAGATGCGCGCCCGCGGTGCCCAGGCGACCGACATCGCCGTCATCGTCGTCGCGGCGGACGACGGGGTGATGCCCCAGACTAAAGAGTCGATCTCCCACGCCAAGGCCGCCGATGTGCCGATCATCATCGCCATCACCAAGATCGACAAACCCACCGCCAATATCGACAATGTCAAGTCGCAGCTCGCCGAGATCGGCATTTTGCCCGTCGACTGGGGTGGAGAATATGAGGTTGTCGGGGTCTCTTCCCACACGGGAGAGGGGATCGACGACCTGCTCGAGACGATTCTGCTCCAGGCGGAGATGATGGAGCTCACCGCCGATCCGACCCGCCCCGCCAAAGCGATCGTGATCGAGAGCGCGGTCGAAAAGGGCTTCGGCCCCGTCGCCAACGTCATCGTCAAAAACGGAACCCTCCACGTGGGGGACAACGTGATCGTGGGGACCACCTACGGACGGGTGCGGACCCTGATCCTGGATGACGGCAGCCGGGCCAAGGAGATCGGCCCCAGTACCCCCGCCGCGGTCGTGGGGCTGCACGACGTCCCCGAAGCGGGAGAGATCATGGTGGCCCTCGAGAGCGAGAAGGAGGCTAAGGAGCTGGCCGAGAAGCGCAAAGAGTACGCCCGGGCCAAAGAGCTTTCCAAAACTACCAAGGTCTCCCTCGACGAACTGGGCAGCCTCATCGCCGAAGGGAAAATCAAAAAACTCCCCGTCATCGTCAAAGCCGACGTGCAAGGATCGCTCGAGGCGATCAAATCGGCACTGGCCGAGCTCAAGAACGAAGAGGTCAAGGTGGAGGTGATCCACGGCGGAGTGGGGGGAATCACCGAGAGCGACGTGCTGCTGGCCGACGCCAGCGAAAACGCCATCATCCTGGGCTTCAACGTCCGCCCCACCGGCGCCGTGAAGAAAAAGGCCCAGGAGCTTGGGGTCGAGATCAAGACCTATTCGATCATCTACGATCTGATCGACGAGGTCAAAGGGCTGCTCAGCGGTCTGATGAGCCCGGTGATCACCGAAGAGGTGACCGGACAGGCCGAAGTGCGCGAAACCTTCGTCGTGGCCAAAGTGGGGACCATCGCCGGATGTATGGTCACCGAAGGGAAGATCGAGCGCAACGCCGGCGCCCGCCTCATCCGCGACGGCGTGGTGGTCTACACCAGCCGGATCAGCTCCCTCAAGCGCTTCAGCGAGGATGTCAAAGAGGTTCGCGCCGGCTTCGAGTGCGGCCTGATGCTCGAAAACTTCAACGACATCAAAGTGGGTGACGTGATCGAAACCTTCAAAGAGGTGGAGGAACAAGCGAGCCTATGAATCCCGGAGAGATCAAGCGCAAACGGACCGAATCGGTCCTCAAAGAGCGTCTCCCCGAGGCGCTAGCAACCCTGGACGACGAACGGATCAACGCCCTGAGCGTCACCGAAGTGGTCTGTTCCCGGGGGCGCTACGACGCCCGGGTCTTCCTCGATCCGACCGGACTGAGCGAAGCCGAACAGCGGGAGGCGCTGGCGCGGCTGCGCCGGGTGGCCGGGTATCTCAAATCCTACGTCCGCGACAGCGAAGGGTGGTTCAAAGCCCCCAACTTCACCTTCGAATTCGACGACCAGCTGGAGCGGCTGAGCCGGATGGACGAACTTTTTCGTACGATCGAAAAGGAGCTCGGCGATGAATCCTGAAGAGCGGATCCGCGGGATCGTCCGCAGCCACGGCGCGGAACTCTACGACACCGAGATCGTCACCGAAAACGACCGGACGATCTATCGGGTCTATGTCACCAAAGAGGGGGGCGTGGACCTCGATACCTGCGCAGCGATCTCGTACGACATCTCTCCGCTACTCGATCTCGAACCCCCCGTGTCGGGCCCCTATTCGCTGGAGGTGAGCTCTCCCGGGGTGGAGCGGACGCTGCGCAAACCCGAACATTTTCGCCACTCCGTCGGTGAGCGGCTTAAGGTCAAACTCCAAGGAGGCGAGAAGCTTCGGGGCCATCTCGAAGCCGCCGACGAAGAGGGGATCACCCTCCGGACCAAAGAAGGAGAGCGCAACATCCCCTACGGCGAGATCCTCAAAGCCCGGACCTATTTCGACTGGAACGGTTGATCGCTTGGATCGGGAAGTCTGTGTCGACGATCTCCTGGAGATTTTGCAACGGCGCAACCTGTTTCTCACCGGCGCGGCAGGTACGGGCAAAAGCTATCTGAGCGCGCGGCTGCTCGAAACGCTCCGCGAACGGGGCAAAAGTGTCGCGGCGCTGGGCTCCACGGGGGTGAGCGCGGTCAACGTGGGCGGGATGACCGTCCACAGTTTTTTTTCGTTCGGGATCTGCAACGATCTATCCGAACTGGTCGAATACGACCGGCGAAACAAACGGCGCCTTTCGCAACTGCGCAAACTCCTCCAGTCCCTCGATCTGATCCTCATCGACGAAATCAGCATGATCGATTCCCGGACGATGGAGATGATCCGCTACCGCTGCGAGTCGATGGGATTCGGGGGGCGTCTGGTCTTCGTGGGGGATTTTTTCCAGCTTCCGCCGGTGGTGCGCAGCGGCCAAGCACCGAGCCATCTTTTTGACGACACCCTCTACGCGTTCGAGAGTGACGCGTGGACCTTTTTCGATCCCGTCGTGGTGGAGCTGCGGACGATGCACCGTACCGCCGACGGGGAGTTTACCCGAATCCTGGGGGAGATCCGGCGGGGCAACTGCGGCGATGCGGTGATCGACTATCTGTGCGCACTGGGAGGGAACGACGCCGTCTACGGCGACGATCCCACCTGGCTTTTCGGGCGCAACGCCGAGGCCGACGCGACCAACCGACGCAACCTGGCGGCATTGGAAGGGGCCGAATACACCCTCGAAGCCGAAACCCGGCTCCACGCTTCGGTGCACGAAGGGCGGCTGCAAAGCTGGAAACGGATGCTCCCCGTCTCAGAAGAACTGCGGATCAAGGTAGGGGCACCGGTGCTCTTTTCGGTCAACAAATGGGGAAGCTATGTCAACGGGGAGCGGGGGATCGTCCGGCATATCGAGAGCGACTGTGTGGTGGTCGAAAAAGGGGATCGTTTCGTCCGGGTCGAACCCCACGAATTCGATCTGGTGGAGTGGCAGCCTGCCAAAGACGGCGGCGTCGAAGCGGTTTCGCTGGCGCAGGTACGCCAATATCCCCTCAAACTCGCCTGGGCGGTGACGATCCACAAATCCCAGGGGATGAGCCTCGATCGGCTCGTGTGCAACGTCGATCACATTTTCGCTCCGAGTCAGTTTTATGTGGCGATCTCTAGGGCCACCGATCCGAAACGGTTGAAAATCGACTATCATCGGGGGGAATTGGGGGCTTACTTGCGCCGGTCGATCCGGGTGGACGAACGGGTGATCCGCTTTTATCAGAGTTTGGCTCAATAGGGGAGGCCGGGATGAAAATCGGAATCTACGCCATCGACAAAAAAGGGAAAAAAGAACTTTACGATCCCCTGATCGAGCATTACACCCGCTTGTGCCGCCCCTGGGCGCGGGTGGAGCTGCACGAGCTCTTTCCCAAAGGGGTGGCCCGGGCTCAGGAACAAAGTGCTCAGATGGCCCGTGCCTCCTATACCGATGCACTGGCTCCCCATCTGTCGGGCGCCTATACGATCGCCCTCGATCCGGGCGGGGAGACGGTAGATAGTGAAGGGTTCGCCGCGTTGCTCAAAGACCGGGCGCGAATCCACTTTTTCATCGGCGGGGCGTATGGATTCGAACCCCGTTTTCTAGAACAATGTGACAAACGGATTTCATTTGGTAGAATAACGCTTTCACATAAACTGGTCAAAGTGGTGTTGATGGAACAAATCTATCGAGGACTTTCGATCCTCCACGGCCATCCCTACCACAAATGACCCATAGGAGGCACGATGCTTACTCCCGAAGAACTCAAGGAATTCGAAGCCGATTTGCTGGCGCGAAAAGCGCAAATCCTCAAGAATCTCGAAGAGGTTCATCGCAAGCAGATGCTCATGCAAAATCAAGAGCCCAAAGACGAAGGGGATTTCGCCGCGCTGGCCACCGAAGCCGACATCGACAGTCGGATCGTCGAACAGCAGCGCCGGGAGCTCAAAGAGATCGAGATCGCTTTGGGTAAAATAAAAAACGGCACCTACGGGATCTGCGAAATGTGCGAGGAGCCCATCGGCAAAGAGCGGCTCATCGTCAAGAATTTCGCCCGGTACTGCATCAGCTGCCGGGAGATCAACGAACGGGAGCATCAGCTCTAACACTACCATCGGGAAGGAGGCGCCATGCGCATCGGCACCTACATGTTCACGGGATTGGTCTTTATCGCATTGGTGGCCGGGGGGGTCTATCTCCTCTATCCGGGATACCATTCGGTGACGGTAATGGGGATCACCCTCAACCTCCCCATCGCCGCCTGGGTGGCTTTGCCGCTTTTGTTGCTCTATCTGCTGACGATTTTGCACATGGTCTATCACGGAACCCGGGGATATTTTCGCCGACGGCGGATCTACCGGGACGCCGAGGAGCTGGGGGATGCGCTGTATTGGAGCCTGCTCAAAGAGCCCAAGCCCCATCAATACGGAACTCCGATCATGAAAGAGACCGCTTCGCTGCTCAATGCCTCCCGATTGGAGGTGGTGGGCAACGTCCAAGGGTTGGGGGACAAGCTTGCCCGTACCGTCGAATGGGTCCGTGCGATCGAAGAGGGGGAGGTGATCGACCTCAAGGAGAAAAAGGTCGAAAAGCTCCTCTCCCGGGAAAACCCGCTGCGGGTGCGCAACCAGCTCAACCGGATCGCCAAAGAGCCCGATTTCGCCGAAGAGGTGCTCAAAGACCGGGAGCGCTACACCCCGGAGGTAGGCGAGGCGGCGTTGGAGAGCCTCGTGCGACACGCCGATTGTTACAAACTCAAAAAATACGCGCCCATGCTCGCGAAGCGCCACTTCTTCACCCTCCTGGATCGGGTCGAGGCCAAGGAGGAGATCGGATGCAGCCCCGATATGGTCCGGGCCTTCATCGAGCCGCTTGACCTGGAATGCGTCGACTATATGCGATTGGCCCGGACGATGCTGCGGCGGATCACCCCCGACGAGAATCTGGCCCTGTTTTCCGACCTGGCGAAGAAACACGAATGTGCCCAGAACGCCTATCTCTATCTCCTCTTCGAATACGAGATGCTCGAAAAGGCCAAGCAGTTCCTCGAAGAGCACGACGAGAACGAATTCAAACCCTTCCGTGCCTATTTCATCCTCAAAAAAGGGAAATACCCCTTCAAAATCGACGATCTGATCGATCCGGACGTCGCCTGCCATGATTCCTGATTTCTCCCGGCCTCTGTATGCGCTCGCCCCGCTGGCGGGTTACACCGATCTGCCGTTCCGCTCGGTGGTCAAACGCTTCGGCGTCGATCTGACCGTCAGCGAGATGATCAGCGCCAACGCCCTGGCCCATAACAACCTCAAAACCCTCAAAATGCTCGAAAAATCTCCCCTGGAGACCCCCTACAGTGTCCAGATCGCCGGGAGCGATCCCGAGACGATCAAACGGGCGCTGGAGGTGATCAACGCCCGGGAGGGGATCGACGGGGTCGATCTCAACTGCGGCTGCCCCGCGCCGAAGGTGTTCAACAACCTCCAAGGGAGCGCTCTGCTGGCCGATCCCGAGGCGATGGGGCGGGCGATCGAGACAATCCGGGCCTACAGCGAAAAGGACTACGTTTCGGTCAAGATGCGCCTGGGCGTACGGGAAAAAAACCACGTGGAGCTGGCCCGCATCTGCGAAGAAGCCGGAGCCGATTTTATCGCCGTCCACGGCCGTACCCGCGCCGGACGCTACAAGGCTCCCGTCGACTACGACGCCATCGCCGAGGTGGTCCGTGCCGTCTCGATCCCCGTCATCGCCAACGGCGACATCGATTCGCCCCAAAAGGCCCGCTGGGTCCTTGAACACACCGGTGCGGCGGGGGTGATGATCGGCCGGGCGGCGGTGGGGAATCCGTGGATTTTCGCGATGATCAAGGAGGGGCTGAGCGAAGTCCCCGTTTCGCTGATGCGGGAAGTCATTCTGGAACATCTGGACCAGATGGTGGCCCACCACGGCCGATACGGCGCGATCCTTTTTCGCAAACATCTGCATCGCTATTCCAAGCGGGGCTTTACCGGTGCAGCGGCATTCCGGGACGCGATCAACCGGATCGAGGATCCCGAGGCGATGCGGCGGGAGATCGAAGCGTTTTTCTCTCCCGATCGTCTGCGGGAGCCTGTAGCATGCGAAGGTATCGATCAACCCGCCGTTTGCCGCTTGGAAGGCGTGGTATAATTGCAAAAAATCCAAAGGACGCGTATGCGCTCACGTTCATTCGGAATCGCCGTCGTAGCGGCGTTGCTGATCGGGGGATGTACCCAGGAGACCCAGAACTCCATCAGTCGGTCGATCCAGAACTGGACCGGCACCAACGGGGTACTCGATGTCTACGCGGGGACCAAGCTGGTCAAGCGCTTCATCAAGATCGACAAGCTCTCCACCGCCTACGGGACCAACGACGGCAAACCCCGTCCCTACCGCTACGGCTACGGATACGACGACAAAAATTTCAACTACAAGGTCGATCCGGGAGAGAAAAAGATCTATTTCGAGTTCTCCGACTATTCGACCAGCTATATCTTTTACGAAAACGACGCAAACTGAGGAGTTTCTATGCAGATCATCTCCACTACCGACGCCCCGGCGGCGATCGGACCCTATTCGCAGGCGATCCTGGTCGACGGGATCCTCTACATTTCGGGACAGATCGGGCTGACCCCCGGCGGTGAGCTGGTCGCCTCCGACGTGGAGAGCCAGACCCATCAGGTGCTCAAGAACCTTTCGGCGGTCCTCGCCGCGGCGGGGGGGAGCCTCCGGGACGTGATCAAGACGACGATCTTCCTGGCCGACATGGACGATTTCGCCACCGTCAACGCCATCTATGCCGAATATTTCGGCGACCACCGTCCCGCCCGCAGTACCGTGGCGGTCAAGACCCTCCCCAAAGACGTGCGGATCGAGATCGACTGCATCGCCAAACCGGGAGCCGGAGCCTGATCCCGCGGCGAGTGGTCTTCAAAAAATCTTAATCTTTCTTTGGGTATAATCCCGAACTTGAATTTCCGGACCGTCATTTCGGAAGCAAAAACACCAACAAGGGTTCGACAATGTACGCGATCATCAAAGCAAGCGGTCAGCAGTTCAAAGTCCGTGAAGGGGACGTGATCTGCTTCGACAAAATGGGGCTGGAGCCCAAGAGCGAAGTGGAGTTCACTGAGGTCCTGGCGCTGGACGACGGTGAGCTCAAGATCGGTACCCCCTACGTGGAGGGGGCCGTGGTCAAAGGTGAGGTGATCAACGAGGGGCGCGACAAGAAAGTGATCATTTTCAAGAAGCGCCGCCGGAAAGATTCCAAACTCAAGCGCGGATTCCGCCGGGATTTCACCCGGGTGCGGATCACCAAAATCGCATAAGGAGATCGAGCCATGGCACACAAGAAAGGACAAGGTTCAACCCAGAACAACCGCGACTCCGCGGGACGACGCCTGGGCGTCAAGAAATTCGGCGGTGAGCGGGTGATCCCCGGCAACATCATCGTCCGCCAGCGCGGCACCAAGATCCATCCCGGCAAAGGGGTAGGCATGGGGAAAGACCACACCATCTACGCCCTGATCGAAGGGGTGGTCAAGTTCGAGAACAAAACCTCCAAGAAGAAAAAAGTCTCCGTCATCCCCGCCTGATCCCTCCCGGATCGCCGCGATCCGGCAAACTCCCGCAATTTTTCCGATTTGCTATAATCCCAAAATATGCAGTAGAAAATGCGTCAGATGCGTCGATGCTCGGTGTGTAGGGGTGCACAGCCAAAACGTAGGCGCACTCGTAGAGTACGTCGAGGCTTTGGATGTGTCGCCCATGCTGCTTCTGATCGATGCAGATGGCGTGCTGGCTAATGAATAATTTGGGATAATCCCTCCAACCTGTCGTACCGACGGGAGAGTACACACCGATGATTTCACGCGATACAAAAGAGAAACGATGTTCGTAGATACCGTAGAATTGACGCTCAGCTCCGGAAAAGGGGGCGCGGGGTGCGTTTCGTTCCATACCGAAAAGTTCGTCGTCAAGGGGGGGCCCGACGGCGGCGACGGGGGAAGGGGCGGATCGGTATGGTTCCGGGT
>JALWKO010000007.1 GCA_027081405.1 Campylobacteraceae bacterium | reverse complement strand
TTGATGCAGCGATTTCGCAAATACTGCAAAGTCCTCCGATCCACTTTTCTCGCATCAATTCTTTCCATTCATTAGTGTAGTGTTTTTTCACTTATGTTTGAGTTAGTTTTTTGGTGGAGTAATAGTTTCTCTGCGTTACTATTGAGTGGAAGCTATCGGAAAGGAGGAAAAGATGAGACGATTGGCTTATTCGGCGATTGCGGTGGCGATCGTGTGTAGTGGGGTACAGGCAGGAGGAGCCGACGTACCCGTATCCGTCGATGAATGGAGCGGCTTGTATGCGGGGGTTCAAGTCGGCGGTTTATGGGGAAACGGCGATATCGATTTCGAAGACGGTTACGCCCATGATATCGAACCGGACGGATATTCAGCCGGATTTTTCGCCGGTTACAACCGTTTACTTGACAATGGATTTTTGATTGGGTTCGAAGCCGAAGTCAATATGGTCGACGCGGACGACTCCGGAGTGTTTTACGAACTGCAACAACCTTATGCCGTAGCCGTCGGACCGAAACCTACCAGTGTCCGTATGCAGGCGGGAAACTACCAAGTCGTACCCACTGTCCGAATGAACCTAAGCGAAGATTGGGATGCGTCGCTACGTCTCCGTATCGGATATGCGATGAGAGACTGGATGCCTTATTTGACCGGAGGGATCGCTTGGGTCCGTATGAATATTGAGGCAGTCCGACCTGACGACGGATATAAATATTTCGATCAAGACGAGACGCTGACCGGTTGGACTCTAGGGGCCGGGCTGGAATGGAAGGTCAATACAAACCTTCATCTGAGGGTCCAATATCGATATACCGATTACGGAAGTACAAATTTTACGGCACATGATTCTCAAAGCGGTTTTCCTATCGATGGGAAACTCAATTACCATTCCCATATGGTGACAATCGGCTTTAGCTATCGGTTCGACTGATGTTGCGCAAGCTCTTTTTGATTGCTTTGATTACTGCGTTTTTGGGCTTGAATGCCGATGCGAAAGGAGGTCCCATGTTCGTCCGGAGTCCTGCATTCGAAAACGGTGGGCAGATCCCTGCCCGATACGGCTGCAGCGGAAGCGACATCTCGATCCCGCTGGAATTCGGCAACGTGCCGGAAGGGGCCCGTTCGTTGGCGCTCGTCATGGACGATCCCGACGCGCCGGGCGGGGTTTTCGTCCACTGGGTGGTTTACGACATCCCGCCCGACCTGGGCGGATTCCCCGAGGCGATTCCCCCCGATCCGGTACTGGAGCTCGGTATCCGGCAGGGGGTCAACGATTTCGGCCGGATCGGATACGGCGGACCCTGTCCGCCCGACCGGCCCCACCGCTATTTCATCAAACTCTACGCCCTCGATACGGTCCTGGATCTCCCCCCGGGACTGAGCAAGGCCCAGCTCCTGGAGGCGATGCGGGGACACGTCCTCGCCGAAGCCGAATGGATGGGGGTCTATGCCCGTTGAGATCCGGATCGGCACCTCGGGGTTTTACTACGCCCACTGGGTAGGGATCCTCTATCCTCCGGAACTCTCCAAACGGAAGTGGCTGGAGTACTACGCCCGCCGTTTCCCCACCGTGGAACTCAACAGCACCTTCTATCACCTCCCCAAAGCGGCGACGGTCGAACACTGGATGGAGAAAACGCCGGAGGGCTTTTTGTTCTCTTTCAAGGCCCCCCGCGCGATCACTCATTACCGCAAACTCCGTGACGCCAAAGAGGATCTGGTCCGATTTCTCCATCTGATCAAACCGATCCGATCCAAAACCGCCGCGGTGCTCTTTCAGCTCCCCCCTTCGCTTCATCGCGACGACGCGTTGCTCGCCGAGTTTCTCTCGACGCTGCCCCACCGCAGTGCCTGGCGTTTTGCGATCGAATTTCGCCACGAAAGCTGGTACGACGATGCGGTCTACGAACTGCTCCATCGGCACGAAACGGCGCTGTGCTGGCACGACTACGGCCGCGGGGAGAGCCCCCGGGTCGAGACTGCTCCGTTTGTCTATCTCCGCCTCCACGGCAAAAACGGCCACTATCGGGGAAGCTACGACGAGGAGACCCTCCGCGGCTGGGCCGATTCGCTCCGGAAGGCGCAACGTCACAAACGGGAGGCTTTCGTCTATTTCAACAACGATTTCGACGGGGACGCGGTGATCGACGCCCGTCGCCTGGCGGCGCTGCTGGGGATCGTTTCGGAGGAAACCCCCGAATCCCCCGATGCGGTATAATCCCAAAATATGCATTAGCCAGTACGCCATCTGCATCGATTATCGGCGGCATGGGCGACACATCCAAAGCATGGGTCGGGCGTCTGCGATGCCTACGGCATAGACGCAGCGCCGTGCGGAGCGACAAAGGCAAAGCAGTTTGCCTTTGTTTGACGCTCCTCCCCCCTACACACCGAGCATCGACACATCTGACGTACTTTCTACTACATAATTTGAGATAATCCTTTACGAGAAAAGGGATGCGATGGTGATCGACGACCGGTTCTACATGTCCCTTGCGCTCCGGGCGGCCTGGCATTATCAAGGGCTTACCTATCCCAACCCTGCGGTAGGGTGTGCCGTCGTCGAGAACGGCCGGATCCTGGCGGTGGAGGCCCACAGACGGGCAGGCCGGTCCCATGCCGAAGTGCGGGCACTGATGGCGGCGGCGGAGGCGCTGACGGGGAGGCGGCCCCCCGTATCGCGCGACGACGCCGACGCGGCCCACGACTATCTGCTGAGTCTGCCGGAGGGGACCTTCGCACGCTGTACCGTCTACGTCACCCTGGAGCCCTGCGCCCACCGTGGATCGACCCCGTCGTGTGCCTGGCTCCTGAGCCGCCTGGCCCCCCGGAAAGTCATTATCGCCACCCCCGATCCCGTCCCCGGGCACGGTGGCGGAGTGGAGATCCTCGCCGACAACGGGATCGAAGTGGAAACGGGGATCTGCCGGGAGGAGGGTGAAGCGCTGATCGAGCCTTTTTCGATCTGGCGAGAGCGTGCCTTCGTGCTCTTCAAACTGGCCCAGACCGCCAACGGCAGGATCGGCGGGGGGTATCTGAGTTCTCCCGCATCGCTGGAGCACGTCCACCGTCTCCGGGCCGTGGTCGACGAGCTGGTCATCGGAGGGGGGACGGTCCGGGCCGACCGGCCGAGGCTCGATTGCCGATTCAGCGGGGATGCACCGCCGGATGTGACGATCTATTCCCGAGCGAAAGATTTCGACCGAAACATCCCTCTGTTCGGGATCGAGGGGAGGAAAGTGCGGATCACCGATGATCTGGAGCCCCTGCTGGATCGCCCGGCGTTTTTGCTGGTGGAGGGGGGCGAGGGGATGCTCCGCGCCCTGGGGGATCGGATCGACTGGTTCCTCGTGTATCAGACCCCTAAGCTCAGCACGCACCCCTTATCCTATAATGTCGATCGAAAACTCGAATATCTCCATACCGAGACGGTGGGTGGGGATCTTCGCATCTGGAGCCGTTTTGGATAGAGTCAAGAAACAGGAAAAGATCGTTGAGATGTTCGACGAGATCGCCGAGACCTACGACCTGGCCAACCGGGTGCTCAGTTTCGGCATCGACGTGCAGTGGCGCAAAAAAGGGTGCGATCTGGCCTACGAAATCCTGGGCAAAGAACGGATTTCGCGGATCGCCGACGTGGCGACCGGGACGGGGGACCTGCTCCTGCACTGGAGAGACCGGGCCCGGCGCAAAGGAATCGAAGTGGAGGAGTTCGTCGGGATCGATCCGTCGCGGGGGATGCTGGAAGTGGCCCGAAAAAAGGTCGACTTCGCCCGCTTCATCGAAGGGAAGGCCCAGGAGCTCCCCCTCGAAGACGAAAGCACCGAGATCATCTCGATCAGCTACGGGATCCGCAACGTGGTCGACCGCGTCGAGGCGCTCGAGGAGTTCCACAGGGCCCTCAAACCCGGGGGGATCGTCGTGATCCTGGAATTCACCAAACGGGAGAGGGGCAATTTCGCCGCGCCGCTTGTCGATCTGTACATGAAGCGGATCCTCCCCGCGGTCGGCGGCCTGGTGAGCAAAAACTACGCCGCCTACCGCTATTTGCCCGATTCGATCGAGGAGTTTCTGACGACCGAAATGCTCAGCCGGGAGTTGGAGCGCAGCGGCCTCGCGCTGCGATACGTCAAACCCTTCTCGATGGGGATCAGTACGCTTTTTGTTGCTCAAAAAGCTTGAGTGAGGAGTGAGGAGTGAGGAGTTGGGAGGCACCTACGGCGCAGTCGCAAGTCGCAAGTGAGGTCGCATTCGGCGACGTCATTAGTTATTGGTTATTGGTGTATTGGGAGCGCCTTCGGCGCAGTCGCAAGTCACAAGTCACAAGTCGCAAGAAAAGAGCCACCGGTCATTGGTCATTGGTCATTTGGAGCGGGGTTTTGGCCCTGCATGCGGGGTTGAAGTCCCGCCTCCAAAGTGATGCGTTGCATCGCAACGCCCCAAAATTCTCCATTCTCCATTCTCCATTCTCCATCAAAAACCGGTTCCTCACTCTTCACTCTTCACTTTTCATTTCATCAGTTGCAAGGAGAACGCCTTGCAACTGATGACCGTCTCCTCCCTGAACGAAAAGATCAAATCGCTCCTGGAGGCGACTTTCATGCACGTGGCGGTGGAGGGGGAGGTCTCCTCGGTCACCTACCACTCCAGCGGGCATCTGTATTTTTCGATCAAGGACGAACGGAGCGTGCTGCGTTGCGTGATGTGGCGTTCCAACGTTTCCCGCCTCCGTTTCCGCCTCGAAAAGGGGCAGCGGATCGTTGTCACCGGTTCGGTGGGGGTCTACACCCCCCGGGGGGAGTACCAGCTTATCGCCGTCGGGGTGGAGCCTTCGGGGCAGGGGGCCCTGGCGCTGGCTTTCGAGCAGCTCAAACGGAAACTGGAATCCAAAGGGTATTTCGCCCCTGAGCGGAAACAGTCCATACCCCCCTATCCGATGCGGATCGCCCTGGTGACCGCCGCGCAGGGGGCGGCGCTGCATGATATGCTCAAGATCGCCCGCCGCCGCTGGCCCCTGGCGGAGTTTTTCGTCATTGACGTGCCGGTGCAGGGGGAGGGGGCGGCCGCCGAGATCGCCCGGGGGATCGCCTATGCCGACGGGCTGGGGGTCGACGTGATCGTCACCGGGCGTGGAGGCGGAAGCGTGGAGGATCTGTGGGCCTTCAACGAAGAGGCGGTGGCCGACGCGATCCACTTCGCCCGTACTCCCGTGGTGAGCGCGGTGGGGCACGAGGTGGACACCCTCATCTCCGATTTCGTCGCCGATTTGCGCGCTCCCACCCCCAGCGCGGCGATGGAGCTGATCCTCCCAGATCGCAACGAGCTGCTGCTGGATCTGGACGAGCGGCAGGAGCGTTTCCGCCGCCGCATGGCGGAGATCCTGGCGCATGCCCGTCGGGCGCTGCGTCGGGAGGAGGAGGCGCTGCGGAGCCTCTCGGTCGCAAGCCGGCTTCGCCGGAGCGCCGAACGCTTCGAAACCCTCGCCGCGGAACTGGGGCGGGCCGTCACGTTCCGTCTGGAGCGAAGCGGGAGTGAACTTGTGCCCCTGCGCCGCCGGATCGAAGAGCAGGAGGAACAGAACCTCCGGCGGGCTTGGACGCGACTGGAGGATCTTGGCCGGGCGCTGGAGCGCCACAACCCCGCTCTTCGGATGCGGGAGGGATGGGCCGAGGTGACCCGGGACGGGAAGCGGATCCCGCTGGAGAAACTCCGCATCGGAGAGCGCTTCACTCTCACCGACGGGGTCCGCCGCGTCGAGGCGGAGTGTCTGAGCAACGAACCTTTGAAGAGTGGGGATCATCCCCCCAAATAGGCGGCTTTGACCCCTTCGTCGTTTTGGAGATCTTCGCTGTTCCCTTCGCGAACGATCCGGCCGTTTTCCAGTACGTAGGCCCGTTTGGCGTAGCGGAGAGCCACATGGGCATTTTGCTCCACCAAAAAGATGGTGCTTCCGTTTTCGTTGAGGTTTTTGAGTATGGAAAAGATCGATTCGACGACGATCGGTGCGAGTCCCATCCCGGGTTCGTCGAGAAGCAGGAGCTTGGGGCGGCTCATCAGGGCCCGTCCCACGGCGACCATCTGTTGCTGTCCTCCGCTGAGGGTTCCCGCGAATCGGGTTCTTTTGTCATAAAGATCGGGGAAAAGTTCGTAGATCCGTTCCAGATCGTTTCGGATCGCTTTTCGATCCTTTCGGGTATAGGCCCCCAACTCCAAGTTGTCCTCCACCGTCAGCGATGCAAAGAGTCCTCTCCCCTCCGGCACCTGGGCGATTCCCGCTTCGACACGCTTGTCGGAGGGAAGCCGGGTGATCTCCCGACCCAGATATTCGATCCCTCCGCTCCGTGGAGTCACCAGCCCGCTCAGGGTGCGCAACAGTGTGGTTTTGCCCGCTCCGTTGGCGCCGATAAGTGCGACGATTTCGCCTTCTTTGATCTGTAACGATACATTGCGCAGCGCTTCGATTTTTCCGTAGTTGACGGAGAGATTTTCCACAAGCAAAATCATGGATTTTCCTTGTGGAAAAAATGAGGAGTGAGGAGTGAGGAGTGAGGAGCCGAAAGCTTCGCTTTCGAATGGTGAATGGTGAATGGTGAATGGTGAATGGTTTCGGTGGGCGTTGCTTGGCAATGCTTCCTGCTGCACGGAGGCGGGACTTCAGTCCCGCATGCAGGGCTGAAGCCCTGCCTCCAATGACTTACGTCACTGCCGACTGTCGACTGCCGACTGCCAACGATTTGAATGAGAAATGAGAAATGAGAAATGAGAAATTTCAGTAGGCATTGCCGTGCAACGCTTCCCATTGAATGGAGGCGGGGCTTCAGTCCCGCATGCAGGGCTGAAACTCTGCTCCCAATGACCAATAACCAATGACCAATGACGTCGCCATAGGCGACCTCACTTGTGACTTGCGACCTGAGGCCCGTAGGGCCGTGCTTGCGACTCATTTCAACGCTCCTCCCAAATAAGCCTCGATCACTCTCGGATCGTTCCGGATCTCCGCCGGGGTCCCTTCGGCCAGTTTCTTTCCCCGGTGCATCACGGTGATCCAATCGGAGAGTTCCATCACCATGCGCATGTCGTGCTCGATGAGGATCACCGTCACTTCGTCAGCGACGAGGGTACGGATGAGCTCGGCTACTTCGTCGGTCTCTTGAGGGTTGAGCCCCGCTACCGGTTCATCGAGTAGCAGAAGTTCGGGTCCGGTCGCTAGAGCCCGGACGATTTCGAGTTTTTTGAGGATTCCGTAGGAGAGTGCGTGCGCTTTTTGGTGGGCGAGATCTTCGATCCCCACGAGTTCGAGCAGGTGCATGGCCCGCTCGGTGAATCGGCGTTCTTGATCCATCAGTCGACCGGAGCGCAGCAGGGTAGGCCAGAGTGTTTTGTCCATATAGCGATCGAAGCCCAAGAGGACGTTTTCCAATACGCTCATCCCGCCGCAAATCTCCAGGTTTTGAAACGTTCGGGCGATTCCACGGTAGACCAGCTGATCGGTGGGGATGTCGGTGATGTCGGCTCCGTCGAGCCAGACGCTCCCGCCGTCGCAGCGATACAGACCGCTGATGGTGTTGATCAGGGTCGTTTTGCCTGCGCCGTTTGGTCCAATGACGGCGTGGATATGCCCTTTGGCCACCCGGAAGCTGATGTCATCCACCGCCGTCAGGCCTCCGAAGCGTTTGGTGAGGTTGCGGATCTCAAGCATGGGGGCTCCCTTTGGGAGAGTGAGGAGTGAGGAGTGAAGAGTGAAGAGTTTTGGTAGGCGTTGCTTTGCAACGCTTTTTTTTATGAGGGTGAGAGGGTGAGAAGGTGAGAGGGTGAGAAGGTTTTTGTCTTGTACCTTCCCACTTTCCCACCAGCGCGAAGCGCGATCCCACCCTCTCACTATTACGGCACTAAAAAACAGACTCAAAGTCATGCTGCATACCTCACCGATTCTGCCTGAAAGAAGTTTTTGACTTTCTGAGGGTTTCTGGCTAAATCTTCCATATAGGCTTTGGTGTTTTTCT
>JALWKO010000006.1 GCA_027081405.1 Campylobacteraceae bacterium | reverse complement strand
GGGTATGGGGGTGCGCAGCCGTGTGACGGGCCGGATCGCCGGAGCGGTACGGGCGTGTTTCGGTGGGGGGGCGTCGTGCCCCCGGGATCCGCTTACGGGGACGGCCCGGGGAGACAAACGCGTTGGAGTGGCGGCGATCCGTCCGGCCAGCTTGCCCATCCGTTGCCGCACATGGGCCTGGATACACCAGCGCTCCCCCGCCGCGCAGTCGCGGCGGAGCCGATCCATCCAGGCACGCTGTGACCAGAGGATCCGGGGATCACGCCGGGAGATCGCGTCCACCGTACGCTGCAGCCGCGCAAACTCTTGATGCAGTGCAGGATCGCTACAGAGGGTCCGATCGAAGGCCTGCGAAGGCCGGGTGCATGTGAGGGCTGGGAGGGGGACCGGCGGCAGCAGCGTCAGTATCGCCACGATCGCGAAAGTCGATTTTCGATTCATGGATCGAACTCCTGTCGGGAATTTTCCATAATGATAGCGACCAATTCGGGCGATGGGAATGACGATTGGAGGGATTTTTCCGAATCGGTCGGGAATCTGTATAATGAAAAAAACACTCCAAGGAGGAAGCCATGTCGGTCGAGATCGATACGCGAGGAATCGGAATCTCCGTCATCATGGACGGCGGACGGGAATTGGTCAAAATCGTACTGGAAGGGAAACTGCACCACGAGGATTACGAAGTGCTGATTCCGGTGATCGAGCGGGCGATCGAAGCCGCGGGTGAGCGCAAGCCCGACATTCTGATCGACATGCGCCCCTTCGAGGGGTGGACTTTCGAAGCGGCGCTGGATGATCTGAAATTCGGTCTGAAGATCCGCAACGCCTTTCACCGGATGGCGATCGTCGGAGACAAAAAATGGGAGGAGATCTCCGTGGAGCTCTTTCGCCATTTCACCGGAGGGGAGATGCGCTTCTTCGAGGACTACGACGCCGCGCTGGCGTGGCTGCGGGGGTGACCCGTTCCGGCGGCCGTGCCGTCGTCCGTGTGCACACACCCGGTACACACCGCCATACGATAATCGAGTGAGTGGAAAGGAGATTCGCCATGCCCAAAAAGACCGTGACCCTGATCGACAATCGCACCGGCAAACGGTACGAATACCCCATCATCGAAGGGACCCGGGGGCCCGCAGCGGTGGATATGCGCACCTTCTACCGCGACAGCGGAATGTTCAGTTACGATCCCGGCTTCACCTCCACCGCCAGTTGCCGCTCGGCGATCACCTTCATCGACGGGGAAAAGGGGGAATTGCGCTATCGGGGGATCCCCATCGAGGAGCTGGCCACAGGCCACAGCTACCTGGAGGTGATCCATTTGCTGCTGGAGGGGGAGCTCCCCACCGACGAGGAGCGGACGGCGCTGGATCTGGAGCTGCGGCATCGCTCCTTCCTCCCCGAGGGGCTGGTGAAGCTCTTTGAGATGATGCCCGACAACGCCCACCCCATGTCCTCCCTCAGCGCAGGGGTGACGGCCCTTTCGGCCTTTTACTACGAGCACCTGAAGCTGGAAAACGACAACGATTATCGCCAGATGGCCCACCGGATCGTCGCCAAGATGCCGACGCTAGCCGCATTTGCCTACCGCCACAGCCTGGGGGCGACCTACATCTATCCCGACATCGACCGGAGTTTCACCGAGAATTTCCTCTACATGCTGCGGGCCTATCCGGGAGGCAAGCTTCACCGGGAGGTAAACGGTCCCCGGGAGATCAAACCCATCGAGGTAGAGGCGCTCGATACGATCTTTACCCTCCATGCCGATCATGAACAAAACGCCTCCACAACGGTGGTACGCAGTGTCGCCTCCACCGGGGCGCATCCCTACGTGGCCATCGCCTCGGGGATCGCCGCGCTCTGGGGCCGGGCCCACGGCGGAGCCAACGAATCGGTGATCGAGCAGCTGCGGATGATCGGCAGCGTGGAAAACGTGGACAAATATATCGCCCGGGCCAAGGATCCCGATGATCCTTTCCGGCTCATGGGCTTCGGCCACCGTGTCTACAAAAACTTCGATCCCAGAGCCCGCATCCTCAAGACCCTTCAGGATCAGCTGGTCGACGAGCTGGATCTCGATACGGAACTGATGCGGATCGCCCGCCGGATCGAGGAGATCGCCCTCAATGACGAGTATTTCGTCTCCCGCAAGCTCTATCCCAATATCGACTTCTACTCCGGGATCATCCTCACGGCCCTGGGGCTGCCCCGCTCCATGTTTACCCCGATCTTCGTCATCGGGCGGACCGTGGGGTGGGTGGCCCAGTGGATCGAGTTCAAAAAATCCCCCGAGGCCAAGATCGCCCGCCCGCGGCAGGTCTATGTGGGAAAATGATTTTGATGGAAGATGGAAGATGAGAAGTGAAGAGATTATTTAAAATCCTTGGGTGGATATTCTCCTTTTTGGTGGCGATGTTGGGAAGTGTGTTGGTGCTTTCTTTAATCCATTATCCCGTTCGGAGTGCCCGGATCCGGCCGATGGCGGCGGAGCTCTTGCAGCAGGTGAATACCCTTCGGCTCCATGAGGAGGGCAACGGTTCCGGAACGGATTGGAGCCGTCGGATCGTCGGGATTTTGCAAGTGCTGGGATGCACCCATGTGGAGGTGGATCACGACAAAATGTCCCGGATGCATGGAAGCACCAATTTCTGGTTTTCCGGACACTGCCGAGGGCCGGAGGGGAAGCGGGTCGACGTGGGCGTCCAACGACACGGGAACTCGCTCTTCGTCGATGTCGATATGGGGCATACGAGATGCTTTTATGGTGTGGGTGTGCAATCAAGGTGTGTCTCCGACAGTCTGGTGAACTCGCCGGGCCACTAATGAACGAGGAGTTTTGATGTGGACTTTCCGTTCGTTGAGCTTCTCTCCGATGCCGGGAGAGGAAGAACAGACCAATCCCGGCATTTACGGTGAAGCGATCAATCGCCTGTTCGTCTACGGGACCCTCCGGCCCGGGGAGTCCGCCTCTTCGCTGCTGGAAGGGATCGAAGGGGATTGGGAGAGGGGACGGGTGCAGGGCTTCGTCGATCCCCGTGGCTGGGGGCTTACCGGGGGATATCCGGCCCTGATCCTTTCGGAGGAGGGGGAGGGGATCGATGGGATGCTCTTCACCTCCCCGTCAATGCCCCGGATCCTACCCCAACTCGATGCCTACGAAGGGGAGGAATACATCCGGAGCGTGGCGTGGGTGGAGCGGGATACGGGAGAGCGGGTGCGGGCCTGGGTCTATCTGCTGCGTCCCGATTTGCTGAGTTTACGTAACGGATAACAACGGATAACATAATTAGAGGATCGTGTCGGATCAGACGAATGCGAAATCGATCTCGGGTATTCTGTGCGGAGCCGATTCGTCCCGATCCGGAGCATCGAAAAAAGGCAAAGGGGTGTGATGGAGCAAATGGGCGACGAGCGCATCGGGATGCCCGTTTAAGCGTTCGTTATATTGCATCACAATGAAATTGTAGCGCCGTTTGGCCGAACGAATTGCCGATTCGGATTGTTCCCAACGTTTGGAAAACTCCGTACATTTCGGATCGGATTGTCATTGGGGCGACCGTTTGGATCGGTCAATACAATCGTTTAGCGCATATCGGAGCAAGGCGTCGGCCGATTCATGCTCTACCAGGGTCGTTGCATTCATACCGCATTGGGAGGCTTTGAGGATCGTTTTGCGACATTCTTTCAGTGCCTTGTCCGGTACGATCCTGTGAGAGAATTCGGCGCCGAGGACATAGCGGCTGTGGAGGATGCTTTGAAGTTCGTGCCAGCTGGTGTCGGCATCCTTCCGGAGTTTTCTGAAATGCCGATCGACGATCGAAACATAGAGGAGACCTGCGGCGAGGAGTACCTCGATCGTGATTGGAAGATGGAAACTCATCATCACAAGCTCCAATCTTTATACATTTTTGCTTTTGCAAAGTATATCATTCGTTCGTTAAAACGAACATTATATTTTGGAGCTCGGGTCTGAAGTGAACGAACACCGTTTGATGCATGAGGGGGAGTCGAACCCAAATATTGCGGATTGCGTACCGGCGGATGATGGATTGTCCGGCATCAGTCACTGTTTGTGTCGGTCTCTTCGCGGAACCAGGAGGCGATTTCGAGTTTGAGCTCGTCGTAGAGTTCTCCCCATGCTCCGGTGTAATCGGCTACGATCGCGTAGGGGAGGAAACGATCGGTATAAAACGGATCCTCCTGGAGCATACGGCTCAGCCGATCGCGCTCGACGGTGGAGACGAATTCCTTGAATCCCCGGATCGCTTCGTCTATTTGTGCACCTTTCGGGGTGTATGCGCGCAAGTGCAGATAGGTTGTCAAACTCCGGTATTCGATGATCGCAAAGACCCAGAAATGGGGGCAAAAAAGCACTTCGTACAGACTACGGCACGCCGGATAGAAAAGAAGTTTCCCAAGGAATAGGGCGAACCACAAAAAAGCGATCCCCGTCAATCCCCATCCGATGCTGCGCCGATACCAGGCCTGAATAAACAAAAAAAGGACGAAGGCAAAGAGTGACGCGACGGGGACGAAAAAGATGATCGTTTGGATGATATGTATGGGATCGGGATGGCCTACGAGCAACACCAAGCAGCCGCTCAATACCGTCGCGATCAGGAGTTGGAAGATCACGGCCATCGTCACGTAGCGATGGCGTACTTTGTGGAAGTCTGCTCTGTAGTAGCCCGATTCGATCGCCCAGTTGGAGAGCTTGGTATTGAGCATGGCAAGCTTTTCTCGGAGCATGCGGCGTTTTGGGGCATCTACCGATCGGGAGGGGAATGTTTGGCTTTCGAGAGGGAAAAGGATCCCGTTGAGCAGATACCGTTGGCCGTCGCCGAGTTTGGATGCATCGGTGCCTCGGATTTTTTGGAGTTCGAACCCCTCGAGCGTGCGCTTGATCCGTACATAGCCTCGGTGGACGAGATCGATGATCGCGGGGAAAATAGCGTTGGGACCGATTCCGTCGTCGGAGAGATAGATCGCCTGCAAAAAGTCCAACCCTTCAGGAGGGGCGTAACGCACGGGAATCCCTTCGTCTTTGGGCATTATCGGGGTCGTTTGTTTTTTGTAGGTGCCAAGCCACCACAGATACAAACCCAAAAGGAGAAACGGCAAGCCATACATGAGCAATTTCCACATGGATACCGAGCCCAGAGCGTACAACGGCGAAGGCCCCAGGGGATTGGGGCGCAGGACATCGATGACGATCGGCGTGTGTGGGGGGACTGCCTGGAGACGTACGGTGAAGCGATGTGGGGTTGTCCATGTGATTTTTGATGTCTCCAGCGGCGAGTTTCCGATTTTTCCTCCCAATGTCACGGTCGAACGGTTCCAGTCCGTCGGCAGCGTCACATCGAGAGACAAACGATCGATCGGCGCGTTGCGTTCGTCGCCGGGCAATTCCCAGCGCAACAGCAGATCGCTACCGCCGTGGGCGGGGTGGAACGCGTTGCTGAGAGTATATCTCAGTTCATAGCGGTGCGCTCCGGTGACGAAGTGTCCGGGGACTCCGGTGAGGACCCATAAATAGGGGCCGTGTTCGGCATCAAATTTTTCCTGTGCGGCGAAGCGTAGTGGTTTGTTGTCCATCGTAATCCGCAGCGTTTCCACATCGGCTTTGTCCGCATCGGTAGTAAGCTGGAAGCGCGATTGAGCGGCGATCAGAGGGAGGATCCGTACGAAGCCCTCTTCATAATCGGATTGATAGTCGTAGAAAACGTTTTCTTTCACATGGACCGTTCTGTTGGAATTGGCTCGGATCTGGACGGAATATTCGCGGATTGTTTCTCCCCGGAGGCAGGAGGCAAAAAGGATCCAAATGACCAGGACAAACGACGAAATCTTACGCATGGTTGACTCCGGTTTGGGGAACTTGTGGGACCGGAACGGCTTTGCACACTTTCTTGAAGGTGTCGGATTCGTAGCACTCCTCTTCCTTGATGATCTCTCCAAGTGTCGGGATGTAATTGCGGGGGTGTTTGATTCGTTCGTTGATGTCCGGCCGTGTCGATGGAAGGTATAGGATCGTGCGGTTCGCAAACAGGGTGCCAGGTTCAAGGAAGCCCTTTTTTTGGGCTCCATTGTAGCGAAATCGATTTCATGAAGCGCTTTTACCAGGAGCCGCCCCCTCCGCCGCCGCCACCGCCGCCGGCGAAGCCGCCGGCACCGCCGGGAAGACCGCTTCCCGAAACGGTGTCGAAGGCGGCGTCGTTGAAGCTTTCGATCGATTCATCAGGAATCACGCCGCCCCAAATCCGGCTGCTCGGTCGTTGGGCGAAAATATCGTAGAGTTTTTTCCAGGCGTCCGAAACCCCAAAAAGCATCGCATAAGGCATCGCCTGATCGAGATAGTCGGGATCCTCCTGGACGAAGCGGCGGATGCGATCCTTGTCCACCCGTTTGACAAAGCGTTTCCAGCCGTAGAGTTTGCGCCGCAGCGATTCTCCTTTCGGCCCGTAGCGCCCCAAAAGCGGGTAGTAGTAGATCAATGGAACGAAAAGGAGGGTGAGGTAGATCGCCGTTGGCCAGTCGATGAGGGCGTATTTGAGTTTATCAAGCCATGTATAGGCCCATGCAGATCCCACGAATACCATTCCGAGGAGGAACAAAACGACGCTGCGACGCTGCCACGATCGGATCACGACATAGAACAACACGGATAGAAAGACAAATTCTATCAAGGTAGCCTGAAGGACTAGCCAACTTTCGTAACGAAGCCAGTTCCATAAGAGGACGAGAGAGAAGGGCAAAAAGAGCGTTTTGAGGTAGGATCCCAGATACATCGTGGCGCTCTCCTGCATGCCCAGAACCATCAGATTCCTATCCCGCACCCAGCGCTCCAACCCCTCTTCGATCCATCTGAGGGTCTTTTGAAGGGTCTCGTAGGAATCAGGTGACTTGGGATCCATATCGAAGGCGTTCGACTCGCCAAAGAGGCTCTGCAGGATCTGCAACTGATCGGCGGTGAGATCGGAAGCGGGGGCGTTGCCGGTGTAGTGTAGGCGATAACGTTTCTCATCCACTTTTTCTATCGTGAGATACCCTTTGACGGCCAACTCCACCAAGGCGGGCCCCAGGGCCTTGTCCAGCGGATCGATCTGCAAAAGATAGGCCGATTGGAAAACGCTCAACCCTTCGGGAAGGTGGTATTGCGGAGCGATGCCCACGGAAGGGACGAGGGAGTGGATGCCGAAAAAGCGGGCCCGCCGCACGGCCCAACGCCAAAACCAAGGCAAGATCACAACAAGCGCAACGAGGTAGCCCCAACCCCAAAGCGGGGGGCGAAGGAGCGCTGCCCCGGCCCGGCGCAAGATCCCGTGCGGATCGTCGATTTCGACCGTGACCCCCTGGAAACGCTCCAAGTTACCGCCGGCTAGGAGCAACGTCCGATCATCGAGCCAGCGGGGAGGGATTTTGGGGGGCACTTTGGAACCGTAATACCCCTCCCAGGCCCGGACGGTGACGTGGGTGCGATCCAGGATCGCGGGGAGAATGATTGTGGTCCGATAGCGGCGGATAGGGACTCTCCAGTCCGTCCCGATGAGATTCCAGAGCAGTTTGTCCCCATTTCCTTCGGCCAGCAGCGTCCGCCCGACACGGTAGGTGATCCGGTAGAGGTGCGCTCCCTTGTAGGTATGCTCATAGTCGCCGATGGTAAGCCGGACGAAGGGAAGCCCGCGTTCCTCGTCGCCGTAGCGTTCGGTCTCGAAGTGGACCGCATGGCCGTCCATCGTGACGGCAAAGGAATCGATGCGCATGTCGGCGGGGGGAAAGAGGGACGAAAAACGGAATCCCGTCGGGATCTCCCGATAGATCCCGTGGCGGTCGTGGCCGTCGAAGTCGTAACGGATCGCTTCGGTGATCTCGAGCGATCCGTCCCGGTGGAGTCGAAGTGTGACGTTGTAGTCCCGGATCGATTCGGCATCGTCGTCAAATCCTGCCGCCAGGAGGACTCCCAATCCGATCCAAAGTAAAAGAAGGCGAAGCCATTGCATCGCGTCTCCTTTCGATACGTTTTGGC
>JALWKO010000005.1 GCA_027081405.1 Campylobacteraceae bacterium | reverse complement strand
CCGAGAAACCGCCGGTATTGCTGGGCGGAGGGAAGGCCACCGTCCCCATATCCCGGGTGAAATCTCCCAGGTCGTCGAAATCCCCGACGAACCAGACGGGGGTTGGGATCTGGAACTCCTCGTAGAGCTCCCGCCACGCCTCGGTGACCCCAAAAAGGATCGCGTAGGGCAGCAGCCGGTCGAGATAGTGGGGGTCCTGCTTCAAAAAGCGGCGGATCCGATCCTTCTCCACCCGGGTGACGAACTCCTTGAGCCCCAGCAGATGGTTGTGGATTTGCGCCCCTTGGGGGGTGTAGGGGCCCACGCGGCGGTAGAAATAGACAATGGCGAAAACGAGGAGGATCAAGACCCACAGCGGCGGGTAGAAAAGGAGCTTCGCCCAACTCCCAAAGTCGTCTTCGAGGAGAAAAGCAAAGACAAGGAGTGAGAAAATGAACCCGATAAAAGAGTAAATCGTTTGTGAAACGCTATAGTACTTCCAGGATTTGAATAGGACTACGGTTAGGATGCCGATGAATGCCCCGGCGAAAATGAGTAGGACCAATGTACCCGCCCCCACCTGTCTGGTGACGACGTAAAATAACACAGCAAATATCGGCAGGGCGTATCCGATCGCTTTGGCCAGAAAATTCCAGCGGGCTTTGGAAGGATTCACTTTGAAATACCCTTCCTGTACCGACCACTCATAGAGAGCGTCGTTTATAGCGTCTAGAGCTTCGGAGAGTTGTCTTCTTTTGGAGCGACTGGTGGTATTGACGACGAACGTGGAGCTTGTCGGGAAAAGGATCTGATCGAGCAGGAGACGTTGATCTTCGGTGAGTTTCGATTCGTCGGTACCCTCGATGCGTTGCAAAACCGTGCCGTTATCGGTCTCTTCGATTGTGAGATACCCCTTTTGGGCCAGTTCGACGATCGCCGGGGCGATATCTTGCCGATCGGCATAGGCATCGAGTAGCAGCCCCGCTTGCATGATGCTCAGCCTTTTGGGGGGATAGTATTGTACTGCGACCGAACGGCTGTAGGCTCCGGGGTCTTTGTCTTTGCGGACCAGTTTGCCGAGGAAAAAGAGATAGAGGATCATCAGCGGAATCGGCAGACTCTCGATGAGACGCTCCGAAAAAGGTATAGCGACGTTGGCTTTGCCTCTTTGGTTCAGGAGCCCCTCGGGGTAGATCACTTCGATGGTGATTCCATGATGGGGATCGAGGGGAATCCCCTTCATACGGAAATGGTGATCATCGAGCCATATGGGAGGATCGGGGAGGGGATGGGTGGATCCGTATTTGCCGACATAACTGAACACCGCGACATTGGAACGGGATAGTTGCGGCGGGAGGATCACCTCGATGTTCGGTTGGATGATCGGGACGTACCAGCCGGTACCGATGACGTTCCAGCGGATCGCGTCGCCGCTTCCGTCGGAGGCGGGAAGGACCCCTTTGACGACACGATAATGGATCGTGTAGCGGTGCACTCCTGTGATCGTGTGGTCGGGATCTCCGATCTTGAGCCGGACCATCTCTCCCGCCTGGGCGGAGCGGATCGACTCTCGGGTCCACCGGACCGGTTTGCCGTCCATGGTGACCCGGAAATCTCCAAGACCCAGGTCGATGGTACGGCTCAAGAAACCGGGTTCGACCTCATGACCGAGAATAGTGAGGTGCGATTCTCGTTTGTGCTGATGGGAAGAAGCGGGGCGGATCGCTTCGGGAATGTCCCGGAAAATCCCGTGTCGCCAGATCCCTTCGAAGTCATAGGTGATCGTTTCGTCCACTTCGAGGGTGCCGTCGCCATGGACACGGAGCGTCACGTCGTAGCGGTTGATCCGCTCGGCCAGCAGGGGGAAGGCGATCCCCAGGAGCAAAAGGAGCGCGACGAGACGGCGCATGGGATCAGCTGAAATCGATCTCGGGCATCTTTTTGACCGCCGCTTTTTCCGACTCTTCGAGCTCGAAGAACTCTTTGGGACGGAAATGGTAGCGCTGGGCGATCAGGACGTCGGGGAAGGACTCCAACCGGGTGTTGTAGTCCCGCACCACGGCGTTGTAGTAGCGCCGGGCGTTCTGGATCGCATCCTCGATCTGGGCCAGTTGGTTTTGCAGATCGAGGAAATTTTCGTTGGCTTTGAGCTCGGGGTAGGCCTCGGCCAGGGCGAAAAGGCGCCCCAGGGCCTGGGTGAGCATATTGTCGGCCTGTTCATGCTCTTTGACGGAATTGGCGTTCAAACCCATCTGACGGGCCTTGACCACCTTTTCGAGGGTTTCGGCTTCGTAGTTTTTGTACCCCTTGACGGTCTCCACGAGGGCGGGAATCAGATTGTAGCGGCGTTTGAGCTGCACGTCGATGTCCGACCAGGCG
The DNA here is from genome assembly GCA_027081405.1 of Campylobacteraceae bacterium. GTDB lineage: Bacteria > Campylobacterota > Campylobacteria > Campylobacterales > Sulfurovaceae > Nitratifractor. Next base: position 5,755 of record JALWKO010000005.1, on the reverse strand, counting down.
GCATCGGCCGACTGGCGTAGAGAAACCAGGCGGTTGTAGATGTAGATCAGGTACAGTACCGTACCGACGATCAGGAGCAGGATTACGGTGCTTGCACTCATGGCACTCTCCTTCCTCTATTTTTCCGATTGTACCATATCATGGGCAGTGGTATAATCGACTCCATGGAGGTGCTTCGTGTCGAATGAAACGATCCGATCGGCCTATGTGCTTGCCCGGGAACCGGGGGCGGGGGCGTCCCTGTTCGCGCTGGGTCTAGGGAGTTTTCTGCGCCGCCGTTTCGCCCGAATCGGGATGTTTCGTCCCGTGGCTCCCGAGGGGGAGGATCGGGATCTACAGACGCTGCGAGAGGTGCTGCGTCTTCCCCCCGAAACGGTCATGAGCGCGTACCGACACGACGAAGCGTTCGCCCTGCTGGAAACAGAGGGGATCGAAACGCTCCTCGAAGGGCTTGTGGAGCGGTTCCACACATTGCGCAAATCGGTCGATTTCGTCCTGATCCTCGGTCACAGGGATTGGGAGCTGGCCGAACGGATCGAAACCGATCCCGATCTGCTGTTTGCCCGGAATCTCTCCAGTCCCGTGATCGGGATCTTCCGGGCCGACGGACGCGACGCGGAGGCGATCCGGACCGAAGCCCGGATCTGGGGGGAAGCGATCGGGGCTTCCGGCGCGCCGCTGTGGCTGCTTTGTGCCAATCGCGTCGATCCGCGCCGCTGCGACGATCTCCGGGGGGAGAGCCTGGAGGACACTCCGCTGCTGTGCCTCCCCGAATCCCCCGAGCTCTCCACCCCGACCCTGGCCGATCTGGTCCGCACCCTCGGTGCCCGTGCGCTTTTGGAAAGGGAGGGCGGCCGTCTCGATCGGGGCTACGGGGCGGTTTTCCCCGCGACCGGAAGTGTGCGCCGGACCCTCGCTTCGATCCGTGGAAACGAGCTGGTGGTCTGCGGCGCCGATCGGGATGAGCTCCTCTACGCCCTCGTACTCGCATCCCGCAGCGATGCCGTCCCCCCCGTGGCGGGGATCGTCCTGGAGGGGGAGGCGGACGCCGGGGTCAGGGAGCTGCTCGAGAAACTGGAAGGGGAGGTCCCGCCGATCGTGGAGTCACCTTTGAAAGGGATGGAGCTGTTGCGCCGCCTGGAGGAGACCGAAGCCGACATCACCCCCGACAACCGGCGCCGGATCGAAGCGGCGCTGGGGCTTTTCGAACGCCATATCGACGCTCGGATCCTGGAGCGCAGGCTCCACCGAGTGCCGGAGCCGATCGTCACGCCGGTGATGTTCCGTCTGGAGATTTTCGAACGGGCCCGTCGGCAAAAAACCCGGATCCTCCTCCCCGAAGCGGAGGACGAGCGGATCCTCCGGGCGGCGGAGATCCTGCTGCGCCGGGAGATCCTCACTCCTGTTTTCGTCGCTCCGCCGGACGTGCTCAAACGCAAAAGCCGCCGATTGGGGATCGATCTGAGCGGGGCCGACGTGATCGACCCGGACGATCCCGATCTTCGGGAGCGCTTCGCCAGACGCTACTACGAACTCCGCAGGGACAAAGGGGTCGGCTACCCCATGGCCCTCGACCGGATGGCCGACCGGACGGTCTTTGCCGTGATGGCCCTGGAGGCGGGGCTGGGGGACGGGCTGGTCAGCGGTGCGGTCCATACCACCCGGGAGACCCTCGTGCCGGCCTTTCGGATCATCGGGACCAAGTCGGGGGACCCGATCGCTTCGAGCTGTTTTTTCATGTGTCTGCCCACCCGCGTGCTGGTCTATGCCGACTGTGCGGTCAATCCCGATCCCACCCCCGAGGAACTCGCCGTCATCGCCCGGCAGAGCGCCGAAACCGCCCGCAGCTTCGGGATCGAACCCCGGATCGCGATGCTTTCGTACTCCAGCGGCGAATCGGGGGTGGGCGCCGACGTGGAGAAGGTCCGTCGGGCCACCGAACTCCTCCGGAGGGAGCACCCCGAGCTTCCGGTGACGGGGCCGATCCAGTATGACGCCGCCGTCGATCCGGAGGTGGCCCGCCTCAAAATGCCCCACGATCCGGTCGCGGGACACGCCACGGTATTCATCTTCCCCGATCTGGATACCGGAAACATCGCCTACAAAGCGGTCCAGCGCTCCGCCGGTGCAGTGGCGGTGGGGCCGGTGATCCAGGGGCTGCGCAAACCGGTCAACGATCTCAGCCGCGGATGCACCGTCGACGACGTGGTCGATACGGTGGCGATCACGGCGGTACAGGCCCAGGAGGGGAAATGAACATCCTGATCCTCAACGCCGGAAGTTCGTCGCTGAAATTCTCTCTGTTTGCATTTCCCTCCGGGCGTCGCCTCGCCCGGGGGGTGATCGAACGGATTGGGGAGGGGGAGTCGCCGGTTCATATTTTTTACGATCAACATCGCGCCGAATATCGTGAATCGGTAACTGACCACCGTGAAGCGTTGGAGTATCTGGAACGGCTCCTGCCGCGTCTGGGGATCCTGGAACGTTTCGACTCCCTTTCGGCGGTGGGGCACCGGGTGGTCCACGGCGGAGAGCGTTTCGTGGAGCCCACCCGGATCGACGAAGAGGTGATCGAAGCGATCCGCTCCCTCGTTCCGCTGGCCCCTTTGCACAATCCGGCCAACCTCCTGGGGATCGAAGCGATGCGCGCGCTGGCCCCGGGGGTCCCCCAGGTGGCCGTCTTCGACACCGCCTTTCACCGGACCGTGCCACCGGAGGGGTATCGCTACGCCGTCCCCGACGAATGGTACGAACGCTACGGCGTGCGCCGCTACGGCTTTCACGGGATCTCCCACGCCTACGTCTCCCGGGAATACGCCCGGCTGCGGGATGTGACATTAAAAAATATCAACATGATCACTCTCCACCTGGGAAACGGCGCGAGCGCCTGTGCGGTGGCCGGGGGCGAGAGTGTGGCCACGTCGATGGGGATGACCCCGCTGGAGGGGCTGGTGATGGGGACCCGCAGCGGCGATCTGGATCCGGGGATTCATTTTTATATGCATCGATATGTCGGTCTTGATCCCGCACAGATCGATCGGATCCTCAATCACGAATCGGGGCTCAAAGGGCTGTGCGGCACCAACGACATGCGGGAGATCGAACGGCGGATGGGAGAGGGGGATCCGGCGGCGAAACGGGCGTTTGATATTTTCGTCCGGCGGCTGATTCGGTACGTGGGGGGATATGCGGCGCTGCTGGGTCGGCTCGATGCGATTGTCTTCACCGGCGGGATCGGAGAGCACAGCGCTGCGGTCCGGGAAGCGGTCGCCGAGGGGTTGGGGATTCTGGGGGTCCGGATCGATGGGGAAGCCAACCGCTCCTCCGACACCGGATCCCGCCCGATCCACGCGGCGAAGAGTGCCGTCGAACTCTGGGTGATTCCCACCGACGAAGAGCGGCAGATCGCCCGGGAAACGTACCGACTCCTCTCGTAGGGAGAATTGTTCCGAATTGGGATACAATACGCCAAATTTTTCCCGAGAGGATACGGCGATGCGGTACGAGTGCACCATCCCCCTCATGCAGGCCCAGGACCCGGGGATCACATCGGGATTCGGGGCGCTGGGCAAGCTGCTGCCGAGCGCTTCGGAGTCCCTGGACGAGCTGCGGGACTTTTTCGAAAACGCCATGCTGGATGTCTTTCCCGAGCTTCTGCCGGAGAACGATCCCCGGATCGGGCTGCTCGATTGTGAGTTTTTCCGCTTTTCGGCCGAGCGGCACTATCTGGATTTCATCCGGAAGGTCTTCGTCGAAAACGGCGGCGTATGCTACTGGCACACCAAAGAGTTCTACGGCACCGATCTGCAGAACTACCTCTACAAGATCAAACTCATGGACCGGATCGACGAGATGATCTATTCGCGTCAGTTCGAGATCCGGAAAGGCAACACCCTCTTCAAGATCACCGATGTGCAGATCCTGGAGTTCGTCATACGCGGATTTTTGCGGGAGCTATTGGACGGGGCGCTCTATTTCCCCCGCCGTCCGCTGATGGTGGCCTACAGCTACGATCTTTCCTTGCCGGTGCTGTGTGAGAGTGCCGAAGATCTGACCCACTATCTGGGGATGGCCCGGGAAGCAGGGCTCTATTTCCGTTAGCGCTCACTCTCCACGGGTCTGTACCCTGCGGTTGGCCCGGTCCTGAAGCCAGTCGGAGATCTGGATCAGGCTGAAGGTGACCAGAAAAATCATCAATCCCGGGAAAAAGCTCACCCACCAGGCGATCTCCATGACCGCTTTGCCATCACTCAGGATGCTCCCCCAGCTCATCTCCGGCGGGGTGATCCCCAATCCCAGATAGCTCAGTCCGCTCTCGGCCAGGATCGCCCCGCTCACGCCGAAGGTGAATCCGACGAAAAAGATCGGCCCCAGCAACGGCAGAAAATACCGAAAGACGATACGGCGGGTGGGGACGCCGGCGATTCTGAGTACTTTGATGTAGGGCTGGGAGGCGATCCGGTAGCTTTCGCTCCGGATCAGTCGGGCACTCCCCATCCAGCCGGTGACGGAGATGACGATGACAAGGATCAGCGTCGAGGCGGGGATGTAGCTCACCAGCGTCAGCAGGAGAAAAAAGGTGGGAAAGGTCAGAAAGAGGTCGACCACCACAACGAAGGCTTTGTCCCACCACCCCCGGAAATACCCGGCGATCACCCCCGCGACGAGTCCGATGAGCGACGCGATCAAAGCCGAACCCACGCCGATGAGGAGCGAGATCCGTCCCCCCTGCATGATTCGGGCGAGCAGGTCCCGCCCCAGCCGGTCGGTCCCCAGGGGGTGCGTCAGACTCGGCGGCAGAAGGATCGCGCTTTTGTCGAACGTGTAGGGGGAGACGGGGTAGAGCAGCGGTCCGGCGAAACAGAGGAGAACGATCGCCACGAGCAGCAAGATGCTCCGGTAGGGGACCGACCGATCCATCACTCCTCCCCGGGGAGGTAGTAGCTCAGCGCGCTTTTGCCGAACCTGCGGGTCTTGTGGAGGCGGAGCGCCCCGAGCCGTTCGGGGAGTTCGAGGCTGCTCATGTGCTCCAGGATCGCCGCCGCGCAGGAGGGGGCTTCGATCGTTTCGATCAGTTGCAGCGTCTTGTCGTAGATCTCCTCCATCCCCTCCCGGAACGCGAAGGGGGGATCGAAATAGAAATAGGCCCTCTCCCCGGTGCGGCGGACCGCCTCGTAGACCCGGGCGAAGGTCTCGAAGCTGTCCCCCCAGACGGTCTCGACCCGTCCCGGGGCGATCCGCTCGGCGTTGGAGCGGAGGATTTCGTAGACGCTTCGGTCTTTCTCCATGCACCAGGCCCGGCAGGCCCCGCGACTGAGGGCCTCCAGCGCCACCGCGCCGCTTCCGGCGAAAACCTCCACGAAGGGGCGATCGACGATCTCGAACTGGATCGTGTTGAAGAGCGATTCGCGCAGAATCGCCTTGGAGGAGCGGGTGGTCTCCACGGCGGGGATGTCGATCATTTTCCCTTTGAATTCGCCTGCGATGATGGGGGTGCGGTAGCATTTGAGCGGTTTTTTCGTTCGTCTGGGGTTTCCCATGGCGTCACTTTGCGGTGGATGTAAATCGGTGGAATTTCGGGAGTATTATACCACCGGCGTCTCGAAGGCGAATTCGACGAGCAACGCGCTGTGGTCCGAGAGGACCGGATCGTAGTGGGTCCTGTGCCGCAGCGGGCGCACTTCCCGATAGAGGACGAAATCGAGCCGCCGCCCCCGGAAGGACTTGACCCCCTCGAAAGGGACCTCCTCCAACC
>JALWKO010000004.1 GCA_027081405.1 Campylobacteraceae bacterium | reverse complement strand
CCTCGGCCGGAACCTGGTCTTCGTATTCGGCGGCAGGGGTGTGGGGGCGGGGGGAGTAGCGGAAGCTGAACATCTGGTCGAAGCGCACCTTCTCCAGCACCTCCATCGTATCGGTGAAATCTTCGTCGCTCTCTCCCGGGAAACCGACGATGATGTCGGTGGAGATCGCCACGCCGGGGACCATCGTGCGGATCTTCTCGCAGCGGTCGAGGAACCACTCCTTGCTGTAACCCCGTTTCATCCGTTTGAGCAGACGGGTCGAACCGCTCTGCAGCGGGACGTGGATCTGGGGACAGATCTTGGGGTTGCGGGCGAACTCCTCCAAAAACGCGTCGTCCATGTGCAGCGGATGGGGGGACTGGAAACGGATCCGTTCGATCCCCTCGACCTCGGAGACCCGCCGCAGCAGCTTTGTGAAATCGCGCACCTCATCCTCTCCGGCGCTGAAACGTCGACCGTAGTTGTTGACGTTCTGCCCCAGGAGGATCACCTCTTTGGCTCCCCCATCCGCGGCCCGGCGCACCTCGTCGAGGATGAGGCGGCTGGGGATCGAGATCTCCTCCCCCCGGGTGGCGGGGACAATGCAGAAGGTGCACTGCTTGTCGCAGCCGATGGAGATATTGATCATCGCCTTGTAGGGGTTGGTGCGGAAATCGCCGAAGACATAGGTACTCTCGTCGTAGTCGGTATCCACTTCGACCGCTTTGGGGCGGTGGATCACCTCGGAGATCTTCGAGACGTTTCGGGCCCCGAGGACGAAATCGACGTACGGAGCCCTTCGGATGATCTCTTCCCCCAGGTGGCTCGCGGTGCAGCCGGTGACCCCGATTTTGGCCCCCGCCTTGCGCCGGTCGCGGAAAACGCCGATTTCGCTGAAGAGTTTGGCCACCGGCTTTTCCCGTACCGAACAGGTGTTGATGATCAGCAGATCGGCCTCTTCCATCCGGTCGGTGAGTTCGTACCGCTCCTTCCGGCTCAGCTCCGCGATCATGTGTTCGGTATCCCGGACGTTCATCGCACATCCGAGGGTTTCGATGTAGAGTTTTTTCGCCATCGTGCTGTGCGTCCTCACCGGACGATGTGCACCTCGTAGATATACTCGTCTTCGTTGAGGCCGTAGCGCACCTCCCGCATGTAGACATTGTACCCCTCTTCCTCGAAATGCTCGATCATCGCCTTGAGGTCCTTGTGGGGGTTTTCCCGGTCGAAGTAGAAGATCGATTTTTCGGGGAGCATCTCCTCGATCTTGCTCAGTTCGATCGTTTTGGGCTTGGCTTTGAGGGTGGTCCGTGCCAGTTTCAGTTTCATCGAAAACTACCTTTTTGCGTTGGGAATTGCGTATTTATTTTGATTATACTTTATTTTCAGTAAAGCTACGGTTAGATAAAATGTGATTCTCCGAAAAACGAACGATCCCGCACGAAATGTAACTCCCGGATAGCATCGTTCGCCGTATCCACCGATTTGCCGTGCCGGATTTTTGGAGTTTTGAACTAACGAAAGGAAGAACCGTGCAAAAAATTCTCTCGATCATCGAATCGATCGCACACGAAAAGAACATCTCCGTCGAAAGCGCCCTGGAAGCCTTCAAGGAAGCGCTGATCAAAACCGCCCAGCGGCTCCTGGGCGAAGAGGGGGAATACGAGGTGGTCCTCGACCCCGACACCCAGAGCTACCATCTTTACAAGGTCCTCACCGTCGTCCCCGACGACGACCCCAGAGCCCAGGAAGAGCCCGAAAAGTACATCACCGTCGAAGAGGCCAAAAGCTACGACGAGGAGATCGAGCCGGGGGACCGGATCCGGAGCGAAATCCGCCTGGAGGATTACGGCCGCACCGCCGCGGCCAATCTCTACCGGGAACTGGAGTACCACATCCAGCGGCGGATCGAGCAGGACCTTTTTGAGAAATACAAATCCAAAGTAGGCACGATCATCATCGGGACCGTCAGCCGGGTCGACGACAACGGCAACACCTACGTCGAGATCGGGGAGCTCAAAGGGATCCTCAGCCAACGCAACCGGATCAAGGGGGAGAGTTTCAAAACCGGCGACACCCTCAAGGCACTCCTGCGCTACGTCAACATCGATCCCAAATACGGAATGTATCTGGAGCTCACCCGCACCGCCCCCAAATTCCTGGAGGAGCTGATGAAACGGGAAGTCCCCGAGATCCAAGACGGCGCCGTCGAGATCGTCGCCTCGGCCCGGATCCCGGGAGACCGGGCCAAAGTCGCCCTCAAAACCGACCGGAGCGACATCGATCCCGTAGGCGCCGCCGTCGGTCAGAAAGGGGTCCGGATCAACGCCGTCAGCGCCGAGCTGGGCGGCGAGAACATCGACTGCATCGAATACTCCCCGATCCCCGAGATTTTCATCACCCGGGCCCTCTCCCCGGCCGTCGTCCAGGGGGTGCGGATCGAAAACAACAATACCAGCGAGCAAAAAGCGATCGTCGACATCACCGCCGATCAGAAAGCCAAGGCGATCGGCAAAAGCGGCGTCAACATCCGCCTGGCCTCCATGCTCACCAAGTATCAGATCGAGCTCAACGAAGTGGAGGGGATCGTCGAGCGCAGCGCCGAAGCCGCGCCCGAAAAAACCAGCGACATCTCCGCGCTGGAGAATCTGTTTAAATAGCCCTCAGCGTCTCCGGTGGGGGTCAATCGCCAGGAGGATCAAATCGGCGATCATGTTCCCCAGCAGGGTCAGCAGCGCCCCCACCACCAAAATCCCCATGATCACCGGATAGTCCCGCGCCAGCGCACTCTGGAAAAAGAGCATCCCCATCCCGTCGATCGAAAAGATCTGCTCCAGGATGACGCTCCCTCCCAGCAACCCGGGGAGCGAAAGCCCCAGGATCGTCACGATAAAGGGGAGCAGATTGGGATAGACGTAGCGTCGCACGATCGTTTTCTCGTCCAGCCCCCGGGCCCGGGCGAAGAAAATATAGTCGCTCTTGAGGATCTCCCGGGTCAACGACCGCACATAAAGAAGCAGCGAACCGAAGCCCGTGAATGTGATCACCGCCACCGGCAAACTCAGGTGCCAGGCGATGTCGATCCAGCGTTCAAATCCCTTTTTGGGCTCGAGACTCTCGAGCCCAGCGATGGGGAACCACCCCAGCTTCAAGCCCAGCAGATAGATCAGCACCAGCGCCAGATAAAACGACGGCGTGGCGTAGCTCAGCAGGGCAAGCTGTTTGAGCCCCCCTTCGTACGCCCCCCCTTTCATCGCCGAACGGATCCCGTAGCGGAATGCGAGGAAAAAGATCAGCACCATCGAGACCAGGTTGATCCCCAGGGTGATCCCGAACCGCTCTTTGATCTCGTCGATGACCCGGTTTCCGCTGGCGAAGGAGACGCCAAAATCGAAATGGAGCATCGAACTCAGCCAAGAGAGATACTGCTCCCACAGCGGTTTGTCCAGACCGTAGACCGCCTTGAGCCGGGCGATCGCTTCGGGGGTCATGTTGGGGTTGAGGCCCCCGGCGGCGAAGAAGCTGTTGGGGGCCATGTGGATCGCGGCGAAGGTGATGACCGAGATGAGCAGGAGCATCCCCGCCAGATAGAGGAGTTTGGTCCCGACCAGCCGGATCCAGCCCATGAACGCCGATCAATCCATGTCGATTTGGCCGGGTGCGACCGCCGCCATGAGGCCGTGGAAGCTCTCCACCTCCAGCGACGCGCTCCCCACGAGAACCCCGTCGACGTTTTCGAGTGCGGCGATGGAGCGGATATTGTCCAGCTTGACGCTCCCGCCGTAGAGAACCGGCCGCTTGATGCGGCGGCGCAGCTCGTCGTGGGTCTGGGCGATCTGTTCCGTTTCGGCCGCCACGCCGGTGCCGATCGCCCAGACCGGCTCGTAGGCGACGATGAGCCGCTCGTAGTCCAGGTCGATCCCGTCGAACTGCTCCCAAAGATACTCGGCGACCGCCTCGAACCCCTCCTTGCGCACCTCCAGGGGCTCCCCCACGCAATAGACGATCTCGAAACCGTGCTCCCGGTAGAAGGCGAATTTCTCCGCGATCCGCTCCTGGGACTCCCCGACGATGTGGCGCCGTTCGCTGTGCCCGAGCAGTACCGTGTCGATGGCGAATTCCCGCAGCTGCTGCAAACCGATCTCTCCGGTATAGGCGCCGTGTTCGGCCCCCCAGGCGTCCTGGGCCCCGACCGTGATATGGTCGGTCCCTTCGCAAAGAGCGGTGGCCGGCGGGAAGACGAGGACTTTGAAGGGGTACTCCTCCACCCGGAGGATCCCCTCGAGACGTTCGAGATACTCCCGGGTGCTTGCCCGGGTGTGGTTCATTTTGAAATTGGCGGCAAAAATCATCGTCTCCTCCTTTGATATATAGCGATCTTACGACTGCAGCGCCACGATTCCGGGAAGTTCCTCCCCTTCGATGAGCTTCAGACTCGCTCCGCCGCCGGTGCTAACAAAGGTCATCTCGTCCACGTCCCCGGCCCGGGCCGCCACGTCGGCGGTATCTCCGCCCCCGACGATCGTCGTGGCGTGGCTCTCGGCGATGTAGTGGGACATCTTGATCGACCCTTTGGCGAAACGCTCCAGCTCATAGACCCCCATGGGGCCGTTCCACATGATCGTATGGGCATCGTTGAGCGCCTCCCGGAACAACCGGGTGCTCGCCGGACCGATATCGAGCCCCATCCACTCGGCGGGGATCTCTTGGGTGGGAAGGTATTTGACGGGGGCGTTTTCGTTCAGTTCGGGAGCGACGACCACGTCGACAGGGAGGTAGAATTTGACTCCGTTTTTCTTGGCTTTATACATAATCGTGCGGGCCTCGTCGATCAAATCTTCCTCGACCAGCGATCGGCCCACTTCGTACCCCTGGGCCTTGAGGAACGTAAAGGCCATCCCGCCCCCGACGATGAGTTTGTCGACCTTTCCGATGAGTCGGTTGAGCGCCTGGAGTTTGCCCGAAACCTTGCTCCCCCCGACGACGGCGACGAAAGGGCGTGCGGGGTCTTCGAGCACTTTCGCGAAGAAATTGACCTCCTTGGCCAGCAAAAATCCCGCCGCTTTGTGTTCCCGATCGTAGTACTGCGTAATGGCGTGGATCGAAGCGTGCTTGCGGTGACAGGCCCCGAATGCGTCGTTGACGTAGAATTCTCCGAATCGGGAGAGGGCTTTGGCGAATTCGGGATCGTCCGCAGTCTCTCCGGGGTTGAAACGGAGGTTCTCCAGCAGCAGCACATCACCCCCCTCCATCTGGGCGAAGAGCTCTTTGGCCCGGGGAGAGACCACTTCGGGACTTTTGGAGTCGTCGAAAAAGAGGCGGTTCTTGATCTTGAGAAGCGTGTCGAGCCGTTTGAAGACGGGATAGAGGCTGAATTTCTCGTCGAATTTCCCCGCTTCGGGGCGTTCGAAATGGGAAGCGAGTACCACCTTGCATTCCCGGTCGAGGCAGTAGCGGATCGTCGGAAGCGCCGCCCGGATCCGCCGGTCGTCGGTGATGTTGCCGAACTCGTCCATCGGAACGTTGAAATCGCAGCGGATGAAGACGGTTTTCCCGTCGATCGCCAGGTCCTTGATCGTCTGAAGCATCGAAACAACCTCCCTTCCCGCTTCCCACAGGCTCGCTCGCCCGGTTCACGGTGCCAACAGTTATGATAATATAGCGGCATATTTTACTCAAGGCGAGGTTATCGCTTGGTTAATCACGACCGAAAAACGGCCCTCTTCGGCGGAAGCTTCGATCCGCCCCATCTGGGGCATACCCAGATCATCCGGCGGACCCTCGCCCTGGATGCGGTCGACCGGGTCGTCGTCGTCCCCGCCTGGCTCAATCCGTTCAAGCGCCAAAGCCACGCGGATCCCCGACTGCGCCTCGAATGGTGCCGACGGGTTTTCGACCTCCCCAGTGTGGTGATCGACGACTACGAAATCGCCCAGGGCAGACGGGTCTATACCGTCGAAACCTATCGGGCCCTTCGGAAACGCTACGACATCGGCTGGATCGTCGTGGGCTCCGACAATGTCGCCCAGCTCCCCCGGTGGAGAGCATTCGAGACCCTCAACCGGGAACTGGGATGGATCGTCGCCACCCGCAAAGGGTGGGAAGCGGATCTCTCCGCTTTGCGCCGCGCCGTCGTCGTCGAAGTGGACGTGCCGGTGAGCTCCACGATGATCCGTCGGGGGGAGGGGCTCGAATACGTCGATCCCCGGATCCGGGACGAAGTGATCGAAACTTATCGCCTGAAACCGAACGAAAAAACCCGGAACGAAGGAGAACACAGATCGTGACCATCAAGGAACGGGTAGACCGGATCGTCGCCGTACTCGACGACAAAAAAGCCGAAGCGATCGAAGTGCATGACCTCGGAGACGTAGATTACATTGCCAAAGGGGTCATCATCGCCAATTCCCGCGGAGGGAAACACACCCAGGCCCTCTACGACCACCTCAAAGAGGAGCTCAAACCGCTCGGAGAGCGCTTCTACGGCGCCGACGTGGCGGACGAGTGGATCGTCGTGGATATGGGGGAGATCCTCGTACACATCATGACCCCCGAATACCGCAGCCGATACGAGCTCGGAGCCTTCCTCAAAGAACTCCGGACCCAAAAACTCCTGGGCGATCAGCGGGAAGAGCCGGCTTGAGCCGCCTCCTCGGACACGTTTTGCAATATCTTTTCCAACTCTCTGGCCGGCATCGGCCGGTAAAACAGATACCCTTGCATCAGCCGACATCCCCATCGTTGCAACAGTTCCTTTTGCGCCTCGGTTTCGATCCCTTCGGCGACCACCTCCATCCCGAGACTTTTTCCCACCGCGATGATCGCCCGGGTGATCGCCACGTCTTCCCGGTTTTCGGGGATGTCCCGGATGAAAGAGCGGTCGATTTTGAGTTTCTCGACCGGGAAGTGCTTGAGATAGGCCAGTGAAGAATACCCCGTCCCGAAATCGTCCACGGCGATCGAAAATCCAGCTTTCCGCAACTCTTCGAGCACCTCTACAGCGTGGTGGACGTTGTGCATGATATGGCTCTCGGTGATCTCGAACGTGATCCATTCGGGGCGGCATCCGGTCCTGCGCAGAAGCTCCTCCACGTCGGAGAAGAAGCGCTCGTGCTGGAGAAACTTTACCGAGAGATTGAGCGAGAGGCGACCGGGGGCGTAGCCCCGTTCGATCCAGCGGGCGATCTTCCGCATTCCGGTCTCCATCGCCCACCGGTCGAGATCGACGATCAGACCGGTCTCTTCGGCCAGAGGGATGAACGCCGACGGGAAAACGACTCCCATCGGCTCGTGGTTCCATCGTATCAACGCCTCCACACCCACCATCGCCCCTTCCGCACCGTCGACGATCGGCTGGTAGTAGAGCTCGAACTCCCCCTTTTCGAGGGCCATCCGGACCCCCGTTTCCATCAACACTCGTTCGAACGCCATTTCGGTCATCTCCGAGACGTAGAAACGGTAGGTGTTTCGACCGCTCTCTTTGGCTCCGTACATCGCCGTATCGGCGTGTTTGATCATGTCGTGGGGGGTCCGGATCCCAAGATCGACCACCGCGATCCCCACGCTGCAGGTGACGAAAAGATTCATCGTCTCCACCGGAAGGGGGCGGGCGACGCAGCTGAGGATCTCCCGGGCGAGCCACTCCAGATCGTTGCGGGTCTCGAAGCGCTCCACCAGAACGATGAACTCGTCTCCGCCGAACCGGGCCAGTATCCCTGCTCCGTCGAGGCAGTCGGCGATCCGCGAGGCGATCGTCCGGATCACCCGGTCGCCCGTCTCGTGCCCGAAAGAGTCGTTGATGTTCTTGAAATGGTCCAGATCGATGAAAAGGAGTGCAGGGCGGCATTCGCTTTTTTCGAGGAGCGTCCGGAGCTCTTTTTCCACTTTGAGCCGGTTAGGGAGTCCGGTGAGTGCGTCTTGGTGGGCCTGGTAATAGAGCTTGTTGCGCTGCTCCTCGAGTACCTGAGTCCGCTCCCGCGTCTTTTTCCGGACGGTCTCCTCGAGCGAGGCATTGATCGCTTTGAGTCTGCGCTCGAGGAGGGTGAAGCGGTATTCGTAGATATGGAGAAAGGCGATCGCCAGAAAGAGGGGAATGTAACCGCAGAGCAGCGTAAGGGTGTCGTTGTGGAGATATTACGGCACTAAAAAACAGACTCAAAGTCATGCTGCATACCTCACCGATTCTGCCTGAAAGAAGTTTTTGACTTTCTGAGGGTTTCTGGCTAAATCTTCCATATAGGCTTTGGTGTTTTTCTCCA
>JALWKO010000003.1 GCA_027081405.1 Campylobacteraceae bacterium | reverse complement strand
CATATGGGCAAAAGTGCCGCACCCTTCGGGGAGAGCGATACGCGGCGATCTGTGCACAAACAAAGTGCTCGAATTCCCTACGGGGAGTCCTTCGCACTTTTTTGCACACATCGCACCACGTCTCGCTCTCCCAAAAATTGAGGGAGTCACTCGGTGCGGTGATTATATCTACTATATTACACCTTCTTAGGTTATCATACCTTAATGAATCCCTCCAATGCCCACTCTACAGTCACCATTGCCCTGATCGGTACCACTGCTTCAGGGAAAACCGCCCTCGCTCTCGATCTGGCCCGACGTCACGGCGGGGTGATCCTTTCACTTGATTCCCTGGCGCTCTATCGGGAAATCGACATCGCTTCGGCCAAACCGACCCCGACGGAGCGGGGATCGGTCCCCCATTTCGGGATCGATCTCGTCGCCCCCGACGAACCCTTCGACGTCATCCGTTTCGCCCAAGAGGCCCGACACGCCTTCGCCGCCGCCCGGGAGCAGGGCGTCCCCCTCTGGATCGTCGGAGGAAGCGGCTTTTATCTCAAAATCCTCCTGGAGGGGATCAGCCCCCTCCCCCCGATCGACGAAGCGACCCGCCGACGGGTCGGGAAAGAGATGGAGGATCTCCGCGCAGCCTACCGGAAACTGGAAACTCTCGACCCCGCGTGGGCTCGCAAGGTCTCCCCTACCGACCGGTACCGGATCGAAAAGGCCCTCACGATCCTCGAAGCGACGGGAGAAGGGCCTAGCAGCTATTTCCGCTCCCACCCCCCGCAACCGATCTTCGAATCCCGGGTCCCCCTCTTCGAGATTGAGTGGGATCGCCATGTTCTGCGGGAACGGATCGCGCAGCGTACCGAAGCGATGCTGGAATCGGGGCTGATCGACGAGGTGTGCGGCCTGGAGCACCGCTACGGACGGGCTCCGGTTTCGATGAAAGCGATCGGGATCCGGGAGGTGCTCGATTATCTGGACGGACGCTACGACCGTACGACACTCCGGGAGAAGATCGTCACCGACACCGCCCGGCTGGCCAAACGGCAGCGCACCTTCAACCGCTCCCAATTTCAGGATGTCGTTCGGGGAGAGGTCGAAGCGATCCGCGACGCGATCGAAGCATATCTCGCGTAGCATCAACGATCGTCGAAAAATCCTCGGTAAGCATGGAAGAAGGAAAACGCCCGGCCATGGACGGCCGGCAATGGTGAAAGAAGAATCAGTAGCCGCTGACGCTCACCATGTAGTTGATGTAGCTCAGCAGCGGCTGCATCACGAAGACCGAGAAGACCGTCACGGCGACCGAGATCCCCACGATCACCATCAATGGGCGCGACGCGTTGGCGGCGATCGCCTCCACCCCGGGTACGGGGGGTTTGAGGAACATGTAGACGATCAGTTTCAGATAGTAGTACGCCGCGATGGCACTATTGAGGGCCATGACGATCGCCAGCCAGATGTACCCCGCATCGACCGTCGCGCTAATGACGTAGAGTTTTCCCCAGAAGAGGCTGAAGGGGGGCACACCGGTGAGGGAGAGCATGAAGATCGCCATGATCACCGCCCCCATCGGAGAGGTGTGGATCAGCCCCGAGAACTTCTCGTAGGGGTGGTGGAAGCGGTGATGGTAGCGCTTTTGCTTGTGGCGGGTGATCCAGAGCATGGTGAAGGCCCCCAGGTTGGTGAACAGGAAAAGGCCGTAGTAGAGGAAGATCGAACTGTAGGCCTTGGTGGTATCCAGCGCCAGCGCCGCCATGACGAAACCGGCATGGGAGATCGAACTGTACGCGAGCATCCGCTTCACGTCCTCCTGGACGATCGCCATCATGTTCGAGAGGGTCATGGTGACCACCGCCAGGATGATGATCATCCAGCGAACCGCCTCCACCCCCATATCCACGTACATGGCCAGCACCCGCATCGCCACTACCATCATCGTGATCTTGGGGACGATCGACATGTATCCGGCCATCGGCGCACTGGCCCCTTCGTAGACGTCGGGGGTCCAGAGGTGGAACGGAATGAGCGATACCTTGAAGCCGATGGCCACCATCAGCAGGAGCGCGCCGCCGATGAGCGGGATCGCAAACCCAGGCTCCGCCATCCGAGCCTCAAAGACCTTAGCTACGTCGTAGAGTTCCACCGACCCGGTCAATCCGTAGACTACCGCCGCCCCCATGACGAAAAAGCCCGCCGCCATTGCCCCCATCGTGAAATATTTGATCGCCGCTTCGTGGCTGCCGGGGGTGTTGTGCATCGCGATGAGGGTATACAGCGCCAGCGAAGCGGTCTCCAGACCGATGAAGATCATGATCAGGTTGTCGGTGGCGACCATGAACTGGAAGCCCGCGATCATGAACAAAAAGAGGGCGAAAAACTCCGGATAGGAGTATTCGTGGAAGCGCTTGGAGGTCAGCGCCAGGGGGATGAAGAGCATCGAAGCGATCAGGATCGTCAGCTGCGCCAGGATCGAGATCCCGTCCTCGAGCATCACGTCGAAAAAGCCCCGTTCGTTGATCCCCAGGCTCAGCGTCGCACCGAAATCGACGAAGAGTACCAGCACCGAGAGCATCACATAAAGCGACTTGTCCAGATCCTTTTTGAGCAAATCGATCAGCAGGATCAGCAAAGCGCCCCCGACGACCACCAGCATGGGTGAGAGGGTGATCAGGTTGAGTTTCGCCAGGCTAACGGAGATTGGCTGCAACATTACTTCGCCTCCTTGGTGCTTTTGCTAACGTGGATAACCCGCTTCGCCTCGGGGGTCTGGGCCTTGGTGTCCATGAACTGCACCAGCGCCTTGACGCTAGTGTCGATGGGACCGAGGACCGGCTTGGGATAGACCCCGAGCCAGACGACGATCGCCGCCAGCGGCACCAGCGCCGCCAGCTCACGGCCGTTCAGATCGGGGAGGACTTTGTTCTCCTCTTTGGTGACGGGGCCGAAGAAACTCTTTTTGTACAGCGAGAGCATGTAGACCGCCCCCAGGATGACTGAGAATCCCCCCAGCGCCGTCATGACGGGAGAGACTTTGAAGAATCCCGCCAGCGAGAGGTACTCCCCGACGAATCCGATCGTCAGCGGAAGCCCCACCGAAGCCATCAGCATGATCCCGAAAATCAGGGCGTATTTGGGCATCACCGCCGCCAACCCTCCGAATTCGCTCATGAGCTTGGTGTGACGCCGGTCGTAGATCACTCCCACCAGGAGGAACAATGCCCCCGAAACGATCCCGTGGGAGAGCATCAGGAAGACCGAACCGGCGATCCCTTCGGGGTTCATGGCGAAGGTCCCCAGGACGATCACCCCCATGTGGGAGATCGAACTGTAGGCGACCACCTGCTTCATATCCTTCTGGGCATAGGCCACCATCGCAGTGTAGATGATCATGATGATCGCGATCACCCCTACCGGGAGGATGTAGGCCACGCTGGCATCAGGGAACATCGGAAGCGAGAAGCGGACGAATCCGTAGGTTCCCATCTTCAGCAGCACCGCCGCCAGGATCACCGAACCGATCGTGGGAGCCTGGCCGTGGGCATAGGGAAGCCAGGTGTGGAAGGGGAACATCGGCACCTTGATCGCGAATCCGAGGAAGAAGGCCCAAAAGAGCCATTTCTGGACCGAAATCGGCAGCACCAGCGCATACCAATCGGTCAGCGAGAAGCTCCAGTTTCCGGTCACCTCGTGATAGACGTAGGCGACGTAGAGCATCCCCACCAGCATGATCAGCGATCCGGCGAAGGTGTAGAGGAAGAACTTGATCGCCGCGTAGAGCCGCTTCTCCCCTCCCCAGTAGCCGATGATGTAAAGCATCGGAACGAGGGAGAATTCCCAGAAGAGATAGAAGACGATCGCATCCAGCGACACGAAGACCCCCACCATCGCCACTTCGAGGAAGAGGAGGCTGATGATCATGTTTTTGAGTTTTTTCACCTCCCCGAGGGTGACGATCCCCAGCAGAGTCATCAGCGCGGTCATGACAACGATGAAGAGGCTGATCCCGTCGACGCCGAGATAGTAGTTAATCCCGAAACTGCTCACCAGCGGGAAGAACTCGATGAACTGGAAGCCCCCGTCGGATGCGTCGAAGCTCATCCAGAGCCAGAGAGTCAGCACGAACTCGATCGCCGCGACGGTGATCCCGTAGGCCCGGAT
Organism: Campylobacteraceae bacterium; assembly: GCA_027081405.1. Classification (GTDB taxonomy): domain Bacteria; phylum Campylobacterota; class Campylobacteria; order Campylobacterales; family Sulfurovaceae; genus Nitratifractor. The sequence continues at coordinate 24,636 of JALWKO010000003.1, read as the reverse complement.
GCTCTGGGGTTTGACCAGGAATCCGAGCAGGGCCGCGACGAGCGGGAAAAAGATCAGTACGCTCAAAATGTTTTCCATGCCATTCTCTCCTTAACCGTTCGCTACGACGATGACTGCCAGGATCGCCAGGGCGATCGCTCCGCCGGCCATCCACTTGAGATAGTCCGAAAGGTTCCCGCTCTGCATCCGACGGGTCGCGTCTCCGCTCTCCTCGACGACCTTGGCGATGCCGTCGACGGTGGCGTCGACCACCTGCAGATCGATCTCTTTCCAGGCGATGTCCGAAAGCTCCGCATAGGGCTTGGCGAAAACCTTCTCGTAGAGGATCGGGATGTAATACTGGTTGTACAGGATCCGGTACGGGAGGCTCGCCTCGACCTTTTCGCTCCGCTTGAGCCGCTTGTGGTACATCACATAGGCCACCACGATCCCCCCGATGGCGATCGCCAGGGTCACCGTCACCAGGATCGGAAGCATGTGGTGGGTGTGCTCGGAGACCTCATAGGCGGGGAGCAGACCGGTAACGAAATCGACGAACTCCTCTTTGTACCAACCGAAGATCACCGCCAAGAGCCCAAGGGGGAACATCGCCCAGAGGACATAGCGCTGCACCTCGTGGGGGTGGAAGCCGTAGCACTTGTACCGCTCGTCGCTCCAGAAGGCGAGGAAGACCAGCCGGAAGCTGTAGAAAGCCGTCAGCCCCGCCGTGAGCCACAGTACGAACCAGATCCCGTAGGTGTGTTCGTTGAAGGCCACCTCGAGGATTGTATCCTTGGAGTAGAATCCGGCGAAAGGCCAGATCCCCGCCAGAGCCAGCGACGCGACCCCCATGTAGATGTAGGTCCATTTCATCACCTTCTTGAGTCCACCCATCTTGAAGATGTCCAGCTCGTCGTGCATGGCGTGCATCACGTTACCGGCCCCCAGGAAGAGGAGGGCTTTGAAGAACGCGTGGGCCGCCAGGTGGAACAGCGCCACCCAGTAGGCCCCCAGCCCCGCGGCGGCGAACATGTATCCAAGCTGCGAAAGGGTCGAATAGGCGATGATCCGCTTCAGATCCCGGTTGACCAGAGCCATCGACGCGGCGAAGATCGCCACGAAGGTCCCCACCACGGCGACGAAGTACCCCACTCCGGGGACCGCCGAATAGAGCGGATGGGCCCGGATCACCAGATAGACCCCGGCGGTGACCATCGTCGCCGCGTGGATCAGCGCCGATACGGGAGTGGGACCCTCCATCGCGTCGGCCAGCCAGGTATGCAGGGGGAACTGGGCCGATTTCCCCATCGCTCCGATGAAGAGGAAGACTCCGATCGCCACCAGCAGCGCATGGGACAGATGGGGTACCGCGGCGAATACCGCATCATACTGGAGGCTTCCCACGTTCCAGTAGATGAGGAAGATCCCGATGAGCATCCCCAGGTCGGCGATCCGGTTCATGATGAACGCTTCGTTGGCCGCCCAGGAGGGGGAGATCGACGGATTCTCGTCCCGGGTGACGTCCGGCTTGTGGTACCAGAATCCGATCAGCAGCCAGGAGCAGACTCCCACCCCTTCCCAGCCGATGAAGAGCCCCAGGAAGTTGTCGCTCATCACCAGGACCAGCATCGAGAAGACGAAGGCCGAGAGGTAGCTGAAGAAGCGGTTGAAGCCCTTGTCGTGCTCCATGTAGCCGTTGGAGTAGATGTGCACCACGGTCGAAACCAGGGTGACCACCGTCATCATCACCGCAGTGACCTGATCGACGTTGAATCCGAACGGGATGCTCATATCCCCGGCCACGATCCAGTCCATCAGCTTCACGTGCACCGGCCCCACGTGCATCACGTGCCACAGCAACGCCGTGGAGGCGATGAACGAAACAAGCAGCAGCAGCGAGGTGACCACCCCCGTCAGCAGGGTCTTGGGGCGCATCCCGAAAAGTGCGGCGAAAAGCGAGCCCGCCAACGGCGCGAACAGTGCGGTATAGACGAGTCCTTCCATGATCACCCCTTCAACATCGTAAAGTTATCGAGATCGAGCGTACCGTATTTGCGGTAGATCAAAATCAGCAGCCCCAGCCCCACGGCCACCTCGCTGGCGGCCACGGCGATGATGAAAAAGGCGAACATCTGTCCGCCCAGATCGCCGGTGTAGCTGGAAATCGCCGCGAAGGCGATATTGGCCGCGTTGAGCATGATCTCGGTGGCGAAAAAGAGCATCAGCAGGTTTTTGCGCCGAATCACCCCGACGATCCCGATCGCAAAGAGGATCGCCGCGAGAATCAGATAGTGGCTCAGTCCGATCATCGTTCTTCCTTTCCGGCAGCTTGGCTTTCCTCTCCGTCACTGATCTTCGAGAGGCTCGTATCCATCTTCTTGCCCGCCAGGATGATCCCGGCGATCATGGCGACCAGGAGCATCACCGCAGCCACTTCGAAGGGGACCAGATATTTGGTGAAGAGCACCAGCCCCACCGCGTGGGGGTTGTCCACCCCCTGGGGCGTGCGGAACGACGGGGTGACGTGGGATCCGATCGCCGGAGCGGCGAAGATCACCACCAGCATCACCGCGCTGAGCCCGCCGAGGAGGAAAACGAGCAGGGCGGGGGTGTTGCGCTCCTTGACCACCCCGGTGGCGTCGAAGAACATCATCCCAAACGCATAGAGCGCCATCACCGCCCCCACGTAGACGATGAGCTGGACCACTCCGAGGAAGTCGGCCCCGAGGATGAAAAAGAGGCCCGAGATGAGCACCATCCCCGCCGCCAGTGAGGTCATGGCGTACAGGACGTTCCGGCTCAGCACCGTCACCAGAAAGAGGCCGGCGATGAGGATCGAAAAGAGATAAAAGGCGAAGGTTTCCATCACGACTCCTTAATAGGCCAGCGGGGTTTTTTTGATCTTCTTGTCCGCGTCGGGCGAGACGGCCCCGAATCCGGGGTACTCTTTCTGCTCGGTCAACTTATCGATCGGAGTGAGCATATCCTCAAAAAGCGCGAAGCTCGCCCGCTGTTCGCTGGAGACCTCGTAGCGTCCACCATGCACGATCGCCAACTCGGGGCACACTTCGGCGCAGTATCCGCAGAAGATGCAGCGTCCGAAGTTGATGGTGTATTCGCTCACCTCCTTGCGCTGGTTCTCGTCGTAGCGGGTATCCATCCGGATACAGTTGGCGATGCAGATCTTTTCGCACAGTCCGCATCCGATGCAGCGGTAATGACCGCTCTCGAGCAGCCGCTTCATCTCGTGGATCGCCCGATACCGGGGGGCGATGGGAAGTTTTTCGAACGGATACTTGACCGTGTGCATCTCCCCCATGAAGAGGGCTTTGATCATCTCCCGGAAGGTCACCTTCAGACCGGTGAACAGTTCCAGTTTGACCGAGCGGCGGACCACCTGCTTGAATTTCTCCCAGTTGTTCGCGGGCTCTTTGCCCAGATCGAGCATCACGTAGTTCTGGGTGCCGACGTTGCGGTTTTTGAATTGCTCAAGACTCATGGATCCTCCTTACACCATCATCACCAGGCCGGTGAGGGTCACGTTGATTACCGCCAGAGGCATCAGCACCTTCCAGCACAGCCACATCAGCTGATCGGGCCGGACGTGGGGCCAGGCGGCCCGAATCCACAGCATCAGGAAAAAGAGGAAGCTCACTTTGAGGATGATCGCCAACCCGCCGGGGATGAAGCCCCAGGGGTTGAATCCCCCCAGGAAGACCAGCGAGGCCAGGAAGCCGATCGTGATCATGTTGGTGTACTCCCCGATGAAGAACATCCCCCAGCGCATCCCGCTGTATTCGGTGGCGTATCCGGAGACCACCTCCGCTTCGTGCTCCAGCAGGTCGAAGGGGGTCCGGTTGGTCTCTGCGTATCCCGCGATCATGAAGAGGATGAAGGCCAGGGGCTGCTTCCAGATGAGCCAGGAGCCGATCCCGCCGGTTTGGTAGTTGTTGAAATCGATCAGCGACAAGGAACCAACCATCATGATCGGCGCCAGGATCGCCAGACCGGTGACCACCTCGTAGCTGAGAAACTGCACCGCGGTCCGGGCGGCCCCGAGCAGACCCCATTTGTTGTGCTGGGCCAGACCCGCCAGGAGCGGACCGTAGAGCCCCGCGGCCATCATCCCCAGGACGAAGAGGATTCCGATGTTCAGATCGGCGACGATGGGACGGACCTTCACCCCGAAAATCGTGAATTCGGGTAGCAGCGGAACCGCCGCCAGCGCGATGAAAGCCGTCGCGGCGGTGATCGCCGGAGCGATCATGAAAATGAGCCGATTGGCGTGGCTGGGGATGAAGTCCTCTTTGGTGAAGAGCTTGATCCCGTCGGCCAGGATCTGCAGCAATCCGTAGGGGCCCACATGCATGGGACCGAGCCGCCGCTGCATGAAGGCCAGGACCTTCCGCTCCAGATAGGTCCCGAATCCCGCCAGGGCCGAGATGATCGCCAGGATCAGGATCGCTTTGATGATTGTTCCAATGATATATCCGTCCATCGTTACACCTTTTTGATCGTTACGTTGGCATAGCGGTAGGGGCCGAACAGCCCGTAGACGTCGGCCGCCGCCTTGAAGTCGGGGATTTCGACAATCGGCCCTTCCATCCGCTCGTCTACCGCCACGTCAAGGAGGAGCGATCCGCCCCCCTCGAAGCGGACTTCGACCTTCTCCCCCAGCTCCTCGGCCCGGGCCGGGGAGGCGTAGAGGGCGAAGGGTTCGAAGATCTGGTGGGCCTTGTCGGTGAAATCGTTGAACTGCCGCTGGGGATTGCAGCGGTAGGCGATCGCCTCTGTGCTCCACTCGATCCCCTCCGCCTTTTCAGGGAGGGCATCCTCCTTCTCCACCGCGATCTGTGCCAGGGCGTAGCCCCGCAGTTCGGTGCCGTCGTTGGCGAAGCCGTCCTCCAGATCGTCGAAGGCCACCGCCTGGAAGCCCTTGTCGACCGGGAGTTTCGCCGTCCAGTCCACCGTCAGCCGCTCTCCCAGCCCCAGGGCGTTCATCAGGTCGTTGAGCTCGTACCCTCCGTACTCCAGCGCGGCGTTGGTGGGGACCACCCGCTTGTTCATCGTGGTCATCGTTCCCTCCTGCTGGTTCATCGCCGGCATGTCCAGATCCCCGTCCCCCAGGGCGCTGAGGACGAAATCGCCGGGCTGGTTGTACCCGACGGTGTAGCCGTGCGCCTCGTCGTCCAGGTCGCAGATCAGCGCAACCCCCAGGGCGTTGGACTTGGGGGGGATCATCGCTACCTTCATCCCGCAGGCCTCCTCGACGAGGGCCACGAGGCGGGCCAGGTTCTCCCGGCGGGGATGGCCGTAGAGATCCTCTCCCACGATGAGGGCGTAGGACTCTTTTTTCTTGTTCATCTTCTCGAAAAGCTCGGCGAAGTTTTCGGCGTCTCCCCCCAGCCGCTCCACGAGGAGGTTGTGGTCGTACTCCACCTCCTTTTCGACCGTTTCGGGGACTTTCTTGCTCACCTCTTTCTCTTCGCCGGTCTCTTCGTCGACGACCGTTTCGGTGACCGTCTTCATCACCTTCTCGACCACCTTTTTGGTCCGCGTCTCATGGAAACTCTCCAGATACTCGGCCACTTCGGAGGGGAGCTTCTGGCGGTCGGCGAAGAGGTCGAGGAGGAGATAGAGGGCGTATTCCTCGTCTCCGGGACGATGGGTGAAACACTCCACGCTCTTGCCGAAGGTGGGGACCAGGGTATCGCCCACCGGATGGAAATAGAACCCCGCTCCTTTGTTCATCTTCTGGACGTTGTTGAAGGCGTAGCGGGCGTTGGGGTTGTCGTTGCGCAGGGCCGCCCCAACGCTGACGACGAAATCGCACTCCTTCATGATCGTCTTGTAGTCGTCGGGGTAGAGGCTCCGCCCCGCCGCTTTGGCATAAGCTGCCAGGAAGCGCTGGAACGGGCGCACTTCGGGGTTGACCAGCCGTACGCCCCGCTCCTCTTTGAGGGTCTGGAGCATCTTCGCCTCTTCGTTGGTGATCATCGAGGAAAAGCGGATCGTTTCGGCCTTTTTGAGGGCCTCCACCGCCTGGGCGAAGGCTTCGGGATCCTTGGATACGTCGCGGTTTTCGTAGTCGTAGCCGAAGCGCCCGGCGCCGCACAGGGACTGGAAATTCCATTCGTTTTTGACCCGGAAAATCCGCTCGCTGGGATCGTCGATCGAGGTGAAGCGGGTCTCGTAGTAGAGGTGGCAGCCGCTGGAGCAGTGAGCGCAGGTGGCGGGGACCTCCTTGAGTTCCCAGGGGTTGGCCTTGTAGACGAAATCCCGCTCGGTGAGCGCCCCCACGGGGCAGACCGCCGTACACTCCCCGCAGTCGGAACAGTTGGTGTGTTCGGTTCCGTTGCTGGGGACGATGATCGATTTCTGGAGCTTGTTCCACATCGCGTAGGCGTCTTTGGGCATCGTCTCCTTGTAGGACTTGTCCAGGGCCTCCCCGCCCCGGGGTCCGGTCTTGAGGGCGCTGTCTCCGATCATGTCTTTGCAGACCGTCACGCACCGTTCGCAGACGATACACAGCCCCGCGTCGTAGTGGAGCACGCTCGACCAGTTTTTGGTCTCCCGTTTCGTGTCGGCGATGGCGTAGTGCTGCGAATCGACCGCCAGCTCCAGGGTGTAGTTCTGCAGCTCGCACTCCCCGTGCTGGTCGCACACGCCGCACTGCAGGGGGTGGTTGACGTCGTAAACCTCCATGATCGCCCGCCGCTCTTCGAGGATCTCCTCGGTGGTGGTGACGATCTCCATCCCCTCTTTGGCTTTGGCGTTGCAGGCGTAGACCCGTTTTCCGTCGGCCTCCACGAGGCAGAGGCGGCAGGCCAGGGTGGGCGAACAGCGGGTCAGATAGCAGATCGCCGGAATGAAGATGCCGTTGGCGCGGGCCACGTTGAGGACGTATTCCCCCTCGGTGGTACGACACTCTTTCCCGTCGATGGTGATGGTGATCTCGTTTTTACTCATCGGCATCCCCTGCATGATGGATTCGGGCGGGAGAGAAACGATACGAGGATATCGCAAAGCTCCTTAATCCGGTGTCGAAAACGGGGTTGATCGCGATCGTCCCTTTCATCGATGTGTCGATCGTAAACACCCGCTCGAACGCGATCCCGTCCACTTCGAACCGGACCCTCTCCCCGTCGGCGATTTTCGCCGCCGCCGCGAACTGGGCCGAACCGACCAGTTTCGCCTCGGCGGCGAGCTGGTGGGTCCGGGCGGTGAAGGGACCGAAAAGGTTCCCCGGATCGCAGCGGTAGACCACCGTCCCGTCGTAGCTGTCGATCTCGGCGGGTTCCTCGGGGAGGGCCTCCCCTTCCCGGGGGGCGTTTTCGAGGAGATAGCCCCGCAGCTCGGTACCCAGGTTGTCGTAGCCGAGGGGCAGATCGTCGAAAGCCACGGGGGAGAAGCCCTCTTCGGCGGGGAGCTCGGGGGTCAGATCGATCACGTGTTCGATCCCGATCCCCAGCGCCCGGGCCAGGTCCGCCAGCTCATACCCTCCGTAGGGGAGGGCCGGATAGGTGGGGACCACCCGTTTGGCGATCGTAGTGAGGGTCCCCTCCTGCTGGTTCATCGCCGGCATGTCCAGATCCCCGTCCCCCAGGGCGCTGAGGACGAAGTCCCCGGGGGCGTTGTAGCCTACGGTGTAGCCCTGTGCTTCGTCGGCCAGATCGCAGATGAGGCTCACCCCCAGGGAGTTGGAGGCGGGGGGGATCGCGATCAGATCGAAGTCGCTGTAGCGTTCGATCGCCGCCAGGATCCGGGCGATGTTTTCGACCCGGGGGTGGTTGTATACGTCGGCCCCCACCACCAGGGTGAAGCGTTTGCGCTTCCACATGACCCGGCGAACCGCCTCGATCTCCTCTTCGGAGACGTTGCTCTCCGCACTCAGATAGCCGATGTCCAGATCCTCCAGGAAACGCCGCAACTCCTCGGGGGCCCGGCGGCGATCCACCAGCAGATCGGCCAGGAGCGCGGCGACCCCCTCCTCGGCCCCCGCTTCGTAGCGGATGAGGCGGGTGACGAGATTCTGGATCCGGGGATCCTCCATCGGGTGGCAATAGACCACCTGGGCCTTCTGGCGCTTGCTGGCGGTGGCGATGGCGTACTTGACCATCGGGGCGTCGTCGTAGAGGCGGGTGGCGAAGACCACGATCATGTCGGAACGCTGAAGTTTGCCCAGATTCCCGCCGTAGAGGCTTTTGCCCGAAGCCTCCCGATAAGCCCGCAGGAATTTCTGATATCCCCGGGCGTCGTCGCAGACCAGTCGGGCGCCGGTGTGCCGGGCGATCCGGGCGAGCAGCAGGGCCTCTTCGTTGCTGATCACCGAGGAGAAACGGATCGTCTCGGCCTTCCGGAGGGCCTCCACGGCACGGGCGAAGGCTTCGGGATCCTTGCGCGCGCCGCGGTTTTCGAAATCGTATCCGAAACGCCCCGCCCCGCAAAGGCTGGCAAATTCGAAGTCGTTGGTGACTCGGTAGATTTTGGGCTCGGGGTCGTCGATCGAGGCGTGCTTGACTTCGTAGCGGAGTTCGCACCCGGCCGAACAGTGGGCGCATGCACCGGGGATTTTCTCCAGCTCCCAGGCGTTGGAGCTGTATTTGAAATCGGTACTCACCAGCGCCCCCACCGGACAGACCGCCATACACTCCCCGCATTCGGCGCAGGGTTCGTCGGGCTTGACGTTGACGATGGTCGATTTGTACCCGCCGGGGCTGATCTGGAGCGACTCGTCGCCGACGATCTCGGTACAGACCCGCACGCACCTTTCGCACATGATGCACAGGGCCGGATCGTAGCTGATGAATCCCCAGTTCTGGACCGGACGGCATTGGTCCCGGGCGGTGAACTCCTGGGTATCGACGGCGAATTCGAGGGTTTTGTTCTGCAGGTCGCACTCGCCGCTCTTGTCGCAGACGCCGCACTCGAGGGGGTGGTTGACGTCGTAGAGCTCCATGATTTTCTGCCGCTCGCGAAACAGCGCTTCGCTCCCCGTGCGGACCACCGCCCCGTCGACCGCCTTCTCCTGGCAGGAGAGAATCATCCCGTCGACACCTTCGACCTCCACGACGCACATCCGGCACGAAGCGATGGGCTCGACCTTGCTCAGGTAGCACATTGTGGGGATGTAGATCCCCGCTTCCCGGGCCGCCTGCAGAATCGTGTTGCCCCAGCGGGTCGTCACCTCTTTCCCGTCGATCGTCAGGGTTACCGTTTTGACGTTTTCGGCCTTGCTCATCTCACACCGCCACCATCGAAATGTAATAGCAGCGCATGCAGCGCTCTGCCTCGGCGATCGCCTCTTCGCCGCTGAGCCCCAGGTTCACCTCCCGGTTGTTGTCTTTGCGCTCCTCGACGCTGAGCTTCTCGCTGACGTTCCGGGGGATGCCGGGCATCCATCCGGTGACCTTCTCGTTCTTGTCGTAGACCCCCAGGTTCTTGAGGTGGTCCTCCATGATCTCCTCGTCGGTGAGGCTCACCTTGCCGTCGTAGATGTAGCGGCTGATCACCGACGCGGCCCGTTTGGCCTGCCCGACGGCGTTGACGATCGTCATGGGGCCGTACTCGCAATCCCCGGCGGCGAAGATCCCGGGGCGGCTCGTCATGTAGTCCCGTCCGTTGGTCAGCAGGGTGTTCCAGCTGGTGAGCTTGAGATTCCACTCCTTAGGCAGAATGCTCAGATCGGCCGACTGGGAAACCGCCGGAATGAGCCAGTCGCATTCGATCTCGAAATCGGCCCCCTCGATCTTCTCCAGCTTGGGGCGTCCGCCGTCGAGATCGGGGATGAGCTCGAAACGGTTGCAGATGAGTTTTTTGAGTTTGTTGTTCTCGTCCACGATCCGTTCCACCGCCGCGTGGAAGATGAACTCCACCCCCTCTTCGACCGCCTCGTGGTACTCCTCGTAGGTGGTGTTGCGGATGATCGTCTTCTCGTCCCGGCGGTAGAGCATGATCACCTTCTTGGCCCCTTCACGCACGGCGCAGCGGACCACGTCCATCGAGGTGAACCCTCCGCCCACGCAGACGACGGTGGTGTCCTTGAGCTTTTTGGAGGCGGGCTCGCCGATGCGGTATTTGTTCCAGAGGTTGACCTGGTCGAGCATCGCGATCGCCCCCCAGTACCCTTCCATGTCGGGGCGTTCGTTCTCGGCGCGGATTTTTTTGGAGAGGCGGGCACCGAACGCCAGCAGCACCGCGTCGTATTCGGCGTCGAGCTCCTTGAGCCTCTCGGCGTCGACCCGGTGGTTGGTATAGACGTCGACCGTCTCCAGGGAGGTGACCAGTTCGATGTCTTTGTTGTACTTCTCGATCGGCATCCGGTATTCGGGGACCCCGACGGCCACTTCGCCCCCCAGGACGGGGAGCTCTTCGAAGATGTCCACCTTGATCCCCTCAAGCCCCAGATAGTACGCGGCGGTCAGCCCCGCGGGGCCCGCTCCGACGATGGCCACCTTCTTGCCGTCGTTGCGGGGCGGCTTGGGCTCCTGCGGGTGCAGAAATCCCAGACCGTGGTCGGTCTCGTAATCAGCCCCCAGACGCTTGAGCTCCATGATCGAAACCGGCTCGTCCAGGTTGGCCCGGCGGCAGGCATCTTCGCACGGATGGGGGCAGACCCGCCCGCAGGTGTGGGCCAGGGGCATCGTCTTGCGGGTCGCCTCGAGCGATTCGGTGAAGACCATGTCCCGGACCCCCTCGATGTAGGCGGGGATGTCCACGTGGGCGGGGCAGGCGTCCATACACGGCGCCGTCACTTTGGCGATATAGTCGATGTCGTCCCGCCCGTAGTGGGGGGAGGGCTTTTGCTCCAGGATGCAGGCGTCGAACTGATCCTTGTAGAGCTCCATCAGATCGAGGATCGGCCTGGGGACGGTCCGGCCGATCTCGCACTTGGAGGTGAGCATCATCGTCTGGGAGACCTCCCGCAGATGCTCCACGTCCTCGAAACTCCCCTCGCCCCGGGCGATTTTGTCGAGCAGGTCGTAGAGGATCCGTCCGCCCCAGCGCCCCGGTGCGCACCGGCCGCACGCTTCGGAATATTTCTGGTAGGTCGCGGCGTACTCGGTGGCCAGGCGGACCGCGTCGGTGTCCTCCCGGAAAATCGCCACGCCGTCCCATCCGATGAAGGCCCGGCTGCCCTGCTCTCCGTGGTAGGTCTCCGGCAGTTTGAAGGCCGATTCTTCCCACTCTTCGGGGGATTTGGAGCGGTTGTCGATCCGCTCCCCCCGCCAGGTGGAGACGAGAACTTTGGCCATCAGCTCCCCTTTTTTCTGACGACGATGGTCCAGTCGACTTCGTTGAACTTCAGGGAGTTCAACAACTCGTGCCCGTGCTCCTTGATCAGATCGGCGCTTTTTTGGATGGGGGAGAAGTCTCCGATTTCAAAGAGGAAGATCCCCACTTCCCCATCCTTGAGCCCGGTGTCGATCAGTTCGATCATCCGGTCGTAGAAGTTCTCGTGAAGATGTCTGAGATCGTATCGTTTCATATCCGTTCCTTTCTTCGGCCGGCAGGCTCTTATCGGTCGACTTCACCGAATACGATGTTGGTGCTTCCGATGATGGTCACCACGTCGGGGATGTAGCATCCGGGCAGGATGTCCTGCAAAATCCCGGTATGGAAAAAGCTCGGAGCCCGGATCTTGAGCCGGTAGGCGTAGGGCTCCCCTTCGGACTTGATATAAAAGCCCAGCTCCCCTTTGGGGGACTCGGTGGGGACGTAGACGGTCCCTTTGGGGGGACGCATCCCCTGGGTCACCAGGACAAAATGCTGCATCAGCGCGTAGTTCTGGGTCATGATCTCCTCTTTGGGAGCCGAGATGTACTGGGGAGCGTGGGCCATGAGCTGGGGTTCGGTGTCGGCGTACATGCCGATGAGCTGGCGCAGGATCCGGATCGACTGCTTCATCTCCTCCATGTAGAGGCGATAGCGCCCGTAACTGTCGCAGCGGTCGCTGACGGGGATGTCGAAATCGAGTTCGCCGTAGAGCTCGTAGGGCTCCTCCTTGCGGATGTCGTAGGCGATCCCCGATCCCCGGAGCATGATCCCGGTGCATCCCCAGCTGAGCGCCTGCTCGGGGGTGACGACCCCCACGTTTTCCAGACGCATCCGCCAGATCCGGTTCTCGGTGAGCAGATCCTCGTAGAGTTTGATCTGGTCGGGGAGTTTGTCGATGTACTGGGTCAGCTTGGTCAGCCAGCCCGGGGGGAGATCCAGCGGCACCCCGCCGATGCGCACCGCCGAGTGGGTCAGGCGCGCCCCGCAGTACTCCTCCATGAGGTCCATGGCGTACTCCCGCTCCCGGAAGGCGTAGAGGAAAATCGACATCGCCCCCACATCCAGGGCGTGGGTCGCCAGGAAAAAGAGGTGGGAGATGATCCGGTTGAGCTCCAGCAGCATGGTGCGGATCACCTGGGCCCGGCGGGGGACCTCCAGCCCGATGAGGCGCTCGACCGCCAGGGCGAAGGCGTAGTTGTTTGCCGTGGAAGCGATGTAGTCGAGCCGGTCGGTGGTGGGGAGGAATTCGTTGTAGATCATGTTTTCGGCCATTTTCTCGACCCCCCGGTGGAGGTAGCCGATGTCGGGGTAGGCCTTGACCACCTGCTCCCCGTCGAGCTCCAGGACCAGCCGCAACTGTCCGTGGGCCGAGGGGTGCTGGGGACCGAAGTTGATCACCATCGTGTTGTCGTCCCGCTCGAAGTTGAGGTTCTCGAAAAAGGGTCTGAGTTTGTTGGGCTGCTGCTGCATGCTCTCTCCTACTTGCGTTTGTCGAGGACTTTGTGGGGCCCTTTGTTGTAGTCGCTCAACGGGGCGCTGCTGTATTCGATCGGGGTTTCGGTCTCATCCACGAGCGACGGATCGGCGCCGAAGGGGACTTCGTGTCCGATCCGGGCGAAGCGCTGGGTGTCGTAGCGGTCGATCCGGGCCGGATCGCGCAGCTCGGGACCGATCACGTCGCGATATTCCTTTCCGAAGATCTTGTCCACCTCGTACCAGGCGGCGAATTCGTCCCCCTGGAGGGGGTAGGTTTTGCGCAGGGGGTGCCCCTCCCAGTCGTCGGGCATGATGATCCGCTTGAGATAGGGGTGGTTGTTGACCCGGATGCCGAACATGTCGTACATCTCCCGCTCGGCGAACTTGGCCATGTCATACAGCGGAACGATGCTCTCGATCGCCTGATCTTCCTTGATTCGGGTGACGACCCGGATCCGCTTGGCTTCGTTGAGATTAAGCAGCTGGTAGAAAATCTCGAACTCCCCGTCCCGAGCCAGATAGTCCACGGCACTGAGTTCGGAGCACATGGCGTAGCCGCAGGAGTCCTTGAGGATCCGCAGCGTAGCGATGTTGTCCTCGGGGGAGATATGGATCACCAGCTGCCCCCGCTCCATATAGGCGTCGTGTACCGTCACCTCTTTTTTGACCGCATCGAGGGAAGCGGCGAAGTGCTCCTCCTCGACCGGCTCGCGGGGGACCTGGGGAGCGACCCAGAACCGATCGGTGTACTTGGCCTTGGCCTGGACGTTGTCTTTGGGCGTGTACTTTCTCATCAGACGAACCTCTGCAGTTTTCGTTTCTTCATGTCGGCCGACTCGCGGCGGATCTTTTTCTGAAGCATCATCATCGCGTACTGCAGCGTCTCCGGACGGGGAGCGCAACCGGGGAGGTAGATATCCACCGGAATGATCCGGTCGACCCCCTGAACAGTGGCGTAGGTGTTGAACATCCCGCCGGTGTTGGCGCACGATCCCATCGAGATGACCCACTTGGGCTCGGCCATCTGGTCATAGAGGCGCCGGGCGAACTCGGCGTGCTTTTTGGAGAGGGTGCCGGCGAGGATCATCACGTCGGCCTGGCGGGGGGAGGCGCGGAAGATCACCCCCATCCGGTCGAAGTCGTAGCGGCTTGCACCCGACGCCATCATCTCGATCGCGCAGCAGGCCAGACCGTAGGTGAGGGGCCACAGGGAGTTCGAACGCCCCCAGTTGAGGAGTTTGTCGACCGTGGTCAGGGCCACGGGGAGTCCTCCCGAGGAGGCGTAGTTCACTTGATGCTGTGCCATTCGAGCGCTCCTTTCTTCCAGGCGTAGGCGAATCCGATCGCAAGCAGGACGATGAAGAGGATCATCTCCGCGAAGCCGAACCATCCCAGGATCTTGAAATCGATCGCCCAGGGGAACATGAAGACGATCTCCACGTCAAACAGGATGAACAGCAGCGCGATGAGGTAGAACTGGGCCGAAATGCGGTTGGGCTGCTTGTTGGGCAGCGGTCCGCACTCGTAGATCGAGAGTTTGAGTTTTTCGGTATCCAGCCGCGCCAGCTTCCGGCTGACGAACCGTGCCAGGAAGAGGGTGGCGGGGAAGGCCACGGCCGTCATCGCGAAGAGGACGAAGACGCCGAAATAGGGATGATCGGTCACCATATGCGTCATAGTCTAACCCCTTTGTTTTTGTGAACTTTTGGCATAAGTCTGCACAATGTGCCACAGTTTATCAGAAAGTTTTTTAAAGACTCGTCGGACACCAAAAGGCTTCGTCCAAAGGGGAAACGGTGTAACGATGGGAAACAAAAATACCCCGTAAAAGGGGTTTTTTCAAAGCAGTTTCGAACTTAAAGGGAAACGAAAGTCTATAGGGTGCCGTTCCAGACCCGCTGGCCGATCCGGCGGTAGCGCTCGTAGTAGCGCTCGACGAAATCGCGGACCGCCGCGTCGACGGGGAGCCAGCTCTCCCCTTCCCGACGGGCGTAGCGTGCCAGGAACTCCCCGGCGTCGGCTTTGGCGACGTAGTGTTCGGCCAGGGAGCGGTAGGTCTCCCGATAGAGCTCCCGCATGTGGGAGAAGCGCTCGGGGTCGATCTGCACCCGGATCCCCTCGAAGCGGACAAAACCGCTGGCGTGCAGCAGACTCAGATGGATTAGCCCTTCACAATAATAAGGGAGCACCTCCCCCACCTCCCGCCAGGCCATCAGCCCGACGGCCCGGGAGACCAGGTCCTCCCCCAGCGGGAGGTTCAGCTCCTCCTCCCCGCCGTCGAAAAAGGCCATCAGCCCGCCGGTCGTGGCTTTGAACTCCTCGATGTTTTTGAACTGCCCCGTCCGGTTCATCGCCACTTCGGTGTCGGAATCGATCCATAGGATGTGCCCATACTCGTGCCCAATCGTCTCGATCTCGTAGATCCGCATCCAGCGGGGGGCATCCTGCATCAAGGCGCGGCGTCGGCGGAGAAACTCCACCCCGAAGGCTTCGACGGCCAGCTCCATGACGGGGCGGGAGAGCTGGGATTCCCGGACAAAATCGGCGTAGGCGAAGATCTTTTTGCCCATCTGGGCCGAAACCGTTTCGTCGTTGGGGACCACCTGGGCCGAAAAGAGGCCGTTGAACTCCGCGGCGTAGAAGAGCATCGGCCGCCCCACGTAGAGCTGAGTCCGCTCGATCTGATCGACGTTCTTGGCGAAGATCCGCTGCGCCTCCAGGCCCAAGTCCACCGCCAGTTTGGCGGCAAATCGCCGAACGTCCCCTCCTACCCGGATCGAGCGCTGCAGGGAGGGGTTGACAATTCGCAGATCCCACTCCAGCGCCACCGCCTTGCGGTAGTGATCTTCGTAGTACTCCAGCGGATGGCCCGGCTGCAGCGGAGTCGTGATCCCCATCCAGGCCCGGTCCACCTCGGCCCAGTATTCCACCAGCTCGTCGGGATCGGTGTGGAGGAAGGCCCGCCGCAGTGCGGCGAGATAGGTCAGCCACGCCTCTTTCTGATCCCAGACGGGATCGTCCAGTTCTGCCAGGCTTTCGATCCAGGCGTCCAGCGCCGCTTCCACCTCGGCCACCTCCCGGGCGAAGGCTTCGGCGTAGGAGACCCGGCGATACCCCTCCCCCTCGGGGACCAGGACCGAATAGCACCGGTCGGCCTCTTCCCCTCCGCGACGGTCAATGAGCCCCTTTTCCCGGAGCATCTCGAAGATCTTCTCCTCGTCTCCGTTGAAGAGGCGATAGAGATCCCGGTTGATTCCGTGGATGATATGGGAGGTCCAGCCGTTTTGCCATCGGGTCATCGCGATCCCCACGCTGTGGATCCCCCGCAGCACGGTACGATAAAAAGGGGTGAGAAGCCCTTTTTCGTCGATCCATGACAACAATGCCTCGAAGCGCTCCAGATGGAAATCGGCAACGAAAAAATAGGCCTTTTCCTTGCGCCGCACGATCTCCTCTTCGTCTAGCCCCAGTCCCTTCATCACCTGATCCAGTCCGTCTTCGCGCAACCCCACGATCCGGGAGAGGGCGGCGTGGACCGTTTCATTGGTACGGGGAAGCTCCAACTCCGTCAAAAAGCGCTCCACCAACGTTTCCGCCTCGGGATGGGGCTCCCCTTTGCTGAAGGCGTAGTACCCACCCAATTCCGCATCCTTGCGGGTAAGTTCGTCATAAATCGTTTGCAGATCGTCCAAAAAACTCCGTTGCGCCTCGCGGCGCCGTTCTTCGATCGTCATCTCCCCTCACCTCTTTCGATTTTCGTTTCTATACAGTACGAAACGGCGGCAATGCGGCAATACATCGGTCGGCCCATTGTATCGAAATATCGCTACATACACCCCTCCATTTCGAATTATCATTCCTCCTGTCCTCTTTTCAGCCTTCCATTTAGAAATAACGCTACAATAGCGCATTATCATAATTCAAATAGGGGGGGAGTCCATGTCGTTTCCCAAGTCGCTCATCGGTTCTATCTGCTTCGTTTCAGTACTCTTCGCCGGTAGTGTCCCTACCCTCACCGCACAAGAACAACACCTCAGCCGGCAACTCTATCGCGCCTATATCCAAAACGGCAATGTCGATCCCCTTTACCGGCAAATGCGACAAATCTACCGCAAACTACAGACCGATACACGACACAACCCCAACCGCAATCTCGTCGATTTCATCGGTCTGTGTTTGAATGAGCTAAGTCCGCTTCTGCACGCCTCCCGTTCGGTTCACAATCAAGAACTGGTTCGGGATCTGCTCAGTTCCATCGAAGAGGGGAGCCGATTTCTCAGCGAAGGAAACTCCCTCGCCGCCAAATAATCGCAGCTACCACAACCCCTCTTCGGACGATCCGTTTCCGGAAACTTTCGCATAAGAAAAACTCCGACGGTGCACCGGGCTGAGTCCGCAGCGGCGGATCGCCTCCAGATGGTCCCGGGTGCCGTACCCTTTGTGGCGCTCGAAACCGTAGCAGGGGAACTCCTCGGCCAGACGGAGCATGATCCGGTCCCGGGTCACTTTGGCCAGGATACTCGCCGCACCCACTTCCCGGATTTTCTGATCGGCTTTGACCATCGTGGCGATCCCCTCGACCCCGTAGTTGCTGTTGCCGTCGAAAAGGAAGCCGATCCCCTCGCCGCCGAGCACCTGGTGGATCTCCCGCAACCCCCGCCGCAGACACCCCGAAATTCCGTAACGGTCGATTTCGCCGTTGTCGAAGATCACCAGATGGTAGCGGCTCCGCTCCACGATCCGCTCAAAAAGCCGCTCCCGGGTCTTCCCGTCGAGCCGTTTGGAGTCGGTGATCTTGTAGATCCGTCCAAGCAGGATCACCCCCGCCATCACCAGCGGGCCCGCCAGGGGGCCGCGCCCCGCCTCGTCGATCCCGCACAGCCGCACCCGGGCCGCTTCTCCGAAAAGCCCTCCGTCCTGGTTAACCACCCGTTCACCCCCGATTGTCCGACCGTTTACATCGTCGGTCTATACTGGCAGTATCGAAAGGGCGATGCGGGTCGCCCCTTCGCGAACTCCTTGTTTCACACTCCCCTCTCACCGAAGCCAGTATCGAGAGCGCCTCCGCCGGAGGCGGAGTCATTGCCGATCCGGGTCCTCCTCCTCGAGAGTCTCGAGGAACTCCCGGACTCTGCTCTGCCCCAGCTTGCGGGCGTAATCGAGGGCGTTCATCCCGTACCGGTCTCTGCGTCCAATCTCCACCCCCTCGGCGATCAGATAGCGGACCAACTCCAGATCGTTGAAAGCCGCGGCGAGCATGAGGGGGGTCATTCCGCTTTTTCGACGGCTTTCGTTGAGGTCGAGCCCCCGCTCCTTGCACAGCCGCACGATCTCGGGGCGGCGGTACTTGATCGCCATGTCGACCGCGCCGAGCCCTTCCCGGTTGGTCTGCATCAGATCCATCCCGGCATCGCAGAGGATTTCGATCACCTCCCGCTCGGCTCCGTGCATGATCAGATAAAAAAGGAGGGGGATTTCGTCGTATTCGTCCAGATCGTACTCTTCACCCACCCGGACGTCGACGTTGAGATCGGGGGATTCTTTGGAGAGGATCGCCCGAAGCCGGGCCCGTTCGTCTCTTAAAGCCGCCTCGATGATCCGGGCGATGGTATCGGTAGCCATCACGATCCGCCGAAGGGGGGCATCCCCCCGAAAAGACCCATCGCCTGGGATTTTTTGTTCTCCTCGACCATCTTCAGCACGTCGTTGATCGTGCTGATGAGGAGGATCTGGAGCGCCTTTTTGTCCTCCAGTAGCGAATCGTCGATGGTGATGTCGACGATCTCCCCGGCACCGTTGGCGCTCACGCTCACCATCCCCCCGCCGCCCCGGGCGGTGAGGATCGTCGATTTGGCCTTCTCCTGAAGTTCGCGGGCCTTTTCCTGCATCTGCTCGAGCATCTTGCCCATGTTGCCCAGATCGAACCCTTCGAACATCTCCGACTCCTTATTCGAGTCCCTCGAAACGCTGGGCGATCGAGTTGTCGTCGTTGAGGATCACGACGGTGGGTTTGTACCGATCGGCCTCCTCCTCGTCCATCTGGGCGTAGGCGATGATGATGATTTTGTCGCCGCGATGGACCTTGCGTGCCGCGGCGCCATTGAGACAGATCTCTCCGCTTCCGGGCTCCCCGGGGATGATATAGGTCGAAAAACGCTCCCCGTTGTTGACGTTGACGATGTCCACCTTCTGGCCGACCCGCATGCCGGCCGCCTCCAGCAATGCCCGGTCGATGGTGATCGAACCGACGTAGTCGAGATTGGCGTCGGTCACCGTCGCCCGGTGCAGCTTGCTCTGAAGTATCGTGATCTGCATCGCTTACATTCCCTTTTTCATCCGCCCAAAAAGACGGTTGCGATATGGATCCTCGTCGATTATACCAAAGTGGTCTCAGCGGGCCAGTTCGGCGGGGGGGATCGGCTCTCCCCAGAACGCTTCGTCGATCACGTATTCCTCGACCACCTTGCCTCCGAGGATATGCTCCTCGATGATCCGGTCGATTTTTTCTTTGGTGAGGTTGACGTACATGGTGTGGCCCGGCTCGACGAGCATCACGGGACCCTGCTGACAGCGCCCCAGACACCCGGTCTGTACCGGCTGGACGGTGGCGATGAACCCTTTCATCATCAGCTGCTGCGCCAGATACTGGAAAAGCTGCTGACTCTCGGGATCGTCGTGGCGGACGCAGCTGGGCTTGGGCATCCCCGGAGGGGCGCTCTGCTGACATTTGAAGATATAATAGGCGGGTCGGGGCATTCCGGGTGCTTCCATGTGACGGCTCCTTTATCAAATCAGAGTATTTTTGTCATAATTGCGGCTACATTCTATCAAAAAACCTCCCCTCTTGACAACGATCATCCCTAAAGGGGGTTCCGATTGGGTACAATCCAACCAAACGAAAAACGGAGGAGTCTCGCATGCGCTATCCCGAATTTTTCGACCGGGTTCCGACGCTCCGTCTCTACGATCCCCTGGGGGACTTCCTGGGGGCGTTCGAAGACGGGATCGTGGAGCTCGGTTATCTCGATTGCGTCAAGCTCGCCGGCCACTCCTGCCCGACGGTGGCAGGGGCGTTCATCCTCACCTCGGTGGCCCTGCGGCGCCTCTACGGCCCCGATGAGCTCCCCGTCCGGAGCCGGATCACGGTCGAACTCCGAAGCGATCGGAGCGACGGCGTCACCGGAGTGATCGGGATGGTCGCCGGGTACCTCTGCGGCGCGGGGGACGAAGGGGGATTCCCCGGGATCGGGGAGCACTTCTCCCGCCGGGGTCTGCTCCGCTACGGGGTGGGGGAGCTGGAGGGGGAGATCCGTTTCACCCGGATCGAAACCGATACCTCGATCACCCTGAGCCTGGACACCTCCGCGGTGGCCGCCTCCCCCGAGATGATGCCCCTGATGCAAAAAGCGCTCACGGGTGAAGCCGACGAATCCGAGCGCCGAAAATTCCGGGAGCTCTGGCAGGGACGGGTCGAAGCGATGCTCACCGACCCGGAACTATGGGGACGGATCGCCGTCGTCCACTGAACAGAACAAAACCTACCAAGGAGTCGATGATGGAAATTTCCCACTATCTCACCCCCGAACATCGAGCCTGCGATGCCGAGTTCGCCGAGGCGGAACAGGCGACGGCGCGCCAGGACTGGGAAGCGGCCGAAGAGAAATTCCGCCGCTTCGCCGACGATACGCTCCGCCATTTCAAAAAAGAAGAAGAAGAGCTCTTCCCCGCCTTCGAAGCCAAAACCGGGAGTACCCAGGGACCGACCCAGGTGATGCGCTACGAGCACGATCAGGTCCGGGGGCTGCTGGACAAAATGGCCAAGGCCCTCGAAGCCAGGGATCGGGACGCCTACCTCTCCCTGGCCGAATCGATGATGATCCTGCTGCAGCAGCACAACATGAAAGAGGAGCAGATGCTCTACGCCATGTGTGACCGGGTCCTTGCCCCCGGAGAAAAAGAGGAGCTGGTGGGGAAAATGGAGGAGGTGACGCTGTGAGGAGGATCCTCCTCGATGCCCGGGGGATGGAGCACCCCGAACCGCTGGAGCGGGCCATCGCCGCACTGCGGACGCTGGATGGGGAGAGCTATCTGTATATGCTGCACCGCAAAGAGCCGATCCCGCTGCTCGCTCTGGCGCGGGAGCACGGACTGAACCACCTGAGCCGGCAGGACGATCGGGGACGCTGGCACATCCTCATCACCCCCGTTCCGGATATTGACCTGGCCGCACTCGTCGATCCCGATCTCGAGCCGGCGCCCGAAACCCATAGCACCGCGGAGGCCTGAGATGTTCCAAAACAGCGGACTCTCCCTGGAGCAGGCTCCCCCGATCGCGGTGGTGTTGCGCTTTTTCCTGGCCGGATCGCTTTTCGGGATCGCAGCGGGGGTCTGGCTCCTCGTATATGGCGTGGCGGCGGTCGATCCCGCCGATCCGGCGGGGCTGGTGCTGACCCATCTCCTGACGATCGGGGTGATGCTCTCGTTCATGCTGGGGGCCCTGTTTCAGATGCTCCCGGTGATGGCGGGGGTGGCGATGCGTTCGCCGACCCTTGACGCCATCCGAACCCAATGGCCGATGATCGCGGGGCTGATTTTCCTCCTGATCGGTTTCGTCCACCCCGGCGCGGGGGTTTTCGCCTTCGCCGCGGCACTGCTGGGCGTCGCCCTTCTCCCCGTGGCCCTGCGGATGCTGCGGCGGCTGGGGGGGCTGCAGTCGCACAGCCCCTCTTCCCGGGGGATGGGTTTCGCCCTGTTTGACCTGATCCTGACGGTGGGGCTGGGGCTGGTGCTCGTGGGGATGCGCTCGGGACTCGATCTTGGGGACTACCCCCGTTTCCGCGAACTCCATATCGCTTTCGGGACGCTGGGGTGGATCGCGCTGCTCATCGTTTCGGTGAGTTTCCAGGTGATCGAGATGTTCTATGTCACGCCCCCCTATCCCCGTTGGATGGGGCGCTACCTCCCCGCCTTCGTCAGCGGCGCGCTGGTGGCCGACCTGGTCTGCGCCCTCAACGCCCCCGCGCTCACCCCGATCCCCGAGACTCTCGCGGCTCTGGGGCTGATGCTCCACGGGGCTTTCACCCTCCGGCGCCTCTCCCAGCGGCAACGTCCCCTGGCCGACGCGACGGTATGGTTCTGGCGCCTGGGGATGGGGGCCCTCCTCGTGGCGATGGTGCTGGCCCTGCCGGTGATCTGGGGCAAGGCCGATGCGACCCTCCATACGGCTCTGGCCCTCTCCTTCGCCGCCTTCGCCCTCAGCGTCGTCTTCGCGATGGGCTACAAGATCGTCCCCTTTCTGACCTGGTTCCACCTCAACGCCCAGGGGTACCTGGAAGCGCCCATGATGCACGAGGTGGTCCACCCCCGCTACGCCATGCGCCACCTGTGGGTGCATCTGGCGACCCTCTTCGTCGCGCTCGTATCCCTCTTCGATCCGATCTTCTGGCCCGTGACGGGCTTCATGCTCGCGCTCTCCTTCGGCCACTTGGCCTGGGCCGTCGGCCATGCCTGGAAACTGTATCTACATGTACAGGCCACCGGAACCCGCTTCGAGTTTCCGACGGCCTGAGGAGTTCTGCGAATCCCTGCGCACATCGGCATTGGGCCATATGTGCTACGTATCACATGCGAAGAAATATACCGCTGCGTGACATCACACCGAAATTTCTCATTTCTATCTTCTCATTTCTCATTCAAAACGCGCCCACCGGACACCCCGCAATCCAACATCCAACCGCGCCACCGTGCAGCGCACCACAATTTTTCACTCTTCACTCCTCACTCAGTTCGCGCCACTACGCGGCGCCCAAAAACTCCTCACTCCTCACTCCTAATTCTTCACTCCTTCCTCTCCCCCTTGGGATTTCAAAACTCCGGAGAACAAGCGTCGATCTCTTCGCGCGTCTTGGCTTTTTGGGCACAGTCGATCCCGCGGATGAACGAATCGAGCGCCTCGAGGGCCTGGGTGCGATCGGCTTCGCTCCACGATTTGACCGGATCGAAGGACTCTCCTACCGCTTTGCTGAATTCCCGGATGCAACGGTTCGCCGCCTCGAGGGTGTGACTGTTTGCGATGCAATTTCGGGCGGCGACGAAAGCGGGTTTTTTCTCCAGTAGATCCCGTTTGATCGCCTCCACGCTTTTGGATTTTTCCTCCCCCTTTTTGGGAGCGGCGGAAGGTGCAGAAGGTTTCGAAGGCGATACGGTGGGGAGCTTGACGGTCTGAAAGGGCGGCAAGGCGAAATCGGATGCCTTGAAAGGGATGCCAAATTCCGCTTTGGTCGCCTTGATGCGGTAGTGCGTATGGCCCGTATTCTGAATCTCATACAGGGGGATCCCTTTGTAAAAGCACTTTTTCCCGCCGGGGACGATCCAGATCCGGCAGGGATATCCCAACACCGTATCGTTCCCGTCCTCCTTGCCCCCCATCCGCTTGAGCATCGCCATCCCCACGCGATACAGATCCCCGTGGGAGGACCGGATGATATCTTCGAGTTGATTGGTGAGGTTCTGCTCTATGATCATCCGATTGCTGAAATCGACCATCTTCATGATCGTCCCGACGCGATAGGTGATGCTGTGTTCCTTGCCCCCGCCGGGGTTCCATTCCCCTTTTTCCTCGTTCCATTCCCGATAACCGTAGCGGTCAAATCGGAGGATTCGCGTCCCTGTATACCTCCCCGGCACTTTGTCCGAGTCGACGGTTTTTTCGACCGAATAGACGATGCGCCCGCTCGCTACGGGATATTTTTTGAACGTCAAAGGTGCTGCACTGAGCACCCACCCGACAAGCGCGATTATGATCCATATTCGTTTCATCTTCTCCTCCTTCTGTGGACTGTACTTTATTGTACTGCATTGCCGAATCGCCGAGCACATCTAAGCTTTGTTATTGGAAAGCCTTCTCGCATAGTTAGGTCAGCAAATCGAAAATCAAAACCGCCGGAGAACTTGTAGAGGGCCATACCGTCCAACCGTCAAACTGCCAATAGGAGGTATCTTAGAAAATTTGTATTCTTTCCTTACACCCTACCCGAAAACCGACCAAAACAAACGTACCGAAATCGAAAAGTGGAAGAATGTTAATCATTCTTCGCTACAATAGGAGCACAAGGAGCCGACATGTACGCAGTAGCTTTTGATATTGATACCACCTGCCTGAATGAAAGTTATCATGAAAACAATTACCAAAACGCATACGGCGATATTCGAAAGTTTATGGAGGACAACGGTTTCAAATGGAAACAAGGCAGTGTTTATTTTGGTGATGATACTGTAGATGCTGTCAAATGCGTCCTTGTCGTCCAGCAATTAGCCCGAACCTATCCATGGTTTCCCGCCTGTGTCAAAGATGTGCGGATGCTGCGCATTGAAGAAAACAACGACCTTATGCCAGCTATCCAAGGCATCTAAATAACCAAAGTACACCTGATAAACCTTTATACCCTTTGTGAGCGAGAGCACCTTTTTGGATTAGCTTGCCGTCTGCGTCATAGCTATACTCTGTCGTGATGCCCTCGACGGTTTTGCTCTTGAGGTTCCTGGCGGGGTCGTAGGTGTTTGATGGGATGTTGGCGAAGAGGCTAAGGGTGAGGAGCAGGAGGGTGGGGATAAGTTTCATTGTCTACCCTCCTTTTGGGTTATTTTAGTGCAGATTGGCTTTTAGGGGAGAGAGTTATCATTATCACCCGACCTCTATACCCTCGGTATGCCCCAGGGGGTCGGTCTGGGCGATCTTGTGCCCTTGGGCGTCGTAGGCGTAGCGTGTCGTCGCGCCGCTTGGCAGGGTGACCTGACCAAGGAGCGGGATCGTATGGTTGAGATCGTAGGCAAAGGAGGTACTCCGCCCCGCTTCGTCGCGTTTGCGCACAGGCAGCCCCGAAGCGTCCATTGTCTGCTCTACGG
>JALWKO010000002.1 GCA_027081405.1 Campylobacteraceae bacterium | reverse complement strand
CATAGGGGCGGAGGAGCCGGCCGC
This sequence comes from Campylobacteraceae bacterium, assembly GCA_027081405.1. GTDB lineage: Bacteria > Campylobacterota > Campylobacteria > Campylobacterales > Sulfurovaceae > Nitratifractor. The sequence continues at coordinate 29,415 of JALWKO010000002.1, read as the reverse complement.
GGAAGCCCCCTCCGCCCCTATGCGTGCGGCGGTCTCCCCGCCGTCCCCTGGTGGAACGGTATTCGCGGCGGCCGCCCCGCAGGGCGCCCCCGGTATGCTGCGCGATGCTCCATCCCAGAGCACCTGCGACGGCGGCTGCTGCCAATCGACAGAGGCGAACGCCTCCTCGGGATTCCTCGGAAGACTCTGGAGGGAGTCGGTGGAAACGATCTTCGCCGATTTCGCCAAAGCGCTGCTACTGGGGATCGCCCTGGGGGCGCTGCTGGTGGTTCTCCTCCCCGCACAGATGGAGCAGCTGCTCGAGCGCTCCCTCTGGATCGACTACCTGCTGGTGCTAGCAGTTTCCGCTCCGCTGTATATCTGCGCCACCTCCTCGATCCCGCTTGGGGCCGCGATGCTGGGGACGGGGTTCTCTCCGGGTGCGGTCTTTCTCTTCCTCACCGCGGGCCCGGCCACGAGTATGGTCACCATGTCGGTGGTGCGCAAACTCCTCGGAAACCGGTCGCTGGCGATCTACCTGGCGACGGTCCTGAGCGTGAGCCTCCTCGCCGGCTGGGCCTTCGATACGCTCTTCGCGGAGCAGGGGCGGATCTTGCGGCAGATCGTCCACGTCGACGAAAGCCCCGGCTTCGTCGCACAGATCGCGGCGGTGCTCCTCCTGGCCCTCTCCGCCCGGGTCCTCCTCCCCCGCAAAAAGGGAGGGGGTTGCTGTGGCGGATGAGATGATTGGCCAAAGGTTCCACCCCGATCCCGCCGTTGTAGTTTAGAAAACTTTCAGATTGACGGGGTACAATTCAAATTGATAGTGACTATCAAAATACTTTTCTTCGGATAAGAAAATTTATGAACAGAGAAACGATCAAAGTGGCGCTCGTGGGACAACCCAACGTGGGCAAAAGCTCCCTCATCAACGCCATCTCCAAAGCCAATCTCCACGTGGGGAATTTCGCCGGCGTCACCGTCGAAAAGAGCGAAGTGCACACCCGCTACTGCGACTCCTCGGGATGCGCCGAATACGAAGTGGTGATCATCGACCTTCCCGGGGCCTACTCCCTCAACGACTACAGCCTCGAAGAGCGGGTCACCAAGGAGTTTCTGCTGGACGAAGAGTACGACCTCATCGTCAACGTGGTCGACGCCACCCATCTGCAGCGCAACCTACTGCTCACCGCCGAATTGCTGGAGCTGGGGCGCAAAATGGTCGTGGCGCTCAATATGATCGACGAAGCCGAAGCGGAGGGGATCGAGATCGACGAGCGGCAGCTCTCCTCGATCCTGGGGGTCCCGGTGGTCAAGACAAGCGCCCGGACCAAACGGGGGCTCGATGAGCTGATGGAGGCGATCGTCGCGGTATACAAAAAGCCCCAAACCGAATCGAAGATCGTCTACAGCGACTACATCGAAGAGGAGATCGACCGCCTCGTGCGCTTTTTCCAAGAGCGGCACTACAACAGCCCCATCCCCTACCGCAACCTGGCGATCCGTCTTCTCCAGGAAGACACCCGGATCTACAAGGCGATGCACGACGATCCGATCTGGATCGAACTCCTTCCGATTTTGCGCAGCGCACTCGATCACTTTTACCTCCACTCGGGTAAAATGGACATCCGGGAGATTTTCGCCGACGAACATTTCGCCTTCGCCAAAGGGGCGCGGATGGAGGTCCTTTCGACCAGGACGCCGCGGGCGAGGAACCTCACCCAGAAGATCGACAACCTGCTGATCAACAAATACCTGGGGATCCCCATTTTCCTCTTTCTGATGTGGGGGCTCTTTCAGCTTACGTTCTCCCTGGGGCAGCTGCCGATGGACTGGATCCAGGCGGGATTCGACTGGCTGGCGGATCAGACCCGTGCGGTTCTGGGGGACTCGCAATTGAGCTCGGTGATCGCCGACGGGATCCTCGGAGGGGTGGGGGCGGTGGTGAGCTTCCTCCCCAACATCATCATCCTCTTTTTCGGGATCGCCCTGCTGGAAACCACCGGATACATGGCCCGGGTGGCCTTCCTGCTGGATGGCTTCTTTCACAAATTCGGCCTCCACGGCAAAAGCTTCGTCCCCCTGGTGACCGGATTCGGTTGTACGGTCCCGGCCTACATGGCGGCCCGCACCCTCAAAAGCCGGACCGATCGCCTCATCACCCTCTTTATCCTGGGCTTCATGAGCTGCAGCGCCCGGATCCCGGTCTACGTCCTTTTTGCCGGAGCCTTTTTCGGCACCGAGCACGCGGGGAACATCCTCTTTTTGATCTACATCTCCGGTGCGCTCTTCGGTCTGCTGGCGGCCAAGGTGCTGCGGACCTTCGTGTTCAAAGGGCAGGACGACCCCTTCGTCATGGAGATGCCCAAATACCGCCTCCCCTCCTTGAAGTTGATCTACCATGTGGTATCGGGCCAGGCGATGGACTACCTGCGCAAAGCGGGAACCTTCATCCTCCTTGCGTCGGTCCTGGTGTGGTTCGCGAGCAACTACCCCAAAAACCCGAAGCTTGAACGGCAATACGAAACCCGGATCGAGGGAGCCGCCACCTCCGAGGCGAAAACCCACCTGCAAGGAAAACTCCAGGAAGAGCTCCTGGCCCAAAGCTACCTGGGGCGACTGGGGAAGGCGACCCAGCCCTTTTTCGCCCCGCTGGGTTTTGATTGGAAACTGAGCGTCTCCCTCGAAGCGGGGCTGGCGGCCAAGGAGGTGGTGGTCTCGACCCTGGGGGTCCTCTACGCCCTGGGGGACAGTGCCGCTACGGGCAGCCGGGCCCTGCAGGAGCAGTTGCGACGGCATGTCTCTTTCCCGGCGGCACTGGCCTTCATCGTCTTCGTGATGCTCTACGTCCCCTGCGTGGCCGCGATGGCGGTGTTCAAGCAGGAGACCGGCAGCTGGCTCTATCTCCTCTATCTGTTTGCCGGTACGACGGGGGTCGCATGGCTCTTTAGCTTTATCGCGTATAATATTGCGAAACTTCTGGTCTGAGGAATCGAAATGGTGCTGACCGAACTGCGAAAAGGGGACCGGGCGATCATCCGCGCCCTCCGAGCCGACGCGGAGCTGCGCAACCGGCTCCACTCCTTCGGGATCATCCCCGGCGAAACCCTGGAGGTCAAGGGGTGCTCCCTCGCCCGGCAGACCATGGAGATCGACGTCGACGGCACGCTGATCGCATTGCGCAAGGACGAGGCCGAAAAAATCGAAGTGGAGAAAATCGATGCGGATCACTGATCTCGTGCGGGCTCTGGCCGCGACATTGCTGCTCCTGAGCGCGTCGACCGCCCCCGCCGCTGCCGGGGCGATGAACGCGGCCCAGTATCTCGACGCCGCTTCCGGAGCGCTGCAAAAGCGCCTGGCAAAAGGGGACTATCCCGGGCTGAGCCGGCTGTACAAAACCCTCTTTTTCACCCCGGTCTGGGTGGGCAACAAAGGGGCGACCCCTTTCGGAAAAACCCTCTTGAATCACATCCTCCGCGACCGTACCGTCCCGCCGGTCCTCAAGCTTCACGAAACGGCACGGAAGCTTCGCAAACGGCTCGACGCGGTCACCGCCGACACCCCGCTCAAAGAGAAGATCGCGCTGGAGATGGATCTGAGCCGGCTCTATTTGAGCTATATGCACTACCTCCTCTACGGAGGGATCGACTGGAAGGCCTTCGACACCAAACTGGCCGAACTGACCGAAAAGTACAAGATCAAGGTAGGCTGGGAGCACTACCGTCCCAAAGCCACCCCCGCATCGCTCCTGGCCGAGGCGACGATGAACGGCGATCTGGAAGGGGCCTTTAAAAAAGCCGAACCGACCCGTTTCCGCTACGCCCGCCTCAAACGGTATCTGCAGCGCTACATCACCATCGCCCGAAACGGCGGCTGGAAACCCCTCCCCCCTTTCAAACTCATCAAGCCGGGGCAGCGCCACAAGGCGATCCCCCTCATCCGTCGCCACCTGCAGATGACCGGCGACGCGGCCCAGTGCGGGGAGGGGCCCGATCCCCTGGTCTACGACGAATGTCTCCAAAAAGCGGTCAAACGGTACAAGCTCCGCCACGGGCTCAGCCCTAGCCCCCGGATCGACCGCTCCACCCGCGCCTGGCTCAACAAAAGTCCTGAGAGCCTCATCTCCATCCTCCGGCTCAACCTCGATCGGATCAAATGGAGCTGGCGGGTGCAGGCCCCTTTGCGGATCGAGCTCAACATCCCTTCCTTCCGCCTCTGGTTCTACCAGGGGAACAAGCTGATCGACACGATGCGGGTGGTCACCGGCAAGCCCAATCACCCCACGCCGGTCTTTCACAACACCATGCGCTACATCGTCGTCAACCCCTACTGGAAGATCCCCGAAAGCATCGTCAAAACCGAAATGCTCCCCCACCTGATCAAGGATCCCTACTACTACGAACGGCGGGGGAAAATCCTCAAGGCCAGCTGGGACGAAAACTCCCCCCGGATCGACCCGGGGACAGTGGACTGGGCCCAGTACCGGGCGAAAGACAAGCACATCCCTTACTATTTCATGCAGGTTCCCGGCAGCCGCAACGCCCTGGGGAAGATCAAGTTCCTCTTCCCCAACAAATACTCGGTCTACATCCACGACACCCCCAGCAAACGGCTCTTTTTCCGCAACGTCCGGGCCTTCAGCCACGGCTGTATGCGGATCCAGAAACCCCGGGAGCTCCTGGAGGTGCTCGCCCTCTACAACGACAACATCGACGTGGACGAGATCATGGATCTGCTCGGAACACGGATCAAAAAGACGATCTCCCTCAAACACAAAGTCCCCGTCGACATCACCTATTTCACCGCCTATGTCGATCCCTACGGCTATCTCAACTTCCGTAGGGACATCTACCACTACGATCGCTACCAGATGGAGCACTACGCCTACAATCCCAAGCGCTCCGAATCCCAGAAGAAAAAGTCCAATCGCTGAGTCTCATCTATACGAATCGGACCACCTCCCCGAAAGGGCGGCGTTTTTTGGGCGGGGCGGGCTGGATCCGGTACCCCAGCGGCAGCAGCAGCGCCACCCGGGCACTCTGCGGATCCACCCCGAGCATCTCCCCCACGCCCGCAGGCTCGAACCCTTCGATGGGGCAGCTATCCACCCCGATGAGCGAAGCGTAGACCATCATATGATCCGCAGCGATGTAGCACTGCCGCAAGACCCACTCCCCGATCGACTCCAGTGAGACCAGATATTCCTCGTACCGCCGGACGTAGGCCTCCGTCGCTTCCGCATCGAGCCCACGGCGGGCGAACATCGCCCGGTAGTACTCCGGATCCCGCACCGCCCCAATCCGGCCAACGATCGCCACCAGGGCGCTGCACTCCTCGATCTGGGGCTGATTCCAGCACAGTGGCTGCAGACGGCGGCGAAACTCCCGATCTTCGATCACGAGAAACTCCCAGGGCTCCATCCCGAACGACGAGGGGGCCAGCCGACCCGCCTCCAGGATGAAGCGCAGATCCTCCGCGGGGAGCGTCCGCGTCGGATCGAAACGCTTGCACGCATGGCGGAAATAGAGCGACTCGGTCAGATCGTTTCGTTCACACATCGGAACTCCTTTCGGTAACAAACCGGATAAAATTTCTCATCTTTGCTCCACTGTGCGCGTATGGAGCGGAGCTTTGTGATACAATCGCCCAAACATCCTACCGAAAGGTCGATTATGCAAAGCCTCCATTTCATCCGGGACGAGATGCTGGTCCACGTCCCCGTGTGCACCCACGCCGACCCGCGGAGGGTCCTCGTCGTCGGAGGATGCGACGGGATCCGCGCCGAACTGGCCAAATACGCGATCTTCGAATCGATCCTCCACATCGATGCCGACGGGGCGCGGGAGAGCCTCGCCGAACTGGAGGGGAGACGCTTCGATGTAGCGATCGTGGCCGACGAGCGCTTCGGAAGCAACCGGGATTTCTGGATCGCCCTGACGAAACTCCTCGATCCCAAAGGGCTCGTGAGCGCCCCCATGAGCCACCTGATCCTCGAACCGGAACGGGCCAAAGAGGAGCTGGAGACCCTGGGTGCCGTCTACCGGATCGTCATGCCCTACCGGTACGAGCGGGAGGGGGACCTGCGCTGCGACTATCTGGTGCTCGCCAGCCGATTCTACCACCCCACCGCCGACATCAACCTCCAGCGGGCCGATCTGACCGACAATTTTGCTTACTACAACAGCGACATCGCCGTGGCCGCCTTCGCGACCCCCACCTTCCTCTCCCGACAATACCTGGGGCTGATCAAGCGGTGAAACCCTTCGAACGCGCCGTCGCCCTCACCGGGGGGATCGCCACCGGCAAAAGCACCGCCGCCGTGATCCTTTCGATGCTCGGATTCCGGATCATCGACGCCGACACGATCGCCCACCGGATGCTGGAGCTCCACACCCCCGAGATCGTACGGGAGTTCGGGGAGGGGATCCTGGACGAAACGGGGGCGATCGAGCGCAAACGCCTCGGTGCGATCGTCTTCGGCGACCCCGAGGCCCGCGCGCGCCTCGAAGCGATCCTCCACCCCCCGATCCGGGAGGAGATCGAGCGGGAGAGTCTGCGGCAGGAGCGGCTGGGAAAACCCTATCTCATCGATATCCCCCTCTTTTACGAGACGGGACACTACCCTATCGAACGGGTCACGGTGGTCTACGCCCCCCGACAGACCCAGCTGGAGCGGCTGATAAAACGGGACGGACTGAGCCAAGAAGAGGCGCTCCGGCGGCTGGAAGCCCAGCTCGATATCGAAACCAAACGCTCCCGGGCCGACTGGGTGATCGACAACAGCGGAGATCTGCGGCAGCTGCAGCGGGAGTGCGAACGGATCCAGGAGGAGATCCTCAAAGCTTTTTCGTAATTTGGTATATTGGTATATAAGTGTATTGGTGTATTGGGAGCGCCTACGGCGCTTTAGCAAAAAGATTGCAGGCGGCTTTTGGATTCACCCTTTTTGGCAAAAGCGCCACCCCAAAAGATTCCCCAATATACGAATAACCCATAATACAAACCGAAGGTTGCAACATGTTCGTCACCAAATACAACGCCAACGGAAACGATTTCATCATTTTCCACGACAACCAAAAACGCGACCGCCACGAGCTGGCCAAACTCCTGTGCGACCGCCACGCGGGGGTGGGGGCCGACGGGATGGTGGTCCTCGTCCCCCACGCCGAGTACGATTTCGAATGGGAGTTCTACAACTCCGACGGGAGCGAAGCGAGCATGTGCGGCAACGCCACCCGGGCCGTGGCCCACTACGCCGTCGAGCACGGGATCAGCATCGACAACCGGGCCGAATTCCTCACCAGGGCGGGGGTGATCACTGCCGAGGTCAACGGCCTCTATGTGGTCACCGACATGCTCGAACCCAGGATCCTGCGGCGGGACATCGAGGAGGAGGGGCACCGCTGGTGGCTCATCGACACCGGCGTCCCCCATCTGGTGGCCGAGGTGGACGATCTGGAGGATTTCGATCTGGAAATGGCCCGGCGCCTGCGGGAAAAATACGACGCCAACGTCAACATCTACACCGTCGACAAAGACGAGCTGCGGCTGCGGACCTACGAGCGGGGGGTCGAAGACGAAACCCTCGCCTGCGGCACCGGAATGACCGCCTGCTACGTCCGGGCCCGGGAAGAAGGCAAAGCCCGGGATCTGTGCGTCGTCTTCCCCCGCAGCGGCGATGAGCTCTATCTGGAGTTCAAAGAGGGGCGTTACCGCTTCGGGGGCAAGGTGAGCAAAACCTTCGTCGCCGAACTCACCCTCGAGATCCCCCACTACATGCTCTGAGCATGGAGACGGTCCTCGGCATCGTCCTGGCCACGATGGCCCTGGCGATTTTCCTCAACGTCCTGCTCGCCCGTTGGGAGATCCCCACAGTCATCGGATACATCCTCTCCGGCGCGGTGGCGGGGCAGCTCTTCGGGCTGCAGCACGCCTCCCACGAAGGGGCGCTGTACAGCCTCGCGGAGCTGGGGATCGTCTTTTTGATGTTCACCATCGGACTGGAGTTCTCCGTCCGCCACCTCCGGGCCATGCGGCGAGAGGTTTTCCTCTACGGATCGCTGCAGATGCTGGTGACGGGGAACCTGCTGGGGGCCTTCTGCCACGAGATCCTCCACCTCCCCCTCGAAGCCTCCATCATCATCGGATTCTCGCTGGCCCTCTCCTCCACCGCCATCGTCCTCAAGATGCTCACCGAGCGCAACGAGCTGCACAGCGGATACGGCCGCATCGCCCTGGGGATCCTGCTGTTTCAGGATCTGGCGGTGATCCCGATTCTGCTGCTGCTGGGGCTTTTCGCCCGCCCCGGAGAGAACCTCCCCGCCACGCTGGCCTGGACCGCACTCGATCTGACGATCCTCCTGCTGATCGTCTTCGTCGTGGGGAAATACCTCCTGGAGCGTTTCCTCGCCTGGACATTGCACAGCGACTCGGAGGAGATCTTCCTCCTGGCGGCGCTGGGGATCGTCCTCGCCGGCGCTTACGCGTCGTGTATGCTCGGCTTCGGCTATTCCCTGGGGGCCTTCCTGGCGGGGATGACCCTGGCCGAGACCCGTTTCAAATACCGGATCGAATCGGACATCCTCAACTTCCGGGATCTCTTTCTGGGGGTCTTTTTCGTCACGGTAGGGCTCCGGATCGACCCTTCCGCCCTCCTGGCTTCCCTCCCCGCCGTCGCCGGGGCCCTGGCGGGGGTGCTGCTGCTCAAGGCGGGGGTCCTCTATGCGATCCTCTCCCGCTTCATCCAGCGGCGCACCGCCTTCAAAGCGGCGCTGGCGCTGATGCAGGTGGGGGAGTTCGCCCTGGCGATTTTCGCCATCGCGGCCCAGGAGGGGATCGTCGACGGAGCCACCGAACAGATCCTCATCGCCACTGTGGTGCTGAGCATGCTGCTCACCCCCTTCGTGATCCCCAGGCTGCGGGCGCTGGCCGACCGGGTTTTCCGCCGGGAACCCGAAGTGCCCCCCATCATATCCAGCGGGATGAGCGATCATGTCCTGCTCCTTGGCTACGGTCCGCTGGGGCAGAAACTGGCCCAGAAACTCAAAACCCTCGCCATTCCCTATCTGGTCCTCGAGCACGACTACCGCCTCGTGGAGGAGGCCCGGGAGCGCAACGAAGCGATCCTCCTGGCCAACGCCGCCGACCGACAGATCCTCCGCCAGGTGGGGATCGACCGGGCCTGCGCCGTGATCGTGGCGATCGAAAACCCCGCCAAGACCCGGATGGTGGTCGACGCGGTCAGCTCCCTGGCCCCCCGGGCCCAGACCGTCGTGGCGGTACGCAACGAAAGCCAGAAACGGATCATCGAAACCTTCCCCGTCACCACCGTACTGAGCACCTCTGAGATCGTATCGGAGGCGATCCTCTCCTTCGTCCGGCAGTGTGCCCTCCCGTCCGGAAATGATTCAGCTCCGCCTAAGGTATGACACTCTATAATTTTGCCCTCCAAACGGTCCCATAGCTCAGCTGGTAGAGCACCACCTTGACATGGTGGTGGTCACAGGTTCAAGTCCTGTTGGGGCCACCATATTTTCTCTTGCTTCCCGAACAATCTTTCGATCGACACGGTTTTTCTCCATTTTTTCCCGAAATAGCCAAGTATTTCTCACCTTCTGATTCGATATAATGGAAGTTCAACCCAAATTATGCAGTAGAAAGTGCGTCAGATGCGTCGATGCTCGGTTTGTAGGGGGGAGAAGCGTCAAGCAAACAACAACTGCTTGTTGTTTGTAGCTTCGAACCCGAAGCGGTCGGAGCGTAGCGAAGCCGCGTAGGCCAAGTCAAAACGTAGGCGCACTCGTAGAGTGCGTCGAGGCTTTGGATATGTCGCCCATGCCATCGATGATCGATGCAAATGGCGTGCTGGCTAATGCATAATTTGGGTTCAACCACTCAAAAGGAGAAACAATGGGAATCTTCGACACGATCCTCCACAAACTGGGATTCGGTGACGACGAACAGCAGCAAGCCGCCGGAGAGGTAAACGTCCAAAACCAGGTCGAGAGTGCCCTATCGACCCCCGAGGTCGACGCCCCCGCCGAAGCACCGGCTGAAGCACCCGCAGCGAGCGAAGCGCCCGCCCCGGTAGCCCAGGTGGACGTGGTGGCCAAACTCGAAGTACTAGCGGCAAACGCCGGAGAGGACCTCGACTGGCAGCGCTCCATCGTCGATCTGATGAAACTCCTGGGGATCGATAGCTCCTACGCCCACCGCAAGCAGCTCGCCGAAGAGATGGGGATCGCGGGATACGAAGGGACCGCGGAGCAGAACATCGCTCTGCACAAGACGGTCCTTCAGAAATTGGCCGAAAACGGCGGCAACATCCCCGCCGAACTTCTCGCCTGAACCCTCCCCGGGGGTCCAGCCCCCCCACAACTACACAAATACAAAATCTTTCTCCTGAACACATCTGAGGCCCGTCACGGAAAAATCATCTTGCCGTTTATCGGATAAGAAAAGACTTCACTACGTCATACTAACCACGGTTACATGGGATTGCGTCCGGAATAACGGAAGTTTTTCGGAAAATTCGCGTGCGAGAAGGGAAGAAAATGTGTATGGGAAACGTGCAGGTGAGGGTGATCCCGCCGATCAGTCGGCGAGGATCTCTTCGAGGGTGATATAGTCGCCGACCCGTCCGGTCATCAGCTCGATATCGGTGTTGACCGGCAGGGTCTTCTTGCCGGGTTTCCAGCCGGCGGGGCAGACTTCGCCGGTTTTGTAGGCGTGCTGATGGGCCTGGATCTGGCGGATGAACTCCTTGACGTTGCGTCCCACCGGGGGAGCCTGAACCTCCTGGGCTACGATCACCCCGTCGGGGTTGATGAGGAAGCGTCCCCGCAGAGCGATTCCCGCATCTTCGATCAACACGCCGAATTTGCGGCTCAGCTCGTGGGTGGGATCGGCGGCGATGGTCAGTTTGAGCCCCTTGAGCAACGGCTCGGTCTCGACGAAGCGCTTGTGGCTGAACTTGGTGTCGGTCGATACGGCCAGCACCTCACAGCCCAACTCCCCTTTGATCACGTCCAGATGGGCGTTCATCGCCGCGATCTCGGTAGGGCAGACGAAGGTGAAGTCGGCCGGATAGAAGCAGACGACGGTCCATTTCCCTTTGTAGTCGTCGCTGCTCACTTCGGTATAGTGGCCCGTCTCGGCGTTGTAGGCTTCGGCTTTGAACTCGGGCATGTTCTTGAGTACCAGGACTCCGGCTTGAGTCGGTGCGGCTACGGTTTCGTTCATCGTTTCCTCCTTGGAAGTTTGGGTTTGGTCTTGTGCGCTTGTCGGTTTGTCGCAAGCCATTGGGTTCTCCTTTGGTTAGGATGGTGCAATGGTAACACAAAGGATAATTTTTGTCAAGTAGATTTTATTCTCCTAAATGATTTTTTTATCGATCCCTTTGATCGGATCATCTCAAAACCTTCATTCGGAAGCTTATCCATCCGTCCCATCGGACTCCTCATTATAAAAATAGAAAACCAACCATCCGTAAACCGCCGCAACGGATCCAAAGCAAATTCTTCCGACCGCGCGTATCCCTTGCGCCAACTGTCCGTTTGCACTATGATACGCGAACGATTCTCAAGGAGTGCACATGGCCGATCTGAGCACCGGTACGATCCTGCGGCTGCACACCCGGGCCCAAATGCAGGGGGACGATCTGTATACCTTTTTGAAACGGGAACTCCCCGACATTTCCACCCAAGAGCGGCTTCACTACCTCACCGCGATCCTCAATGACTATTTCGAGGAGTACCGAAAAGGGGAGGGGGAGATCCGGGACGGAGGGTACCGGATCGCCCGATTCCTCCCGAAAGGAACACGATGAAGACCCTGGCCAAAGCGCTGGAGGTGTACCGGACCCTGCTGGAGGAGGGGGCCTACTACGAAGCCCACGAGGTGCTCGAACTCGCCTGGCACCCCCTGCGCAAAGCCGACGATCCCCGCCGCCATCTGGCCAAGGGGCTCATCAACGCCGCGATCGCCTTCGAGCATCTGCGGCGCGCCCGCCCCAAATCCCGCCGGGTGGCCCTCCAGGCGATGGAAGCCTACGACCGGCGCAAGGGGGGATACCGCCCCTCTCTCGACACCGACGGCCGTTTCGCCCACTGTATCGAGACGGTGGAGCGGATCCGGATCGGCTGGGAGATCTGATCACTCCACCGCGTAGATCACCTCCTGGCGCCCCTTGGCGCTGCGGATCTCCACCAGCCGCATCCCCTCGATCGGGAGGGCGAGCAACGCTTCGATCGTATCGACCTGCGCCTGGGCGGCGGCGCGGGCGATCCGCCCCCGCCAGGCTTTGGCCCAGTGGCTCACCACCCGGCCGTTTTTGAGAAATTTCATCGTGGTGTAGGGGCGGGCGGGTTTGTAGAAACGATCGTAGTACCCCGCCCGCAGATCGAGGATCTCGTCTCCGTCGAACGCCTCCTCCAACAGAGAGGAGGCCGCCTCTTTGTAGAGCCGGTCGACCCGATGCTCCCCCACCGCAGCTCCCTGGCTCACCCGGTAGTCGGGGAGCCGGTCGCCGCCCCGGACGGGACCGAAAAGATTGGAGAAGATCACCACCCGATCGTCCAGGTAGCGCTGCGCTTCGCTTCCGAGCGAGGGGTAGTCCAGCGCATCGAAGGCCACCCCGTCGTAGCGCTCCAGCGCCTTGCGCACCGGAGAACCCAGGAGGGTTTCTCCCCGATACCGGGCGATTTCACTCTCCTTTTTGAGACCGAAAAGTGTGTGCAGCGTTTCGTCGTCCCCGCCGGTGATGATCGCCTCGTACGCGGCGATCAGCTCCCGTCGCAGCGGACAGAGCTCCTCTCCGAAAAGGGTGCAGGGGTCGAAGCTCCCCTCTCCCCCCGGACGCTTCCCTTCGCTGGGGGCCAGCAGAATGCGCAGAGCCATGGATCTCCTTTCGTCGATACGGACCTTTAAGGGACCTTGAAGGATGATGGAATATACTTGAGTGATTTTATCCAATTTACGGAGGAAGCATGTCCGTCTATCTCGACAACAACCGCCTCGCGCCGGTCGATCCGCAGGTACGCGAGGCGATGGCTCCGCTCCTGGAAGCCCCCTATGGGGAGCTCCACGCCCTCCACAAAGCGGGGGCCAAAAGCCGGGCCGCCTATCTGGAGGCGATGGAAAAACTCTACGCCGCGATCCACGCCCCCGAAAACGGCGACATCTTCGTCACCTCCGGACGGGCCGAAAATCTCAGCACACTCCTGATGGGGGTCTATCTGAGCCAGATCCTCACCGGACGCAAAAGCGACATCATCCTCTCCCGCCGGGCCTCCCCCGCCGAGCTGGAAGCGGCCCGCCTGATCGAGAGCCAGGGGGGACGGGTGAGCTATCTGCCCTTGAACGGCGAAGGGGTCGTCGAGCCCGACACTTTGCTGGATTATCTCACCCCCCGCACCGCCCTCGTTTCGATCCCGATGGTGGACGAAGAGGGGGGGATCGTCCAGCCGATCGCCGAACTGGCCCGGGTCTGCCGGCGCTACGAAGTCCCTTTCCATACCGACGCCACCCACGCTATGGGAAAAATCCCCGTCGACGTCCAGGAGATGGAGGTCGATCTGCTCAGTCTCTCGTCCGAACCGCTTCACGCCCCCGCCGGGGTGGGAGCGATCTATCTCCGCGACGACGTGGAGCTGATGCCGATGATCTTCGGCGCCCGGAGCCATTTCGAGCGGTACCGTGCCGGCCCCCTCAACCTCTCCGGCCTGGTGGGGCTGGGCAAGGCCCTCGAGCTGGCATCCGACGCGCTCGATTTCGAGATGGAGGATGTCCGGGAGCGGCGTGACCGCCTCGAAGAAGCACTCACCGCAATCGAAGGAGTCCGCTCCCCGATCCCCTGGGCGCTGCGGATTCCCAATACCCTCTGGCTCACCGTGGAGGGGATCGAGAGCGAGCTACTCCTCTACGAACTCGACCGCAACGGCATCCAAGCCTACAGCTATACCGTCGAACCGTTCGGCTACTGGAAGGGGACCCCGCTGTGCGACGTGCTGGGTCTCGATCCGTCGCTTCGCCACACGACGGTGGGCTTCGCCCTGAGCCGGATGAACACCGACGAGGAGATCGACGAAACGATCCGCGTTTTCACGGAGAGCGTCGAGTACCTGCGGGAGTTCTCCTCCCGCAGCCCCAAGGAGTCCGCATGAGCAAGAGCGAAACCCTCCACAACCCCTTCAAGGAGAAATTCCCGTTCAAGGTCCAGATGCTGATCGAACGGCCCAAAAACAAAGGGACAATCACCCCGGAAGAAGCAGCGCAGCTCAACGGAGAGCTCACGATCGCCCGCTACGGCGACGCGGCCACCGGGATGGAGATCGTCTGGTACTGGGTGTACGATCCCGATCAGGAGCGGGTGGTCTCGGCCCGCTACACCCTTTTCGGTCCCCCGGTGCTGCTGGCCGCCGCCGACATGGCCGCACTGCTGTGCCGCAACAAGCGCTACGACGAGATCGAAAAGATCAACTACAAATCGCTGGAGTATTTCCTCCGGGACAATCCGGTCGATCCGGCCTTCCCCGAGGAGTACCGTTTCGCGGTCCCTTTCGTTCTGCGCTCCCTCCGGGCGGCGATCGCCCGATCCAGGGGTGAAAGCCTCCCCGAATCCCCCACGGTGTGCGAATGCGCAGGCGTCGACGAAGCGACGATCGTCCAGGCGATCCGGGATTTCGACCTCCGTTCGGTCGAAGCGATCGGCCATTACACCCGGGCCGGGACGTTTTGCGGCAGCTGCGTCGCGCCGGGGAACGGTCCCGAGGTACGGGCGCGGTATCTGCGCGACATCCTCGAAGAGACCCGCAAGGAGATGGAAGCCCAAAGCTCCGCCGCGGCGAAGGTCCCCGAAAAGTCCTTCAAGGAGATGACCCTGGAGGAGAAACGTGCCGCCATCGAAGCGACGATCGACGAATACATCCGCTCGATGCTCGTGATGGACGGGGGGGACATGGAGATCCTCGACATCAAGGAAAACGGCCCCAACACCGACGTCTACATCCGCTATCTCGGGGCCTGCAGCGGTTGTGCCAGCGCCAATACGGGAACCCTCTTCGCCATCGAGGGGATCCTCAAACAGAAACTCGACTCCGACATCCGGGTCCTTCCTCTCTGAGATCCCGCCTCCCCGAAACCCCGATTCACGCCGGGGCGCTTCCCCCTCGTGCCATTTGCTTCCGCATTGCCGAAGATCGCGATTGGCCGGCCATTATCCCCAGTTTCGTCGATCCATGCACTCACCGTGTCACAGGAGAAAGCGTTGTGGTCTTTTCTGCCGGACAACAGTGGTAGCTGACCGTACCGTTTCTGGATCTTCAATCACTAAACAATCGTTCCGAAAAGTGTGAAAACGTCAAGAGAGGGGATGGGAAATTTTCGTAGGCGGATGAAAGAATGAAAAATCAAACGGCACTCCGGGGAGCGCCGCTGTTCCGCGGCGGTTACTTGCCGGCGGGAGGGGTGGGTTTGGGGATGAAAAGCTCGGGCTGGAACTTGTAGGTCCAGGGCAGTCCGGCGTTTTTCCATCCGTTGAGGTCACGGCGATGGGTTTTCTTGTTCATATCCCCTTCAAAACCGGTGACGATGGTGTAGGCCTTTTTGTACCCGGCTTTGTAGAGCTTGGTGGCGGTCATACCGGACCGGTCACCCGAGCGGCAGATCACGATGACGGGATCGTTTTTGGTCAGCCCCTTGACTTTGAGGGCTTCGTCGAACTGCTGTACCAGATTGGGGTTTTTCCAGCTGGCGAATTTCTTTTTCCCTTTTTTCGTGGTGACGATCCGGGAGTAGTCGATGTATTTGAACGGAATGTTCTTATCCAGTCCGACGGGATGTCCCACGAAGAGGAGTTCGGCGGGGGTCCGCACGTCGACGAAGAGGATATGCTTGGGATCCTTCTGGATCATGTCATAGGCCTCTTTGGGGGTCAGGTAGAGCTTCTGGGGAGTCTGCTTCTGTTTCTTGGCAGGCTCCTCGGCACCGTATGCTGCGGTTCCCATCAGGCCGACCAGTCCGGCCATCATCAGAATCGAGAGAAACTTTTTCATCGGGTTGTCTCCTTTTTTGTTTTGTAGGATTGAATAATACCATATAGAAAATTAAATAAAATTTAATTTCTAAGAATAAAAAAATTTAATTTATGGTTTTCTACATTCTTATTTAGTACGGAGAATCCGCTCGATCCGCAGCTGAAGCCGCTCGGTTCCGTTGAAGCGGTTGAGTTCGGGGCTGTAGAGGATGTCGACCCGCTTCCCGACCGCAGGAGATTCGCCGCAGCGGAAATGGACCCCCTCGAGGAATCGCTCCCCCACGCGGAAGGTATAGCGTGCGTGCTCCCTCTCCCGTCCCATCCTCCGGACGGCGGCGACGGGAACGTCCATGGCGATGAAACGGGGGCGGAGATTTCCGTGCCCGAACGGCTCGTACCCCTCGATCGTCCGGCAGAGCCCTTCGTCCACCTCGGCGATATCGAGGATCCCCAAAATCGCAGGGTCGAGGGTTTCGGTCTGGGCACAGAGGCTACGGGCCCGCTCCTGCAGACAGCGCGCGAAAGGATCCAGATCCTCCGGCGCGAGGGCGAGCCCCACGGCGGCTCTGTGGCCCCCGAAACCGGTCAGATGCTCCGCACACCCCTGCAAAAGGGCAAACAGGTCACACTCCCCCCAGCTACGGCCGCTCCCCTTGTAGCGGTCCCCCAGGCGGGTGAGGACCAGCGCCGGTCGTTCGAAGCGGTGGGCCAGACGGGCCGCCACAATCCCCAGCACCCCCTCGTGCCACCTCTCTCCCGCGGCGACGAGGACCGCCGCATCGGGATCGATCCCCTCCAGTGCCTCCCGGGTGACGGCCCGTTCGGTCTCTTTGCGCTCTTCGTTGTGGGCGACGAGCCGCTCCAGAAGCGTCCGGGCTGTTTCCATCTCCTCCGCAGCCAGAAAGTCCGAGGCCACCGCCGCATCCTCCATCCGCCCCGCGCTGTTGAGCAGCGGCGCCAGGCCGAAGGCCACCGACTCGGCAGTGAACTCCCGGATCCCGAAACGCTCCCGGTAGGCGCGAATCGCCGGACGCTCCGTGGTATCGAGCCGTTCCAAACCGAATCGAACCATCGCCCGGTTGATGTGGTGCAAGGGCATCACGTCCGCGACAATCGCCAGTGCGGTTAGATCGAGATAGTCTCGCAGATCGATCGCCGCCCCCAATTCCCGGCGGAGCGCGGCCGCCAGATACCAGGCGATCTGGGCGCCGCAGACCTCTTCGTAGGGGAAAGGACACTCGGATTGTTTCTGGTTGACGATGGCATAGGCTTCGGGGGGCGTGTCGGGGACGATATGGTGGTCGGTGACGATCAGGTCGATCCCCTGCTCCCGGCACAGGCGAGCCGCTTCGTGGGCCGCGATTCCATTGTCGACGGTGAGGATCACGTCGGCCTCCCCCACCCGATCGAGCACGCCGGGGCTCAATCCGTAGCCGTCGGTGAAGCGGTTGGGGATGATCCATTCCAGATCGTGTCCTAGCTCCCGGAAAAAGAGGCGCATGATCGTCGTGGAGACCACCCCGTCCACGTCGTAATCGCCGATGAGGACGATCCGTTCCCCGCGATCGAGGGCCAGAGTGAGGCGCCGGACCGCCTTTTGCATGTCTTTGAATCGGTAGGGGTCGGGGAGGTCTTTGAGAGTGAGGAACCCGTCGGGAAAACGGGATCGCAACAGCTCGATCACCTTGCGGGCGTCGAGTCGGGGGTAGGGGTACATCAGGAGGATTTCTGTTCGGTGGCCGCCCGGATGAACGCGAGAATCGCCGGATTGGGGTGTTGGAGGCGGGAGGTGAACTCGGGGTGGAACTGCACCCCTAAAAACCAGGGATGATCGACCACCTCGACCGCTTCGATCAGTCCGTTGGACTCACCGGTGACGGCCATTCCGGCTGCCTCCAGTCGCTCCCGATAGGCGGGGTTGGCTTCGTAACGGTGGCGGTGACGCTCGAAGATCGTATCGCTGCCGTAGGCTTTTTCGAGATTCGATCCCGGTTTGACCTCGCAGCGGTATTCCCCCAGCCGCATCGTTCCCCCCAGCGGAGAGGTGGTGGTGCGCACCTGGCGACTGCCGCTGGCGTCGATGAATTCGTCGATGAGATAGACGATAGGGTGGCGGGTGTTCTCGTCGAATTCGGTGGAGTTGGCATCCTCCAGACCCAGGACGTGGCGGGCGTATTCGATCATGCTCAGCTGCATCCCCAGGCAGATCCCCAAGAAAGGGATTTTCTCCTCCCGGGCATACCGGATCGCCTCGATTTTTCCTTCGACCCCCCGGGCACCGAACCCTCCGGCGACAAGGATCCCCTCGACCCCCGAGAGGTATTTCTCGGCGCCATCCTCTTCGATCTTTTCACTGTCGACCCAGCGAATCCGCACTTTGTGGTCCAGATGGGCCCCGGCGTGAACCAGCGCTTCGGTGAGCGATTTGTAGGACTCTTTGAGATCGAGGTATTTCCCTACGAAGGCGATTGTCACCTCCTCGCTGGGGGAGACGATCTTTTGTACCAAAGAGGTCCACTCTTCCATTCTTGGAGTGAGCTCTCCCAGCCCTAGATGGCGGGAAATAGGGGCAAGGATATCTTGTCTCATGAAATGGAGGGGGACCTGGTAGATCGTCTCGGCGTCGACCGCTTCGATGACGCTCCGTTCGTCCACGTCGCAGGAGTAGGCGATTTTTCGCTTGAGTTCCCGAGGAACCGGTTGTTCGGCCCGCAGGATGATCATATGGGGTGCGATCCCGATCCGGCGAAGTTCCTGGACCGAGTGCTGGGTCGGCTTGGTCTTGAGCTCGCCGGCGACCTTGATGTAGGGGAGGAGGGTGACGTGGATGTTCATCACGTTTTCCCGACCTTGTTCGTGTTTCATCTGCCGAAAGGTTTCCAGATAGGGGAGCCCTTCGATATCCCCGGTGGTCCCTCCCAGCTCGACGATGAGGATCTCTTTCCCCTCTCCGGCACGCTTGATCCGCTCTTTGATCTCGTTGACGATATGGGGGACCACCTGGATCGTTTTTCCCAGATATTCCCCTTTGCGCTCTTTTTCGATCACCGACTGGTAGACCTGTCCGGTGGTGAAGTTGTTGGCCCGGGTGAGGGAGGTATCCAAAAAGCGCTCGTAGTGCCCCAGATCCAGGTCGGTCTCCGCCCCGTCCTTGGTGACGAAGACTTCACCGTGCTCCAGGGGGGACATGGTCCCGGGGTCGACGTTGATGTAAGGATCGAGCTTGAGGACGCCGACCCGAAAACCGGAGGCTTTGAGGAGGGTTCCGATGCTGGCTGCGGTGATCCCTTTGCCCAAAGAGCTGAGGACCCCCCCGGTAATAAAAATGAATTTGGTCTGTCGTTCGCTCATATTGGTTGTTTCTCCAATCAGTGGATGATCGGCATGATGATGGTCATGAAGTTCCCCTCTTTGACGACGAAGGGGAGGGTGGGTTCGTTGAGTCCCATGACGAAGATATCCCCTTCGACCTGAGCGAGGAAATCAAGGAGGTATTTGCTGTTGAGGGAGAGTTCGAACCGGTCGGGGATTCCCGTTTCGCGTTCGATCTCGGTCTTCGCTTCGATGTTGTCCTCGGAAAGGGAGTTGAACAGGATCGTATCGGAGAGAAACGTGATTTTGATGTCATGGGAGATGGTGGTGATCATCCGAATCGCTTCGAGCATCTCTTTTTTGGGAAGTTCGATTTCGAACTTGAGGCTTCGGGGGATGATCCGCTCATAGTCTGGGAAACGGCCGTTGATCAGCCGGGTGAAGAAGAAATAGTCCTCACTCCGGATGATGAGGGTCGTTTCGTCGTAGAACATTTCGATCCGGTCGAGGAAAAGCTTCTGGATCTCGAGGATCGCTTTTTTGGGGATGATGAGGGAGAGTTCGGTCTCCGAACCGTCGTCGATGGTGGCGATGGCCAGCCGACGGGTGTCGGTCCCGACCAGGTCGGTTTTGTCCGATTTGACGTTGATGAGGGCACCGTTGAGTTCGTGTTTGGGGTTGTTGCTGTCGATGGCGGGGGTAATCTTGCGCAGGTTTTTAATCAGACTCATCGAATCGAGTTCGATTTTGGGCTTTTCGTCGACGGAGGGGAATTGGGGATAGCTTTCGGGATCGAAGACGGGGAGTTTGAATTTGGAATGTTTCTGTTTGATGAGCAGGGCGTTGTCGAGGAGCTCGAGGGTGATTTCGTCGTCTTTGAGGATCCGGACGATGTCGAGGAGTTTCCGGCCGTTGGCGGTGAATTTCCCCGGATGGTCGATGGCGAACTGGTCGGTGACGATCTCCAGTCCGATCTCCATGTCGGTCCCCCGTACCCGGCACTTGCCGTCCATCGTCTCGAGATAGACGTGGGAGGTGATCTGGGTGGCGTCCTTTTTCTCAAGGAAAGGTTGGAGGTTGATCAGTATCGATTCGATGACCTGTTTCTGGGCCCGGATTTTCATACTTTCCCCCTGTCGTCTGTTTTAGAGATAAAAAGCAGAAGTAGCAGTCGTATCGGTTGAATAGGTGAAAAACTGCCGATCTTCCCGTGAGACGGGCCGTTTTGGGCGTGCTACTTCGACGGCTCCGTTCACATTTGTTCACGGGACAAATTATAGCTTTTTCTTCATTCATTTTTCTTAGCGTCGCTGCCCACTTTGTTGGAGAGTTCTTCGAGGAGAACCTTGAAATTTTCGTCGGTTTCGATGATTTCGTGGATCTTACGCAGGGCGTGGCTGACCGCTGAGTGGTCTTTCATCCCGAAGTAGAGGGCGATCTGGGGCATCGAGTTGGGGGTGAGGTTGCGGGCGAGGTAGATGACGATCCGGCGGGCGTTGACCACGTTCTTGGTCCGTTTTTTCGATTTGATGTCGGAGGGTTTGACGTTGAGTTCCCGGGAAACGATCCGGACGATATCGTCGATGGTGACGTTCTCCTGTTTCTCCTTGATCTGATCCTTGATGGCGTTTTTGGCGAATTCGAGGGTGATGGGTTGGTTGAGCATGGCGCTCATGGCGTTGAGTCGGATCAGGGTCCCTTCGATCTCCCGGATATTGTCCCCCATGTGGGTGGCGATGTAGTGGACGATCTCCTTGTCGAGACGGATCCCGTCGAGTTCGCATTTTTTCTGGATGATGGCGATCTTGGTCTCCAGTTCGGGGGGCTGGATGTCGGCCATGAGCCCCCATTCGAAGCGACTCCGGAGGCGGTCGACCAGCCCGGCGATCTTTTTGGGCTGCCGGTCGGAGGTCATGACGATCTGTTTGCCGGCGTTGTGGAGTTCGTTGAAGGTGTGGAAAAACTCCTCCTGGGTCTGCTCCTTGCGGCTGAGGAACTGGATGTCGTCGATGAGGAGGATGTCGCATTCGCGGTAGTGTTCCCTGAAGCGGTCCATCGTTCCCGATTTGACGTGGGAGATGAATTTGTTCATGAACTGCTCGAGGGTAGTGTAGATCACCCGGTCGCCGGCGTCGAGGCGGTAGTTTCCGATCGCCTGCAGGAGGTGGGTTTTGCCCAGCCCCACCCCGCCGTAGATGAAGAGGGGATTGTATTGCTTGCCAGGTTTCTGGGCGACGCTGAGGGCCGTGGTGTAGGCGAACTGGTTGGAGCTGCCGACAATGAAGCTGTCGAAGGTGAAGGAGGGGTTGAGGTGGGTGCTCGTCCCCGCCGGGCGGCTCTCTTCGGCTTTGGCCGCGTCGGGCCGTTTCCGGGGGGCGGGGCGGCCCACCTGGACGAGCACTTCGGGTTTGACGTCGGTTTCGAGTTCGAAGTGGTGGGCGATGGCCGGGGCGTAGTTGGTTTTGACCCAGCGGGCGGTGTAGATGTTGGGGGCCAGGAAGACCGCCCGGTCGCTCCGGGAGGCGTCCGGGTCGTAGACGAGGGTACGGAGGAACCGTTCATATTCCTCAGGTCCGATTTCCCGGCGCAGTTTGTCGAGGATTTTCTCTCCGATGTTCACGGTGCGTCCTTGGGGGGTTGTTCACGTTGCAAATGTGAATAGTTTTGACGATTTTATCCAAAAGGGGCTAAAATGGGGGCGAAATCTCCGGTGTGAACGATTTTGTTCACGATTGGAAAAGGGGTGAAATGACGATTCTTGGCATCGATCCGGGGACCCGGAATCTGGGCTATTGCTTCCTCGAACACCGGGAGGGGAAAAACCGTCTTCTCGAAGCGGGGCTTTTGAAGATCCCTCCGGGGACGTTGCAGGAGCAGATCGTCCATCTGATGGAGGGGTTCGATTTGCTTTTGGCCAACCATTCCGTCGACGAGGTGGCGATCGAGGACATCTTCTACGCCTACAACCCCAAAAGCGTCCTCAAGCTGGCCCAGTTCCGGGGGGCGTTGAGCCTCCGGGTGCTCCAGGAGATCGGGAATTTCTACGAATACACCCCCCTCCAGGTCAAAAAATCTCTCACCGGCAACGGCAAGGCGGCCAAGGAGCAGGTGGCGTTCATGGTGAAGCGGCTGCTGGGGATCAGCCGGGAGATCAAACCCCTCGACGTCACCGACGCCATGGCGATCGCCCTGACCCACGCCCAGCGGGTGCGGCTACGGCGTTAGAAGGGGAAGAGTTTCTTTTTCTTTTTGGGTTTGTGGAGGGGGTTGAGGCGGTTTTCGGGGGCGGTGAAGTCGCTCTTTTTGTGTCCCCGCATCGACTCCCAGATCATTTTGTCGTAGAGGTAGATGTCGTAGAGGAAGAGATCTTTGCCCTTTTCCCGCCGGACGGTGAAATAGACCACGTGGACCGGGATCGCGTGATTGAGACGGATGGTCGTGGGTTTGTTGCTCGCAAGGATTCGGTCGACGGTCGCTTCGTCATACCCTTTGACCGCGACGCGCAGCAGTAGATGCATGAAATCGATCGGCCGCTCCAGCCGCATGCATCCCGAGCTGAAGACCCGGTAGCGGTAGCCGAAGAGCTTTTTGTTGTCGGTGTCGTGGAGATAGACCGAGTATTTGTTGGGGAACATGAACTTCACCCGCCCCAGGGCGTTGCGTGCACTGGGGTACTGGACGAAGCGGTAGGGGATCGGCCGTTTGTCATGCTCGTAGGAAAAGAGCTTCTCCCGGTCCAGGGGGACCTCCTTTTTTCCCGAGAAGACGTGGATGTCGTGGGTTTCCAGGTAGTCGGGTTCTTTTTTGAGCATCGGGATGAGGTCCTTGCGGACCAGGTTGTCGGGGATGGTCCAGGTGGGGTTGAGGACCATATAGGTCATTTTGCTGCTAAAAATCGGCGTCGGCCGGTCGATCCGCCCCACCACCACGTCGCTTTCGAATATGGGCCGGTGGTTGCGGTAGTAGCGCATCCGGTATTCGGGGACGTTGACTTCAATGTATTCGTCCTCGAAACGGTGGGGGTAGAGTTTGAGCTTTTCCAGGTTGACGAGGATCTTTTTGAGGTACTCTTTCCGGGGGGTGTTGAGGTAGTAGATCATCTTGTTGTCGATGAAATCCCCCGGGGGGAGCTTGAAGCGGCGGCGGAAGGAGCGGACGGCGTCGGCCAGCGCCCGGTCGAAATAGTTGTCGATGGCGATCCGTCGGGGATAGTCGCCGAAAAAGCGGAGCATCCGTTTGATCTGTCCAATCCGCTCGTCGCTGCTTCCAAACCGGAGGCTCCGTCCGCGAGACAAATGGGGAAAATCGGGCATTTTCCG
This sequence comes from Campylobacteraceae bacterium, assembly GCA_027081405.1. Lineage (GTDB taxonomy): Bacteria > Campylobacterota > Campylobacteria > Campylobacterales > Sulfurovaceae > Nitratifractor. The sequence continues at coordinate 5,772 of JALWKO010000002.1, read as the reverse complement.
GTATTTGTCCAGGATCGCCACCAGATCCCGCCACCGCCGTTCCAGCGGGACCTGCGAACGGATGAACCGATCGATCGCACCTTCACGGACCGCACGGACGATCGTTCGCGCGGAGGGAAGAGTGTGTGGGGTGAGCTCCCAGGTGGCCGCTATTCCTTTGCGTTTGCGGAAGCGCTCCAGTTTCTGGCGCACCAGGTTCCAGTCGGTTTCTCCCACCCGGATGAAGTGGAGCAGCCCCACCAGGGCGTCGGTGGCGGCCACGTCGAGGTGTGCACGCTCTTGCGCGGTCGCCTGGCCGCTGTCGACGTCGTAGGCCAGCCGGGCAAGCTGTTTCTGGCCGAAGTCCCGGTGAAGGTAGTTGTAGACCGGATCGTCCAGCAGGCCGATGAGGCGGTTGAGGTTCCGGGCTCCGTTCCCCTTGCTCCATAGAGGGGTGAAGTGGATCGTTTGGTAGATCGCCCGTACCGTCGCGGCACGGGGGGAGGAGAGGGTCTCCAGGACCTGCCGGATCGCATCGGTCGATCCTCCGGCGGCGAACAAAACGAGATTTGTGATCAAGAGAGAAAAAAAGAGTCGTTTCACATCCATGCTCCGTTTCGCCCCTCAGGGGCGTTCGTTTACGCTTTCGTCGTAGAGGCAGTCGGCAAAGAGGTATTTGTGGTCTTCGGGGAGATGGTCGTAGAGGGTGTAGGCGAGTTTTCGGATCTCCCAGAGGGCGCTTTTGGCGCTGCGTAGAGCCAGAAAATTCTGCAGACTCCGGGCGTTGATCGTCCAGGTGAGTTCGGTTTTGTAGCATTCGGGGAGGGCAAATTTGGCATAGTCGTTGCTCACCCCCTGTTTAAGGAGGGCCTGGAGGTTGTTCAGCGCCCGGATCGAAGCCCGGTCCACCGCTTCGTGGTGAGTCAGGACGATGAAGTGGGAGGCTCCTTCGAAATCATTTTCGTCGAACGGCTCGATCTCTTTGAGCTCCTTGAGGGTGTAGCGGGTACTTTTGACGCTGAGGCTTGCCATCCGGTGGCGGGCGAGCTCCTGCAGCAGCGCCCGGCTCACCCCTTGGATGTAGAAGGTGTAGACTAGATGTTCCAGGGTGGAGGCGTGTTTGTATTTGTTGCCCACCCGGTCGATGAGGGCCCGGTCCTTTTCGCCCCCTTCGTCGCTCTTGTCGAAACTCTGCCAGCAGGTCCGGATCGCATGGGCGCAGACCTCCAGCGGCGTATGGTGCAGCAGTGTGATGTTCATCCTCGTCCTTGGGCGCTGATTGGCTACAATTATATCCAAAACGCGGCACCCGAAAGGAACCCGACCATGACCGATCCCTACCGCCGATTCTATCCCCTGCAAGAGGATTTCCGTGCCCCGTTCGCCAGGGACCGGGACCGGGTTCTGCATTGCGGATCGTTCCGTCGGCTGGAGTACAAAACCCAGGTCTTTCTCAACCACGAAGGGGACTACTTCCGCACCCGCCTCACCCACTCCCTGGAGGTGAGCCAGATCGCCCGGACCCTGGCTCGCCAGCTGGGGCTTGATGAAGCGCTGGCGGAGGTGATCGCCCTCTCCCACGACTTAGGGCACACCCCCTTCGGCCACGTGGGTGGCGACGCGCTAGATCGTCTAGTACGTGAATCCGGCCATCCCAACGGCTTCGAGCACAATTTCCAGTCCTTCCGGGTGGTGACGACCCTCGAGAAACGGTACAAGGCTTTCGACGGGCTCAATCTCACTTTTGCCACCTTGGAGGGGATCCTCAAGCACTCCCCTCCCTACGACAAACCCTTTTTCCCAGACTGGATCCGGCAAGTCTTCGCCCTCGACCGGCACCCCTCTCTCGAGGCAATGATCGTGGACCACGCCGACGCGATCGCCTACACCAGCCACGACATCGACGACGGGATCAAATACGGCCTGATTGCCTTCGCCGATCTGGAGGATCTGGAGCTCTCCCGCCGGGTCGACGCCATAGTCCGGGGCGAAGGGGTCGAGCCGGACGAGCACCTCTACCGCCACCGCTTCGTCGCCGGCCTGATCCGGGTGCTGGTGGAGGATCTGATCGCCCACTCCCGCGCGGCAGTGGAAACGCTCCGCGCTGACCGGCCCCTCTGCGCTACGATCCCCGCCGACGAACCGGCCCCCGTGGGGTTCTCCCCGGCGATCGCCACCGCACTCAAGCGGCTCAAGAAGCGGCTTTACGAACGGCTCTACCGCCACGAACACATCGTCCGCAACATGTACGCGGGCAAGCGGTGCGTCGAGGCCCTCTACCGGGCCTACACCGAAGAACCCGATCTGCTCCCCGTCACCCAGAAAGCCCTCTTCGAGCGCCGCGCCCCCCATCGGGTGATCGCCGACACCATCGCCTCGATGACCGACCGCTTCGCCATGAAAAGCTACCACCAGATCTACGGCCTGACGCTCCGATGAGTCCGCTTCCGCATTCCCTCTCCGCGGAAGTTGGATATAATGCGCGCGATTTCACACATATCAGGAACATTCATGCAAAAGATCAAAAACATTGCCGTCATCGCCCACGTCGACCACGGCAAAACGACCCTCGTCGACGGGCTGCTGCAGCAAAGCGGTACCTTCGCCGCCCACCAGGAGGTGGACGAGCGGGTGATGGACAACAACGACATCGAAAAGGAGCGCGGTATCACCATTCTTTCCAAAAACACCGCCATCACCTACGGGGATCACAAGATCAACATCATCGACACTCCGGGCCACGCCGATTTCGGCGGCGAGGTGGAGCGGGTGCTCAAGATGGTCGACGGGGTGCTGCTGCTTGTCGACGCCCAGGAGGGGGTGATGCCCCAGACCAAATTCGTCCTCAAGAAGGCGATCGAACTGGGGCTCAAACCCATCGTCGTGGTCAACAAGATCGACAAGCCCGCCGCCGAGCCCGAGCGGGTGGTGGACGAGGTTTTTGACTTGCTGGTGGCTCTGGACGCCAGCGACGAGCAGCTGGAATTTCCGGTGCTTTATGCCGCCGCCAGGGACGGGTACGCCAAATGGGATCTATCCGACGAAAACGACGATCTCACCCCCCTGTTTGAGGCGATCATCGAGCACGTCCCCTACCCCTCCGGTTCGGCCGAGGCGCCGACCCAGGCCCAGATCTTCACTCTTGACTACGACAATTTCGTCGGCCGCATCGGTGTCTGCCGGATCTTCAACGGACGGGTTCGCAAAGGGGACGAATACCTCCTGCTCAAAGCCGACGGGGAAAAGGTCAAAAGCCGGGTGAGCAAACTCATCGGCTTCAAGGGACTGGATCGGATCGAGATCGACGAGGCCGAGGCGGGGGATATCGTCGCCATCGCGGGATTTAGCGACATCGACGTGGGGGATACCCTGGCCGACCCCGAGCATCCCGTGGCCCTCGATCCGCTCCATATCGAGGAGCCGACGCTGAGCGTCATCTTCAGCGTCAACGACGGCCCGCTGGCGGGCACCGAAGGGAAGCACGTCACCTCCAACAAGCTGCGGGAACGGCTGGAGAAGGAGATGGAGACCAATATCGCCATGCGGATGGAGCCCCTGGGGGACGCCAGCTTCAAAGTCTCCGGCCGGGGAGAGTTGCAAATCGGGATCCTGGCCGAGAACATGCGGCGGGAAGGGTACGAGTTTCTCCTGGCCCGCCCCGAGGTGGTGATCCGGGAAGAGAATGGCGTACGGATGGAGCCTTTCGAGCATCTGGTGATCGACGTGCCCGAAGAGTACCAGGGGACCGTCATCGAAAAACTGGGCAAGCGCAAAGCCGAGATGACCTCCATGACCCCGATGCCCGACGGCACCGTCCGGATCGAGTTCGAGATCCCCGCGCGGGGGCTCATCGGCTTCCGGAGCGAATTTCTCACCGACACCAAAGGGGAGGGGGTGATGAACCACTCCTTCCTGGAGTACCGCCCCTACACCGGAACCGTCGAGAGCCGGACCCAGGGGGCGCTTGTTTCGATGGACAACGGCGAGGCGGTGGCCTTCAGCCTCTACAACCTCCAGGCCCGGGGGACCCTTTTCATCGGACCTCAGGAGAAGGTCTACAACGGCATGGTGATCGGCGAAAACGCCCGCCCCGGCGATCTGGAGGTCAACCCCCTCAAGGGCAAACAGTTGACCAACATGCGTTCCGCCGGCGCTGACGACGCCATCAAGCTGGTTCCGCCCCGGCGCATGACCCTGGAGCAGGCGATGGAGTGGATCGAGGAGGACGAACTGGTCGAAGTGACCCCCCAGAACATCCGGATCCGCAAAAAGCACCTCGATCCTGCCGCCCGCCGCCGGGCCCTGCGGGACAAAAAAGCCGCGGCCGAAAAGTGAGTGGAGATCCCTCAACTTCCGGTAGGCGTTTAGAGTCCCCCATAGGGGATCCGTAAACCCCACGCCTTTAGGCGGCCGGGATATGATATGCTAGAGAGATGAAAGAGTATAAGAGTGGTGGGCATACCGTTTGGGACTGTAAATAGCATATCGTGTGGACGACCAAGTACCGTTATCCTGTATTGAAGGGTGATGTGGGATACCGATGCCGAGAACTGTTGCGAGAGATAGCGATGAGTAAAGAGATGGTCATATATGCCGGATCGATCAATAGAGACCATATTCATATGCTGATAGGGATACCACCGAATATGTCAGTATCCAAAGCGGTGCAGTATCTCAAAGGGAAGAGTTCACATAAATTGTTGAGTGAGTTTCGGCAGTTGAAAAAGCGATACTGGGGGCAACATCTGTGGGCGAGAGGGTACTGGGTAGCCACTCGCGGAAACGTGACGGATGAAGTATGGAAGGAATACATCAAGAACCAACAGCCACCAGAGCCGGACGATGAGTTCCGAGTGGTGTGAGCGGCCGACGGCCTTCAGGCCGAATGACCGGCTTTCAGCCGTAACCCGAAGCCACCGGCTATTAGCCGGTGGAGCCTTTCACTCAAATATATAATATGTCTTTTGTATTGCAGATGGGACGAATAAAACAAAATGTATAGTTTTCTATACATCAAATTCGTGAATTTTTACAATATCACTGAACTCATCTTCATCTTTGAAGTATTTTTTAAGTGAATTTAAATCAAAATTCGTTTGGCAATAATCAGAGATCATATCATTCAAGTTAATCTCGTCAATTGTTTCCATCATAATTCTTTTTTCCTCACCATTTGCATCACCCAATGTGGCTTGCTCGAGATCTCTTAAAAAAGATTGATAGTCAGCTAAAATTTCATGACATAGAGATTTACTTTTTATAAATTTAAGAAATCTTCCCCCAAAGAAAAGTTTGAAAGCCAATCGAAGTAGTTCTTCGTCCCTACCGAAAGCCCACATCAAATTATTAACATATTCAAACTGCCATACTGCATTTCTGTGCTCATTTACACCCATTTTTTTCAGCGTGATTAATTTTTCTTTTGAGGCAATTCTTCTGGAAGAGTTTCCATAAAGAATATCATTCATCTCAGCGATCCAATTTTTCATTTAGCTACTCCTTGATTGGGTTTCACTTGCGCGTTTAAAGCTTTTTTATGCAACGTTTCGGGCAGATTCTCTTTGAGCCTTTGCATAAAGCGTTTGTCGCCTGTTTTGGCATTTTCGATGATTTCACCGGTAGTGTAGTTGGTACCCCAAAATGCCGCTTCGATGCGTTTTTGTTCAGCTTTATCAAGTCCTATCACCTCGATATTGCCTCGTTTGCTGCGGCGTTGAAGCGCATGGCGCGTTTGCTCATCGAGTCGCATACGATACGCCATATCTTTGGCGATCACCATAGCGTATGCCGGTA
>JALWKO010000001.1 GCA_027081405.1 Campylobacteraceae bacterium | reverse complement strand
GGGCTTTCCCCAACGAAAACAGTCTGCTCAAGCTTCTCTATCTGGGCATTCAGAACGCCCAGAAGAAATGGACGATGCCGATACAAAATTGGAGCCTGACACTCTCACAGCTGGCCATCTTTTTCGAAGGCAGATTGGATGATGCTCTGGATCTGTGATATGATCTTATTCAACTATCGGATGCTGACACAAAATTCTGAACGGTCCCCCATCAAACCGCGCCGTATCACGGCGCCCCAAAAATTCTCATTTCTACTTTCTCATTTCTCATTTGGACTGCGCCGCCCCGCGGCGCCCTTTCACTCCTCACTCTTCACTCTTCACTCCTCACTCCTCACTCTTCACTCTTCAATCGTTCCCGTACGCTCGCCTCGTGGGCGGTGAGCCCTTCGGTGGCGGCCAGGCGGGCGCACGCTTCGCCCAGTTCGGTGATCCCTTCGCGGCTCATCATGATCAAGGAAGATTTCTTGAGGAAATGCTCCACACTCAGGGGAGAGTAGAAGCGTGCCGTCCCCCCGGTGGGGAGAGTATGGTTGGGTCCGGCAATGTAGTCGCCGATCGGCTCGGGGGTGTAGCGCCCCAGGAAGATCGCTCCCGCGTGGCGGATCGAGGGGAGCAGCTCCATGGGAGAGGCGGTCATCACCTCCAGGTGTTCCGGGGCGATCCGGTTCATGAGAGCCACCGCTTCGTCCATGTCGGTCGTGACGATGATCGCTCCCCGCTCTTCGATCGATTTGCGGGCGATGGGCTCCCGATCGAGGCGTTGCAGCGCTTTCTCCACTTCGTCGGAGACCCGGTTGGCCAGCTCGGCGTCGTCGGTGATCAGGATCGAGCTGGCCATCTCGTCGTGCTCCGACTGGCTGAGCAGATCGATCGCCAGCCAGTCGGGCCGGGCGGTGGCGTCGGCCAGGATCCCGATCTCACTGGGGCCGGCGATCATGTCGATGTTGACCTCTCCGTAGACCAGCTTTTTGGCGGTGGCGACGAAGATGTTGCCCGGTCCGGTGATCACGTCCACTTTGGGGACCGTTTCGGTCCCGTAGGCCATCGCGCCGATCGCCGAAGCGCCACCTACCTTGAACACCTCCCGGATCCCGCACAGATGGCAAGCGGCCAGGAGGAGTTCGTTGATCTCGTTCTCGGGGGTGGGGGTGCAGACTACGATCTCTTCCACCCCCGCCACGATGGCCGGCACGGCGTTCATCAACAGCGAGCTGGGATAGGCCGCCTTGCCCCCGGGGATATAGAGCCCCGCCCGGTCGACCGGAGTGACTTTTTGCCCCAGCATCGAACCGGTTTTTTCGTATTCGATCCAGCTTTTGGGGAGGAGCTTTTCGTGATAGGCTTCGATCCGGTCGTAGGCCAGATGCAGCGCGTCCCGAAGCTCCGGATCCAGGTTGCGATAGGCCTCCTCCATCCGTGCGGGATCGACCCGCAGCGCCTCGTCGCCCTCGGGCTCCCAGCGGTCGAAGCGGGCCACATGGCGGCACAAAGCGGCATTGCCCTCGGTGCGGATCTCCCGCAGCAGCTGCGATACGATGGAGCTCACTTCGTCGATGTCCATCTGCCCCCGCTGTAGAATCTCGGCGAATGCGGCATCGAACCCTTCGTCCCCGCTGTAGAGTATCTTCACGATCTCTCCTTTGTCATTGTTCATTAGTCGGATACCCCGTATCCGCATTGGGGCAATTGTATCCAAAACTCCCCGTTTTCGCCCCTATCCGCGGCGTCGAAACGGCTCCGATTTTCCCGTCATCGGGAGATAGAGCCCGTCGAAGCGTTGCCTTGTAAAGATCGTGTATAATACCTCCACTTTCACGAAATTCGAACCTTCCATCAGAGGATTGTGTATGAAACCGGAACACTATTACAACCCCCAAGGCGAACCGATCCTGGACGAAAAGATCTACGGAGGCAACCCCACCGGCTTCGTCGACTTCAACCGCCCTCGCTACAAATGGAGCGTCAATCTCTACGATCTGATGAACGCCAACACCTGGTTCCCTTCCGAAGTCAACACCGCCAACGAAAAAAAACATTTCGACCTGCTCACCGACAACGAACAGGCGATCTACAAGCTCACCTTCGCCCAGCTGAGCTTCAACGACAGCGCCCAGGAGGAGTACCTTTCCGATTTCCGCCGCCTGGCCAACAACCGCCTGGTCAAAGCGACGCTGAGTCTGCAGATCATGCAGGAGGTCAACCACTCCAAAAGCTACGCGGTGCTCCTGGACGCTGCGGGCAATAGCGACGAAGTGTTCGATCTGTACAAGCACGATTTCGCCCTCAGCCGCAAGAACCAGCGGATCGCCGAGCAGTTCGCCCGCTACATCGACGGCAACTCCGCCGAGGAGATGCTGCTGAGCGCCATGGCGAGCGTCAACCTGGAGGGGATCTATTTCCTCCTGGGATTCAGCTACATCTACGTCCTCGGAGACAAGGTCCCCGGCGCACGGGACATGATCAAATTCATCGCCCGGGACGAGATCAACACCCACCTGCCCCTCTTCGCCAACATTTTCAAAACCATCCGCAAAGAAAACCCCATCCCCGCGTCGATCATCGACAAGGTCTACGAGATGATCCGCGAAGCGGTCGACATCGAGCTGGAGTACGGCACCTATCTGCTGGAGAACTATCCCATCATGGGGCTCACCAAAGAGCTGATCGAGCAGACGGTCTACAACTACGCCAACGACCGGCTCGAAAAGATCGGACTCGATCCCATTTTCCCCCAGTCCCCCCAGACCTATCTGCAAAAACTGGTCGAAAAACACCTCAAAATGAACGACGTCCGGAGCAATTTCTTCGAAAGCAACGTCGCCAACTACGCCAAAAACAGCCTCGATCTGGACGATTTCTAAAAAACCTTCCGAGATCTTCCCGTTGGATTTTGGGAATCTCGTGTATCCGATGTGTCCGAATTCTTCAAAAAGTGCGATTTTTTCGGCTTCATTGATCGAAATCATCTCTATCGAAACCAAAATTCCATTATAATATTTCTAATGAAACAGCTTCATAGAAAATTTTTAAGAATACTTTTTGCTTGGGGAGTGGGGCTCGCGATCGGTATGGCGCAATCAGCCCGCACCACAGGAGTCGATGCCAATCGGAGCTTCACCATCGCGATCCATCCCAACTATGCTCCCTACACGCTCCGAGACAGTGAGGGAAAAGCGGCGGGAATATTAGTCGACATTTGGAAACTCTGGGCCCGAAAAACCCATTCCACAGTCCGTTTCCGCTTCTATCCCTGGAACGAAAGTATCGAAGCGACCCGTCGGGGAGAGGTGGATTTCCATTCGGGAACGACCCCCGATCAAAACTGGATGATCGCATCCAAACCGTTTTGGACGATCGAAACCTCTTTTTTCACGCTGCGCGACAATCCCTATCGCGACGCCCGTTCGCTCCGTCGCGTGACGATCGGGACAATCGATCCATACTACGGTATGTTGGCGCGCAAACGCCTGGGACCCTTGGTCAAAATCCGGAAATACTCCGATTACGGCCCACTCCTTCATGCTCTTGAGCGGGGTGAGATCGACGCGTTTATCGAGGATACCGAAGCGGTCTGGTACTATCTGATCAAAATCGGCAAAGTCCCTGAAATCCGGATCATTCACGATCCGAAACTGATCGTTCACAATCCCGTCCAGGCCGTGACCAACCCCGAGCACGCCGCGCTCATCCCCCTCATTAATCGCGGTCTTTCGCTGATTTCCCCCGCCGAAAAAGAATCGATACGCAATCACTGGTTTTCCGCCCATCGACCGGAAGTTCACTTTCGTGAATCGGCGGCTCATCACGAACCGAACAAAATCACCCTCGTGGCTTTTTTGACCGCTTTGCTCGGATTGCTCGCGTTCCTTCTCATCCGGGACCAAAGAGAGCGCCGTATGATCGAACGCCTGGCCAAAACCGACGATCTGACGGGACTCAAAAACAAACGGGAATTCACCCGCGTCTTTTATAAAACGAAGATCGAATCTCCCTATATCGGGCTTTTGATCGTCGATGTCGATTATTTCAAAGCCTACAACGACACCTACGGCCATTTGATGGGGGACGAGGTGCTTCGCAACATCGGCGCGATCCTCCAAAGTGTCGAAACGGAACATCTGCAAGCTTTTCGGGTGGGGGGCGAGGAATTCGCCCTTCTTTTGCAATCCCATATCCATGATCAAAACCGCCTCTGTCGCATCGCCGAAACCATACGAAAAAAAGTCGCGGCCCTTCGAATCACCCACGAGCCGAGCCCCTACGGTATCGTCACCGTCTCGATCGGGGGTGCACTCAGCGAAGTGCGAAGGATGCGAAGAGAGCTCTTCGTCCAGGCCGACAATGCCCTATACACCGCCAAAGAAAAGGGGAGAAACCGGATCGTATGCGTCGATCCTTCACATGATGCCGATACACCGGATCCGGAAGAAAAATCCGGCTCCGGGTACTCGGACAAGGACGCACGACATTTCCATCCCGCAATCAGCCACTCCTGAAATCTCTGAACAATCGTAATGATCGTTTTTGAAACACGGCGATCAGACCAATCATCCGATATGTGTATGAATTTTGGCACTTGCTTTAAACATGAATTACAGAAGGCCCGAAGTCATGAGAATTGGCGACCGAGACTCCAGAGCTCGGCCGGAACGAAAGCGTTTCGATAGGGTGAGAAGGAGATTCCGATGAATCAGGGTAAATACCCTGAGGAGTTCGTGCTCAATACCGTCCAACGCAGTTGAGCTCTTCGAAAGCGCGAACCACCCGATCGCGCATCGACTCTTCGCCGGCACGGAGCCATTTGCGGGGATCGTAGTATTTTTTGTTGGGTTTGTCCTCCCCTTCGGGGTTGCCGATCTGGCTCTGGAGATAGTCCCGGTATTGCTCGGTATATTCCCGCACGCCGCTCCAGAAGGCCCACTGGGTGTCGGTGTCGATATTCATCTTGACCACACCGTAGCTGATCGCCTCCCGGATCTCCTCGGGGCTGGATCCGCTGCCGCCGTGGAAGACGAAGCTCACCGGTTTGGGACCGGTGTGATGCTTGTTGCGGATGTATTCCTGGGAATTGCGCAGGATCTTGGGTTCGAGATGGACGTTGCCCGGCTTGTAGACGCCGTGGACGTTTCCGAACGACGCTGCGATGGTGAAGCGATCGCTGATGGCGCTTAGCCGCTCGTACGCTTCGCAGACCTCTTCGGGCTGTGTGTAGAGGGCGGCGTTGTCGACGCCGGTGTTGTCCACGCCGTCCTCTTCCCCTCCGGTGATCCCCAGTTCGATCTCCAGGGTCATCCCCAGGCGGCTCATCCGCTTGAGATACTCTTCGCAGGTGGAGAGGTTCTCTTCCAGCGGCTCTTCGCTGAGATCGAGCATATGCGACGAAAACAGCGGTTTGCCGTAGCGCTCGAAATGCTCCTCACTCGCCGCGATCAGGCCGTCGATCCACGGCAGAAGTTTCCGCGCCGCATGATCGGTGTGGAGGATGACCGGAATCCCGTAGGCTTCGGCCAGGGTATGGACGTGCTTGGCCCCGCTGATCGCCCCCAGGATCGCGGCTTGCTCGTTTTCGTTGGAAAGCCCCTTGCCGGCGTAGAACGACGCTCCTCCATTGCTGAACTGGACGATCACCGGAGAGTGCACTTTCGCCGCCGCTTCGAGAACGGCGTTGACCGAATCGCTCCCCACTACGTTGACCGCCGGAAGGGCGAATTCTTCTTCTTTGGCGATTTCAAAAATCTTCTGTACGTCGTCTCCGCTCACCACTCCGGGACGAACCGTTTCGGAAATTTTTCCTGCCATTGTCTACCCTCCTTCGGGAATTCATTTTTTGACGGGGACTTTGAGTTTCTGACCCACCCGGATCATCCCTTTGTTCCCCAGGCCGTTGAGCTTTTTGAGCTGAGATACGCTCACCCCGTAACGAGAAGCAATCTTGGAGAGGGTGTCTCCGCTTTTGACCACGTATACACCGTTTCCGGATGCTGAAGCCCCTTGTGCCGGGGTCTTTGCACTCGTAGATTTTTTGAGTCCTTTGCTCCCCATCTGGATCGTCGCGTGCTTCATCAGATCGTCGACGAATTTCTTCTGCTTGAGCTGCATGAAAAGGAGCGGTTTGACCTTCTCGTAGGGGTCGATCTTGCCGGTTTTACGGTTTCGGAAGAAACGTTTGTTTTTTTCGTAGGCTTGTTTCATCTCCTCTTCGGTCACTTTATACGGAAGGGATTTTTGCCGCACCCACATATCGGCCACCGCCATCCGCTGTTCCCGCCGGCTCAGACTCTTTTTGGCTTTTTTGAGAATCTGCTTGAAGTGTTTCCGCACGTAATAATCGACGATCACCGCGTCTTTTTGCCGCGGGGTAAGCTCTTCTTGAGCCTTGTGGATGATCAGCGTATCGGTCGCCAAGGCTTTGATCACCTTCATCCGATCTTTTTTGCGCAGCTGGGCATAGACCGCCCGTCCGTGTGTAACCCGCTTGACGAAAGCGTTGGCTTCTTTGAGGGTGATGGGGTAGCCGTTGACGGTGGCGATCACTTTTGCATGGAGTGCGCCCGTTACCGCGAACAACCCGGCGGCAAACAGTCCTTTGATGATTTTCATGCCCTGTTCCTTATTGTGAAATCAAGAGGTAAAGTGGGAAAATTGTAGCGATTTTTCGCTAAGAAGCCCCTCAGGATTTGGAGGGACTTGCGGGAGCTTTGAGGCTGGGATCCTCATACTCGATCTTCGCTTTTTTCTTCATCTGATCGAGCTCTTTTTTGATCTTTTCGGAGAAATGTTTCTGTTTGAGGATCTGGATGATCTTGGGCTTGGCCTGTTCAAACGGAATGATTTTGGCCGGTTTTTTCTCCTCGACGTAGATCACGTGCCAACCGAACTGCGTTTGCACCGGCTTGGTCGTGATCTGCCCCGCATCGAGGGAAAATGCCGCATCGGAGAACGGTTTGACCATCTGTCCGGGGGTGAAAAAGCCCAGATCGCCCCCTTTGGGGCCTGTGGGACCGGTCGATTTGGCTTTGGCCAGTTCGATGAATTTTTTCTTGAGCGCATCCCCCTTGAGCCCTTTGAGCTGATCGATGATCTTTTGGGCCTCTTCCTTGGTCTTGACCAAGATATGCCGGGCATGGACCCGCTCGGGGATTTTGAATTTGTCTTTGTTCTTTTCGTAGAATTCCTTAGCTTCTCCGTCACTGACGATCGTATCGTCGTACTGCTTTTTGAGCCAGAAAGTCACCAGCAAATCGTTTCGAGCCCGTTGTAGGGCCTGTTTGAAATCGGCGTTTTGGTCGATCCCTGCCTTTTGGGCCGCCTGGCGAATCAGCGCCCGTTCGATCAGGTTTTTGACGACCGCCTGCTTCCCTTGTGCCGGGAGCGTATCGAAACTCAGCCCCTGGCCCGCCTGGCGGGCATGCACCATCGAATCGGCTTCGGCTTTGGTGATCGCCACGCCGTTGACTTTGGCCAGGACCTCCTCCGCGTACAAGGACGATCCGGTTACGATCGCCGCGATCGCAAGCAAGCCAGTCCATCGATTCCGTTTTTTCATCGCGATTCCTTCCTTATGCGAAAACTTCGTTTGTCATCACAAAGTTGACAAACCGTTATGCAGAGTATATCTTCACTCTATAAATCATTCATTAACCGTTTTCCCTTCATTCTCCGATTGTGATAAGATTTCCCCACCCTTTGCCAGGAGTGTCCATGCCTGCGAAACGATCCGCCAAATCAAGCAAGCCGAAAGTCAAACGGGCAAGCAAAGAGGAGATCGAAGCGATCAAGCAGCTTTTGCTCGAACACTATCCCGACAGCGTGACGGAGCTTCATTACCGCAACCTCTACGAGCTTCTCGTGGCGGTGATGCTCTCGGCCCAATGCACCGACAAACGGGTCAACATTATCACTCCGGCGTTGTTCGAGCGCTATCCCGACGTGGCCAGCCTGGCCCGGGCCGACGTGGAGGAGGTCAAGCGGTACATCCAAACCTGTTCGTTTTTCAACAACAAGGCCAAAAATCTCGTCGCCATGGCCCGGATGGTCATGGAGCGCTACGGCGGGGAGATCCCCTTGGACGAAAAAGAACTGGTCAAACTCCCGGGCGTGGGGCAAAAAACCGCCCATGTGGTGATGATCGAATACGCCGGCGCCAATCTGATGGCGGTGGATACCCACGTCTTCCGGGTCGCCCACAGGCTGGGGCTGAGCGATGCGATGACCGCCAAAGGGACCGAGGAAGATCTGGTCCGGGCCTTCCGGACCGATCTGCACCGATTGCACCAGGCAATGGTGCTGTTTGGACGCTACATCTGCAAAGCGATCAAACCCGAATGCGACCGGTGTTTCCTGACCCAATATTGCAAAAGCAAAGAGAATTTCAAAGCACGCTAAAGGAGTATCCATGCCCCCTACCGTCAATGTCACCGGAGAGATCATCCGAGGTGTTTTGATGCTCGCCATCCTCATTGTCGCGTTTTTGATCCTCAAAGCGCCCAAAAAACGACCCGATTCCCAATCGGAAAAAACCGATCGACAGGACGCTACCAAGGGAGAAGAACAATGATCGCGCGATGCATCGCGGGCCTTTTGCTTCTAGGCACTGCCGCGATGGCGAAATTCACCTCCATCGACGCCGAGACCCTGCTATCCATGCAAAAACGGGGCGTCCCCGTGATCGATATTCGCACTCCGCAGGAGTGGAACGATCGGGGCATCATCCCCGGTGCCAAACTGATCATGTTTTTCGATGCCAAAGGGGTAGCGCACCCCCGTTCGTTCCTCCGCAAACTCCAGAAACTCGTTCCGGACAAATCCCACCCCTTCATCCTCTATTGTGCCCATTCCAACCGTACCAAAGTCGTCGGGAAATGGCTCAGCCAAAAGCTTGGCTATCAAAACGTCTACGAACTCAACGGAGGGATCGAATACGGCTGGCGGGAGTTGGGCAAACCGGTCACAAAAGCATATCGACAAACCGCCGCGACCAAGTAACGACGGTCATATACGCCGATAGATCCTTTTTGAGCCAACGTTGTCGGTTGGACGGTCCTACACAAGACAAGTCGCACGCACAGTCATACGAGCCTCAAGTCGCAAGACGCAAGACGTGTCGCCTTCGGCGACGTCATTGGTCATAGGCACGCGTTGCGTAGTAACGCACCGAAACTTCTCATTTCTATCTTCTCATTTCTCATTAAACTGCGCCGCCATGCGGCGCACCGCAATTCTTCACTCTTCACTCCTCACTCTTCACTCCTCACTCTTCACTCTACACTCTTCTCTCTTCACTCTTCACTCCTCACTCCTCAATTCTCAATTCCCATTCAACATTTGCCCGAGAGGATAAAATCGACGGTGTTGTTTATGTAGGCGTTGTGTTTGTTGTCTTTGTGATAGACGATGTAGAATTTGCGCTTCATCGTATATCCCTGCAGCCGCGCCTCGTAGAAGACGCCGTTTTGGACCTCCTCGGCGATCGCATGGTGGGAGATGATCGAAACGGTGGGATGCTCGGGGTCCTTTTTGGCCCGTTTGATGGTCTGGAGCACCGCGGTGGTGTTGGAGACCTCCGAGAGGACGTTGAAATCCCGGCAGGAGACCCCCAGCTCCTCGAAGGCTTCGCTGACGACTTTGCGGGTCTGGCTCCCCTCTTCCCGGCAGACCCATTTAAATTCGTAGAGATCCTCGGGGCGGAGGATTTTGGGGAGAGGAACGTTGCTGAAGACCACCAGTTCGTCCTCCCGCCACTCCCGGACGATCAGCTCGTCGTCGGCGACGGGGGCCTCGATCACCCCCAGGTCGATTTCATGGTTTTTGACCATTTCGGCGATCTTGCGGCTCACTTCGATGATGAGCTTGACGTCGTTGTTGATCACCTGGCTGAGGGTGTTGAGACATTCGCCGGGGAGGACGTAGTTGCCGATGGTAAACGAAGTCCCCAGGCGGAAGGTGATTTTCTTGTTGATGATCCGCAGGATGTCGGCGTCGGCGTCGTGGATGCACTTCTCCAACCGGACGGCGATTTTGTAGAGCTCCTCCCCCGCCGGCGTGAGGCGGATCCCGTTTTTCTTGCGCTCGATGATTTTCGTGTCGAGATAGGTTTCGAGAAACTTGATCTGCTGGGTCACCGCCGGCTGGGAGATCCCCAGCTTCGCCGACGCCTTGGAGAAACTCCGTTCCCGCACCACCGTCAAAAAGGTTTCGAGTTTCGTGAAATCTTTTAGCATTCGCTATCCTTCCTTGCTTTCGCCCCTCCGCGAATAGAATAATTATTTATTTGTATTATAACGACAAAATCAATAAGGCAAACTTATTCTGAACCCAAAGTGGACATTAATTTCACCAATTCCGTTTCACAAAAGGGGTTCCTTCGGGATTTTAAACCTGAAACGCTATAATTATTTCAACTTCATGAACGGGGAAGTACCCTATGCTCGACCAACTCAACGAAGCGCAACGGGAAGCGGCGACCCATATCGACGGACCGCTGCTGATCCTTGCCGGTGCGGGAAGCGGCAAGACCAAGACCCTCACCACCCGCCTGGCCTATCTCATCGGAGAAGTGGGGATCGATCCGGCCAACACCCTCACCCTTACCTTCACCAACAAAGCCGCGGCGGAGATGCGCGACCGGGCCCTGCGCCTCATCGGAGGGACCCATACCTACCCACTGCTATGCACCTTCCACAAATTCGGCCTCCTTTTTCTCAAATTCCACATCGAGCGTCTCGGGAGGGACAACCGTTTCGTCATCATCGACAGCGATGACAAAAAGCGGCTGCTCCGCTCCATCGCCAAGGAGCTGGGGATCGATCTGAACATCTCCTTCGTCGCCAGCGAAATCTCCAAATACAAAAACACCCTCCTCGACCCGCGGGAGGTGATCGAAAAGGCCGAACTCCCCGATTACAAAAAAGTAGCCCGGATCTACGAGCGCTATCAGCAGAACATCGAGGAGAACAACCTGGTCGATTTCGACGATCTGCTCATGCTCACCTACAAAATCCTGGACGAGCACGAGGATCTGCGAATCGAGACGAGCCGGCGCTATCAGTACATCATGGTCGACGAATACCAGGACACCAACGAACTGCAGTACAAGCTTCTGCGACGGCTCTGCAGCGAACACGACAATCTCTGCGTCGTCGGAGACGACGATCAGAGTATCTACGGATGGCGGGGGGCCAACATCCGCAACATCCTCGAATTTCACGAACATTTCGACAATACCCGGGTCATCAAACTGGAGATCAACTACCGTTCCACCGCTCCGATCCTCGAAGCGGCCAACAACCTCATCGAGCACAACAACCGCCGCCTGGGCAAACGGCTCGTCAGCCATCGAGGAGACGGCCCCGAAGTACAGCTGCTCCATTCCCTGGACGAAGCCCACGAAGCGCGCACCATCGCCTCCCGAATCAAAGATCTTCTGGCCAAGGGTACTCCTCCCGAGGAGATCGCGGTCCTCTACCGGATCAACGCCCTCTCCCGCTCCCTCGAAGAGGGATTCGCCAAAGAGGGGCTCCAGTTCAAGCTCATCGGGGGGATGCGCTTCTACGAGCGGACCGAAATCAAGGACATCATCAGCTATTTCCGGGTCCTCTCCAACCCCCACGATGACTTTTCGTTCCTCCGGATTATCAACAAACCCCGCCGGGGGATCGGCAAAAGCACGGTCGAAAAACTCCAGCGCGAAGCCCATGACAAACGGATCTCCATCTATCGGCTCATCAAAACGAGCCAGATGGAAACCCTAACGGAACTCACGGGGAAAAAAGCCGCCAAAACCCTCAAGGAACTCCTCGAGACGATCCACGATCTCCAAGAGGAGAGTCGACAGAATCTGGAGCGTTTCATCGACTATTTCGAAGGGAAAATCGGCCTGCGTGAATATTACAACGCCCAGCCCGACGGGTTCGAACGGGTCCTCAACATCGACGAATTCTACGGCTATCTGCGCGATTCGGTCGAGAAAAATCCCGATTTGGGTCTGGACGAATTCCTCAACGACATTTCCCTCCAGAGCGACCAGGACGAAGTGGACGGCCAGGCGATCGCCATCATGAGCATCCACGCCGCCAAAGGGCTGGAATTCGAACATCTCTTCGTCATCGGAATGGAAGAGGAGTTTTTTCCCCTGCTCGGAGACGGCTGCAATATGGAAGAGGAGCGGCGTCTGGGCTATGTGGCCATCACTCGGGCCAAAAGCGATCTGACCCTGTGCTACTCCGACAGCCGCTTCTACAAGGGGCGACGCAAACAGTTGGAGAAGAGCCGTTTCCTGGGTGAAGCGGGGCTTATCCGAAACGCCAGCCTCAAGGTGACCAAAACCGCCCAATACAAAAAAGGGGACCTGGTCAAACACAAAATTTTCGGAATCGGACGGGTCCAGGCGGTCACCAAATCGGGCAAGGAATACAAACTCCGCATCAATTTCGGCGGCACCAAAAAAGAGATCCTCAGCTCCTTCGTCCAGCCGGCATAGTTCATTGAATGAGGAATGAGAAATGAGAAATGAGGAACCGAAGGCATATGTGGCGTCGATTTGCCGTTTGAGTGAAGTCGCCAGTCTCCAGTCGCCAGTGAAGGCGCCTTTGGCGCCGTTATTGGTTATTGGATATCGGTTATTGGGAGCGTTGCATTGCAACACCGACCGAAATCGTTCATCGTTCATCATTCATCATTCATCATTTGGAAGCAAAGCTTCCATTTCGGTTCCTCATTCCTCATTCCTCATTCCTCATTCGACAAAGAGGAGATTCAATTGAATCTCCTCTTTGTCGTGGACAAGCCCATCTTCGTCTCCTCCAACCGGTACCTAACGGCGGTCAAGCGACGCTACGGGGTCAAAAAGGCAGGCTTCTCCGGTACCCTCGACCCGTTCGCCACCGGAGCGCTCATCGTCGCCACGGGCCAGTACACCAAGCTTTTCCCCTATCTGGCCAAAACCCCCAAAACCTACCGGGCCACCCTCTGGCTCGGAGCCGAATCGGCCAGTCTCGATATCGAAAACATCCGCAGCATCCGAGATGTCCCGCGCTTCGACGAAGGGCGGCTCCGGGAGATCCTCGCGTCGCTGGAGGGAGAACTGGAATACCTCCCTCCTAAATACAGCGCCAAAAAAATCGCCGGGGAGCGGGCCTACGAAGTGATGCGCCGTGGAGGGGATCTCGAACTTCCCACGGTCCGCTCGACGATCCACGAACTGAAGCTGCTTCATTACCGCCACCCTTTCGTCACCTTCGAAGCGACGGTGGGGGAAGGGACCTATATCCGGAGCCTCGGGGAGATGATCGCCGATGCACTGGGGGTGCCGGGGACTTTGAGCAGCCTCCGGCGCCTCCGGGAAGGGAAATTCACAATCGACGCAGAGCAAGCCCTCGATCCGCTCGAATACCTCGCACCACCCAAAAACCGCTATTTCGGCGATCCCAAGTGGCTCGAACTGGGCAAAAAACTCCAGCCCCGTTTTTTCGAAAAGCAGGGAAACGGCCTCTATGTGGTCGAAACCGATGCCCATTTCAGTATCCTCGAATTCCGGGACGGGACAATCTCGTACCGGCTCAATCGGATTGAGAAATATAAAGGGGAGTGATGATCTCTTGTCGTTTGTCGTTTGAATTTTGTCGGCAGTCGGCAGGCGGCAGTCGGCAGAAAAGTCGCAAGTCTCTAGTCGCAAGTAGTGTTGCCTTCGGCAACACACCGACATCCATCATCCATCATCCATCATCCATCATCCAAAGCGTTGCGCTGCAACGCCCACCAAAATTCTCCATTCTCCATTCTCCAATCTCCATCAAAAAACTACCCACTGATTTTCATCGGAGGTCCCTCCGATGAAAATCACCGCCCTTGCAAAAGTCAACGCGTTTCTCAAAATCACCGGCAAACGGGACGGATACCACACCCTCCGCTCCCGCTTCGTCCGAGTGGACGATCTGTACGACACGATTCGCTTCGTCCCGGAAGCGTGCTCCACGTTCACGATCGAAGGGCTCGAGGGGGTCCCCCGGGAGGCCAACACGATCTACAAAGCCTACAAAGCCCTCAACGAAGCCACCGGCGATCTGGATGTGCTGGACTTTTTCTACCGTCACAAGGTGGTCGTCACCAAGCGGATCCCCGCCGGAGCGGGGCTGGGGGGAGGAAGTTCGGACGCGGGAGCCTTTTTGCGGCTGGTGCATCGAGTCTGTGATCTGCGTCTGAGCATCGACGAGCTGGCCGCGATCGGAGCGCGCGTGGGGGCCGACGTGCCCTTTTTCGTCTACGACTATCCCAGTGCCAACGTCTCGGGGATCGGCGAAGTCGTCGAACCGTTCGATGAGCTCACGCCGCCTCTGGAGATCGTCACCCCGCCGATCCATTGCGACACCGCCGCGGTCTATCGCCGGTTTTCCGAATGTTGCGCCAATACGATCGATCCCGATGCCGGTGCGGAGTGGTTCTCGCTCCCTACTCGTGAGATCCTCAATACCGTCAAAGATCCCACCGAGCTCAACGACCTTTTCCGGCCCGCCCGGGATCTCTGCCCGGGATTGAAGAAGTACGCCAAAGAAGGGTGGTTTTTCAGCGGAAGCGGAAGCAGTTTTTTCCGGCTACGCGGATAGGCTCGCTTAGCGATTGATATCGAGCAGGCCGTTTTCGAGGATATATTCGTGGGTGAAGAAGGGATCTTTGACCCCCATCGCTTTCGCCAGGTCGGGATTGACCTGCCGGTAGAGAAGCTTGTAGTTGATCCGCTTCGTTCCTTTGGGGATCGGGAAGCGGACAGTGACGGTCTGTTTGGGACCGATGCGGGTGTCTTCCCCTTTTTTCACCGCCAGGTGGGGGATCGTCGGTTTCCCCTGCGCGTCGAGCCACCGCACGCCGAAACGTTTGTTTGCTTTTGACAACAATTTCCCATTATTCCCGAAAAAGCTCACATCCAGATCGATCTGCCGCAAACCGTACCCGGTCGGGATCCGGTGGGGAGCGTCGTTGCGGATCGTCACGACCAGATCGTTCCCCCGGATCGCCCCCTCAGTATGGATATATTTCCGGTACATCTCGCTGTTGTCGATGCTGGCGAAAAGGTGATCGCGGACCCGGCGTTTGACCCGTCCCCCTTTGCCGTCGTAGTTGGACGCGAAACCGTCTTTTTGGGCGCTCATGTGACACTCGATACAGCGGATGTCGCTTTTTGTACCATCGTATTCCCGACCCGTCTCGTAGACCATGACGCCGTGGTCGTTGTGATCGCTGTAATGGCAGACGAAACAGAGGCGATTGGGGTCCTCTACCAGTATAGGCTGATAAACGGTTTTGTGATAAGTCGAAAAAGAATCCTTGAACGGGCCGTACATCACCCCTTGCTCACCGAATTCCACCGCCTCGAATCCCCGTTTGCTCCCGTTTTTGTCCAGATGGATCGCCTTGACGTTGTGGCAGACGATGCAGTTGACGCCGTTGCGCATGTTGGCGTTGTTGAGGGTATGGTGGACTTTTTGCGCGTCAATATTCAGCAACACTTCGAGTTTGTCCACGTCATGGAAGGTCCGTTTGTCGATCCGGGGATTGTGACACTTGGCACACTCCACGATCACCTGCTCTTTGATCTTGGAAGGGTCCCGACGAACGATGTATTCGAGGGTCTTGTTGTAAAGATCATTTTTCGTGTAATGGGAATGGGCATGCCGGGACGTCTCCCATTTCCGAGACTGATCGAGGTGGCAGGCTTCACATTTTTTGTTGGTGGCGAACTTGGCGTCGATTTGGGCGTATAATGGTACAATGGCGCCAACGAACAGTAACGCTATGATATTTTTCTGAAAAATCATCACTAATTCTTTTTTTATCCGATTTTCGAAAGATTATAGCCAAAAAGCCCCAAGATAAGGGAACCGAAACGAATCATAACGTAGAAGTGGAGCAAAATGGCCATCAAAATCGTTGCGCGAAACAAAAAAGCCCGACACGAATACGAGATTCTCGAGACCTTCGAAGCGGGGATCGTCCTCACCGGCAGCGAAGTCAAGGGGTTACGCGCCGGCAGGGTCAACCTCAACGACGCCTACTGCCGTTTCATCAAAGGGGAGCTCTGGCTGCTCAATGCCCACATCGGCCATCTGGAGACCGCCAACCGCCATTTCAGCCGCGACGAACGGGCCCCCCGCAAACTCCTTCTGCACAAAAAAGAACTCCACAAACTCTACGGCAAGGTGAGCCGTGAGGGGATGACGATCGTCCCACTGATGCTCTATTTTAACGAACGCAACCGGGCCAAACTCTCCATCGCCCTGGCCAAAGGGAAAAAACTCCACGACAAGCGCGAAACCCTCAAACGGCGTACGCTGGAGAGGGAAGCGGCCCAGGAGATGAAACGAAGAGGACGATAGCCTCCGACCTGCTCCAAATCCCAACGCAAAAGTAAGCTTTCGCTAAAATACCTCCAATCAAGAAGAACACCCTCCAAGGAACGCGATCCATGTCCGAGCATTGCAAAAAAGCCTACATCACCACCCCAATCTACTACGTCAACGACGTCCCCCACATCGGCCACGCCTATACCACCATCATCGCCGACACCCTGGCGATCTACTCCCGGATGGCGGGATTGGAGACCTTTTTCCTCACCGGGACCGACGAACACGGTCAGAAGATCGAGCAGGCGGCCAAACAGCGGGGCAAAACCCCCAAAGAATACGCCGACGAGATCAGCGGACGGTTCAAAGCCCTCTGGGACGAATTCGACATCAGCTACGACAAATTCATCCGCACCACCGACGAAGACCACATGCTGGGGGTCCAAAAGGCCTTCAAGACGATGTACGACAAAGGGGACATCTATAAAGACGTCTACCGGGGGCACTACTGCATCAGCTGCGAAGCCTTCTTCACCGAAACCCAGCTCGTCGACGGGGAATTCTGCCCCGAGTGCGGCAAACCGACCCAGATCGTCGAGGAAGAGAGCTACTTCTTCCGCCTCAGCAAGTATCAAGACAAACTCCTGGAGTGGTACAGAGAAAACGAAAAATGCATCCTCCCCAAAACCCGCCGCAACGAGGTGATCCGCTTCGTCGAAGGGGGGCTCGAAGATCTCTCCATCACCCGAACCAGCTTCGACTGGGGGGTCAAACTCCCTCCGGAGATCGACGATCCCAAACACGTGATGTACGTCTGGCTCGACGCGCTGATGAATTACCTCACCGCCCTGGGCTACGGCACCGACGAGAAACTCCTCGATTTCTGGCCAGCGCGGGTGCATCTCATCGGCAAGGACATCCTCCGTTTCCACGCCGTCTACTGGCCTGCCTTCCTCATGAGCCTCGACATGCCCCTGCCCAAGCACATCGCGGCCCACGGCTGGTGGACACGCAACGGGGAGAAGATGTCCAAATCCAAAGGGAACGTCATCAATCCCAAAGAGGTGGCCGACGCCTACGGGCTGGAGAACTTCCGCTATTTCATGCTGCGCGAAGTCCCCTTCGGCGGCGACGGGGACTTCAGCCAAAAGGCCCTCATCGACCGGATCAACTCCGACCTGGGCAACGACCTGGGCAACCTGCTCAACCGCCTTATCGGCATGAGCGGTAAATACAGCGACGGAGCCGTCAGCAGCGCCAAGGTGGCCGAGCTCTACGGCGAAGAGCTCTCCGAAGTCCACGACTCGCTGGACAAGCTGGAGCCCCTGCTTTTTGAGATGCAGCTGCACCACTATCTCGAAGAGCTCTGGAAGCCCCTGGCGATCGCCAACAAGGCCATCGACCGTTACCAGCCCTGGGTGATGATGAAAGAGGGCCGTGTCCAGGAGGCCTACGCTCTGCTGGGGCTGATCGCCAACATCCTGGCCAAAGTGGCCGTGATGCTCCACCCGGTCATGCCCAAAACCACCCAGACCATCGCCCGGGCCCTGGGCTTTACGATCAACCAAACCGCCTATGAGGATCTGATCAAGCGTAAGGATCTGCTCAGCGATTTCACCATCGAGAAGGTTCCGCCCCTTTTCCCCCGGATCGAAGATCCGCTGCTCCAAGAGGTCGCTCCGGCGGCCGCGGAGGAGAAAAAGCCCACCGAAAAGAAAAGCGAACCCATCGAGGGGCTCATCACCATCGATCAATTCTTCCAGACCAAACTGGCAGTCGGCACCGTCCTCGAGGCCGAGGAGGTCCCCAAAAGCAAAAAACTCCTGCGTCTGCAGGTCGATCTGGGGGAGGAGAAGCCGCGGCAGATCGTCGCCGGGATCAAAGAGTGGTACTCCCCGGCCGATCTGATGGGTACGCAGGTCTGCGTCGTGGCCAACCTCAAACCGGCGAAACTCATGGGGCTCCTCTCGGAAGGGATGCTCCTGGCGGCCAAAGATGACGAAGGTCTGGCCCTGATCCGCCCCGAGGCGCCCAAAAAAGCCGGAACCCCCATCGGGTGAGAATGAAAATCTCCGATCTGATCCACATCACCGGCGGCGAACTCGACACCGAACCCCAGGTGCAGGCCGTCGAGAGTGCGACCGTGTTCCCCTCCAAAGTGGAACCGGGCGATCTCTTTTTCGCCGCACGGAACGAAGAGATCCCCACGGCGGTGGAACGGGGGGTCTACGCCGTGATCTACGAAGGGGAACGCCCCCGGAACCTCGACGAAGAGATCGCCTGGATCCGGGTCGACTCGGTCAAAGAGGCCGCGTTTCGGCTTCTGCGCTACGTCATGCTGCGCAAAGAGGCCGGATTGGTCCTGCTGCGCCCGCACGAGGAGAGCTTTTTGCGGATGATCCTCACCCACAAAGGGGGCATCGGATTCCTCCCCCGGGAATGGACCAAGGTGTTTGAGATGATCCTCAACGGCGAGCAGCGCCTGTTCGTCGGAAGCGACCGGGAACTGATGACAACGATCACCCCCGAACCCCGGACGCTCGAAACCGAGGCCGAGGGGCAGATGATCCACGATACGCTGTTTCGTTCCACCTTCAAAGTCCACGGATTCATCTACCAGCAAAAAGAGATGGCCCCGTTCCATCTGGAGCACCTGTTGCGGGTGGTCGCCTTTTGCGACCGGGAGGAGTTCCCCTACTCCCTCGACCGGGTCCGCTATACCCGCCATTTCCAGCCCGTCTTCGTCGACGCGTCGCTGCAAGTACAGCGGGGTGGCGGTGACCGGGCGGTGATCTTCGTGGACAACCTCGAAGACATCGTCCAGGCCAGAGAATACATCCGCCGGCACGCCCCCTGGGCCCGGAGCGTCGTCCTCACCCCGCCGAAAACTAAAGTCGAACACGTCGATCGCCCCTTCTGGTTCGAAACCCCCGAAGCGGCCAAAGAGATCCTCAGGACGACCCATTTCACCTATGCGTTCGTCTATTCGCTGGACAAGGAGATGCTCCGGGAGATCCGGCAGGAGGCGACGCTTTTTTGAGTTGGTCACTGGTCATTGGTCATTCGTCATTGGGGCACGGCTTGAGCCGTACGGGACGGGACTAAAGTCGCGCCTCCATTAAATTAAAACGCGTCGCACAGCGACGCACAAAAATTTCTCATTTCTCATTTCTAATTTCTCATTAAAAAAAGGAGATCCCATGCTCGAAACCATGCTTCGCCTGCAACAGCGTCTCAACGACGAAACCAACGGCCCCGGCTGGGAAAAGGGCGTCACGAACAAAGGCAAACGAATCGACTGGCGCCGCTGCATCTGGCTCGAAGCGGCGGAGCTGGTGGAGAGCTACCCCTGGAAACACTGGAAAAACATCGCCGCCGAACCCGACTACGACAACATCCGTATCGAGGCGGTGGACATCTGGCACTTCGTCATGAGCGAAGCCCTGCGCCTCAACGCATTGGAAAACGGCGGCGACATCGCCGATCTGGCCCGGCGCATCGCCTCCACGCCGGCCTACGAGGCCTTCACCTCCGGAAGTGGGGAGAAGCCGGGCGATCTCTACGAACAGATCGGGACGGTCGAAGCCTTCGTCGCCGCCTTGTTCGCCGGAGCCAGCATCGAAGCGCTTACGGCCCGTTTTTTCGACGTGGCGCGGCTGGGGGATCTGGATCTATCAACCCTCTACAGCCTCTACGTGGGCAAAAACGTCCTCAATCGTTTCCGCCAGGATCACGGCTACAAAGAAGGGACCTACACCAAGATTTGGAACGGACGGGAGGACAACGTGGTGATGCAGGAGCTCCTGGAGCGACACCCCGGCATCGAACCCGACGCCCTCTACAACGCCCTCGAGGCGGCCTACCCTGGCGAAACGCGGTAAATACAGGTCGCTAGCACGGCCCTCCGGGCCTCGGTGTCGCCTATGGCGACGGGTCATTCGTCATTGGTCACTGGTCATTGGGGGCTGGGCTTTGGCCCTGCAATGCGGGACTGAAGTCCCGCCTCCAAAGATATGCGTTGCGTAGCAACGCACCGAAATTTCTCATTTTTAAATCGCGCCGTCACGCGGCGCACCGCAATTCTTCACTTTTCACTTTTCACTCTTCACTCAGTTCGCGCCGCCCAGCGCCCCGAAATTTCTCATTTCTCTCTTCTCATTTCTCATTCAAACTGCGCCAGTCAGGCGCCCCGCAATCCAAAATTCAACATCCAAAATCCACCATCCAACCGCGCCGCGTCTGCACTCACCCTTTCGTGCACTCTTTGCCCGCGTCGTCCCGTTTCCAGCGGCTCGGATCGAGGAAGGTGTCGTCGTGGATGTGGGAAAAGGCGGCACGGATCCGGGTGAAAAGCTCGGGATTCTCCCCTTCCATCTGTCGCAGCCACTCCTTGGTCGCGGCCCGGGCATAAGGGGCTTTGGCCTCCACACGCATCGCGGGGCACGCCTCGTCGCCGATGGTCGCAAAGCCGTTCTCTTCGGCGAAGGCCCGCAGCTGTGACTCCCGCGCTTCGATCAGCGGGCGGATGACATGAAATCCCCGATCGGCCTTGTAGATGGGAGGCATGGAGCGCAGAACGCCGTTGTAGAACATGTTCATGAAAAAGCTCTCCACCGCATCGTCGAAATGGTGCCCCAGGGCGATCTTGTCGAATCCGTGGGCCTCGGCGTAGCTGTAGAGCGCCCCACGGCGCATCCGGGAAAAATAGCTGCAAAAGGAGCTCCCCTCCCGGATCGTATCCTGACTGATGGCGTAGATGTCGGTTTCGTAGACCACGTGGGGGATGTCGTAGGCTTCGCAGTGGGCATGGAGCGCCGAATAGTCCTCGCCGGGCATCCCGTAGCTGACGGTGCAGGCCAGGAACTCGAACGAAAACGGCGCGTGGCGCTGCATGTTGCGCAGGAGATGGACCAGGGTAAGCGAATCCTTGCCGCCGCTGAGCCCCACCAGGATCCGGTCCCCCTCCCCGATGAGGCAGTAGCGGCCGTTGGTCCGCCCAAAGGTGCGCAGGAGCCGTTTGCTGAAGCGGGGGCGCTTCCCGGCGTCGGTCTTTGGCTCCACCGCCGTTACCCCTCGCTATCGGGGAGGAGTCGGACCATCTCCAGGATGAAGTCGGCGCTGATCCGGGCCGATTTGTCCAAAAAGGCGTCGAAATCGAATCCCGCGTCCATGTCGGCGCTGTCGCTGATGGCCCGCAGGACGAAAAACGGTACCCGCAGCGCGTCGCAGACCACCGCCACCGCGGCCCCTTCCATCTCCAACGCCGCCGCGCCAAAGGTCTCCCCGATCCAGGCTTTCCGCTCGGGATCGGCAACGAACTGGTCCCCCGTGGCGATGATCCCCTCTTTGAGATCGATCCCCTTCGCTTCGGCCACTTTCCGGGCCAGTTTGCGCAGCCGCTCGTCGGTGGGGACGAAGACTTTTCCCTCGGGGACGTATCCGTAGGGGTGGCCGAAGGCGGTGATGTCCAGGTCGTGCTGACACAGACTCTCGGCCATGATCAGATCGCCGATGTGCAGATCCTCCCGGATCGCTCCGGCCACTCCCGAAAAGAGGAGCGTGTCGCAGCGGAACTTCTCGATGAGCATCCCCGCCGTCATCGCGGCGAAGACCTTGCCGATCTTGGAATAGGCCACCACCACCTCTTTTCCGGCAAAACGCCCTTCGTAGTAGCGGTTCTCCCCGTACTCGGTCAGGCAGACGTCGTCGATCCTCTCCAGCAGCGGTTCGATCTCTTCGGGCATCGCCCCCATCAGCGCGATTCTCATGCCATCGCTCCGATCGCTTCGATCGCCGCCTCGAGGGAGGCCATGTCGGAGATGTTGTAGTGGGGTTTTTTGGTGGCCCGGCGGTTGAGCCCCTTGAGGACCGCGCCGTGGCCGAATTCGACGTAGCAGTCCACTTCGTCGTCGAACTTGGCGATCGATTGCTTGTACAGAACCGGGCTGACCAGCTGTTTGGGCAGAAGCTCCAGCGCCGTGGCCTTGTCGCTGTATTGTTCGGCGGTGACGTTGGAGACCACCGGCGCGGAGAATTCATCCCGCAGGGCCCGCTCCAGCGCTTCTTTGAGCGGTTCGACGGCGCTTTGCAGCAGCGGGCAGTGGCTGGCCACCGACATGTTGAGCAGCATCGCCCGGCGGGCACCGGCTTCTTTGAGCAGCGGTTCGAGGGCCACGAGATCCTCTTTGACCCCGGCGATGACGATCTGCCCTTCGGCGTTGTAATTGACCGGCCAGACCTGCCGCCCCTGCGCCCGCTGCTCTTCGCAGAGCTTCTCCACCGTGGCGTCGTCCAGCCCCAGACTCACCAGCATCCCCACGTCCCGATCGGCACAGGCCTCGGCCATCAGTCGGCCCCGGAGGTTGACCAGTTCCACCGCGTCCACCGTATCGAGAGCCCCTACGCTCGCCAACGCCGAGAATTCCCCCAGGGAGTGCCCCAGGGCAAACGCCGGACGGATCGGCATCTCGTTTTCGAAGAGTCGATGGGCCACGGCGCTGACGAGCAGGATCGCCGGCTGGGTGTATTCGGTCCGCTCCAGCCGGTCGTTTTCGGTGAATAGGAGCTCGGTGAAGTCGATCCCCGTTCGCTCGGAGGCGGTATCGAAAAGCTCCCGTGCCTGCTCGCTGTGCTCGTAGAAATCCTTGCCCATTCCGACGGCCTGGGACCCCTGTCCGGGGAAGAGGAAGGCGCATTTGACTGACATGACGATCCTTTGAGATAAGGTAGGGAATTTTATCGTAGATGGGGTAAAAGCCCCTATACTTCCAGGAGTTTGGGCAGCTCCGCCACCGAGTCGATGACCGCATCGGGGAAGATCGCCCCCTCCAGATCCTGGGGGCGGAATTTTCCGGTACGCACCAGCACCGCCCGGATCCCGGCCCGCTGGGCTCCGGCGATGTCGCTCTCGATGTCGTCGCCCACCATGATCGCCTCTTCGGGTTTGACACCCATCGAATGGAGCGCTTGGTGGAAAAACTCCGGGCTCGGTTTGCCCACCACCGTCGCCTCCACCCCCGCGGCGTACTCCAGCGCCTTGACGAAACCCCCCGCATCCATCGAGAGCTCCCCGTCGGCATCCTTGAAGTAGCGGTTTTCCGCCGCCGCGATGAGCCGTGCGCCGTGGATCAGGGTCCGGAAGGCCCGATTGAGCCGCGGATAGTTGAAGTTCTCCCCCGCGTCCCCGACCACGACGAAAGGGGAGGAGGTGTCGATACAGTGGAGTTCCCCGAAATACTTCTCCGCCTCTTCGGTGAGGATCGTCACCGCGCGCCCCCCGGCCTCCTCCACGATCTGCCGCGCCGCCCCCAGGGCGCTGAAGAGCTGCTCGGATCCGATCGAGAACCCCATCCGGATCAGTTTCTGACGGATCGTTTCGGGAGGACGGCGGGTGGAGTTGGTGACGAAGCGCATCCTGTAGCGACCCTGTAGCATCTCGATCGTCTCTACCGCACCCGGTACGGGGCTCTCCCCCACATAGAGCACGCCGCCGATATCGAACAAAATCCCCTTCACGTTCTTCATCCGGCACCTCCTGTTATTCGTCTGAGCTATGGTGCTGTATAAGATGAGTATAACATAGCCCCGGAAAAGGAAGCGTTGATTTTTTCGCCGCACTCGTGTATGATGAGCGAAACGAAAGGAGTCCCGTTTCGATGTCCCCCCTGCGCCGCCAGAGCCTCTATCTACTCCTCACACTGATCACCTTCGTCGCCGGATACGCATTTTTGCGCTACGCCTACCGGGTTTCCGATTCGCTCCCCTTCGCCCAGGAGATCGTCCTGATCGTTCTGGGGACGATCGCTACCGTCTTCATCACCTCCCTGCTGCTCAACAAACAAAGCGCCGTCGAGATCGAGAAAGAACAAAGCCCCATCACCGCATCGACCAACTCTCTCAATTTTTGAGAGAGCGAGATGTGGTGAGATGTGTGCAAAAAAGTGCGAAGGACTCCCCGTAGGGAATTCGAGCACTTTGTTTGTGCACAGATCGCCGCGTATCGCTCTCCCCGTAGGGTGCGGCACTTTTGCCCATATGCGGCGTTGGATTTTCTTGCATTAGCCTCCGGCTAGTCCTGCGAAAATCCGCCTTGCATACGAACAAAATTGCCGCATCAAAAGTTTGAAAGGGTCGGTCGATGTGGTGATCAATTTCTCCATCTCAAGACCGAAATCTACGAGGCGTTGCTCAATCTGATGGAAGAACTCTCCCTCAAAGAGCGGCTTGAGCCCCAAGACCTCATGCGGATGCGCTTTCTCACCCACAAACTGGCCATCGTCGCCTCCGAGGAAGTCCTCGAGGAATACCGCCGTTTCCTCGACATCGTCACCCGCAGCGCCGCGGACGGGAGCTTCCGCGGCGACGACGCGGAACTCTCCGAAGCCCTCTGTGCCCTGACGATCCGGATCCGTGCCGACCTGCTGGGGGAGTCCCCTCGAAACTCTCTCGCCCCCGACGACACAACCGCTCGCACCATCGTCGAAAACGCCCGCAAGGCGGTGGGATTGGGGTGAAAATTATCCTCGGCAAGAATCGGTGGTTCAGGTCACGGCTGAAAGCCGACTTCCCCCCTCATCTTCACTTCGAACCCGATCCGGAGTCCATGGATACGACCTTGGGAAACTTCTAAAATAACCAACACCTCTGGATTCCGGCTTCTGCCGGAATGACGATAGTGACACCTTTGGTGACGTTATTTGGTTATTGGAGCTGGACTTTGGACCTGCAATTTGCGGGACTGAAGTCCCGCCACCATAGACACGCGTTGCGCAGAAACGCCCCAAAATTTCTCATTTCTCTCTTCTCATTTCTCATTTTTCTCATTCAAATTTGTGTACTTCCGATAGAGCGGTACGACGATCCAAACCGCCACCATCGCCGCTACGAGTCGAAAGTCCACCACCACTCGCCAATCGGCTCCGAAAAGCACGAAAAGTGCCGTATCTTCTATAATCGCGTGAAACACCATCAAAAAAGTGCCGATCGATAAAAGTGCATCACGACTCAACTCCCCTGCCCTCCGTTCCCGGATCAAAATCCCCGCTCCATAGGTGATCCCCAAAACGATCCCCACGATCAACGTGAATCCCCATCCTACACGGCGTGATTCCCGAAAAAACGGGAGCGCTTTGATCCCATCCATGACGAAGATCAAAACGCTTACCAAAAGCGCGATTTTAAGTGCCAAAACGCCTGCGTCGCGAACCGAAGCGACCAGCATCTCCCCCCACCCTCCGTAATGTGCCAACTGCGGCACCTCGACACGCATCGGTGCGGTAGATAGATCGCCAGCCCAATGAGCCGCCGCCACCGCAGCCCCCAATCCGACTCCGAGCCGTAATCCATAGGCGTAGAGTTGCCCGATACCCAATTTTTTCATCACCGCATTCTCTACCGGCAAAGAATGACAAATCCCCAGAAAAATCGCCAAAACGCTCCACTGCTGCGCTCCCATGTCCAAGGGAGCCGCAAAAGCGACGGCGGCATAAAGGTTGAGCCACATTCCCGCCAGAATCGAAAGTGCCGCTTCGGGCGGCAACCCCAAAATTGCCGTCAACGGTTCGAAAACGAACGCGATCTTTTGCAACCAACCGCCGTAGAGGAGCACATCGGCCAAAATGGAGATGGGTACGACGAGTTTGATGACGATCCAAACGCTCGCCATAGCGCTTCGCAGAGTGTCGTGCAGCATGGTACAATCCTCCTACAGCCCACGAAGAGGCAAACATAACCGGGAGTATAGGGGGAACGATCACGCGTGTCTTGTAAAAAACCGACCATTTGCAAACTTTCAGACAAGAACGACAAAATCTACGGCGAACTCAAATACAACCGGGAGGATTTCCGCCGTTTCGGCTTCCATTCCCACCCCACTTTCAGCCTCTCGGCTATCGATGCGGGAGCGATCGAAGTGCATTTTCATGGTGCATCACCCGAAACCCTCCACCCCGGCACAGTAGCCTTCTATCCCCCCAACCGGGTCCATCGCACCGCCCTTTCAAGCTCCCGACCCCTTGGGTACTACAATCTCCATCTCGATCCCGACTACTGCCTACGACGGTGGAATGGCGATGAAACGCCGATAGAAAACTTCGACCCGTTTTGGAAAAAGCCGATTTTGAACGATCGGAACTTTTATAAACATTTTCTCCTATTATGCCGACTGATCCTCGACAATGAACCGTCAGAGAGGATCGAGAACCTTTTGAGAGGGCTTTTACGTGATCTCTCCGCCCGTTTCTCCCCGGCAGAACGGTACGAAACCCCCGGTGATCCTCTCTGTGAATCTGTCGCCCGATATCTACACGAACATCTGGATGTTCCTCCGAGCCTCGAAGAGCTCTCCAGACACTTCGGCTACCACCCAGACGCCCTCAACCGACGCTTCAAACGCCGCTTCGGCCTAAGTCTGCGAGCCTACCTCATCGACCGCCGCCTCCACCGAGCCAAAGCGCTGCTGCTTGATGGCAAACACTCCGTCGCCCAAATCGCCGCCGAAGCGGGTTTTTACGACCAGAGCCATTTCGTCAAAGCCTTCAAAAAAGCCTATTCCCTGCCGCCGGGGGAGTATCGCTGAAATTATCACTTGACACATGACTTTTGTACATACGATAAAATTAGTATAATTAGTTAGTATGTTTTCATAGGAGAATTGTCATGATCTCAATTACATCCAGTGACGTCATCAAAAAACCCTCCTTCGTCACCAACCCGAGTGACATCACCTTTATCGAAGACGCCAAAAAACATGTCATCAAAAGCGTCGTCCTTCCCTACAGCCTCTATGAAAAAATCAGAGAACAACTCGAAGACGAGCTCTATCTGAGCCAAAATCGTGAAGCGCTTTCCGAACATGCGCAACGAGCATTCGAAGCGGTCGAAGAGGCCTATCTGGAGGATCAGGAATGATCCGAAGGGGAGAAATCTATCTGGTAAATTTCGGGAAAAAATACAACTCCGAATTTGGCAAAGTCCGCCCGGCACTTATAGTCCAAAACGATATCGCCAATCGCAATATCGACAAAGTCCCGTTCAAGGGGGTCACGCTTCTCCCACTCACGACCAATATCACGGGAGGGACGATTCGCGTTTTCGTCCCCCGAAGGGATAACTTGCTCAAAGAAAGTGAAATTTGCATCAACGAAATCTGCACCCTCGATCTAAGCCGCATCGATCAACAAAAACGTCTGACTGTGCTGACGAAGGTGGAGATGGAAGAAGTAGAAAGCAAATTGAAAATGCATCTGGGAATCTAATCAAAACACCGATTCCTCAGACATTTCACCATCCGACGCATCACTCTCCGCTCTCCGGCGATGACCTCGCACTCTGTACCTGTCTCGACGAAACCCACGCTTCGATAGAGCCGATGAGCCGTCTCGTGCTCCTGACGAACCAGGAGCGTCAACTCGTCGATACCCAAGCGTCGGGCTTCGCGCAAAGCCAAGAGCGTGATTCGCTTACCCAACCCCTTGCCCAGCTCCTCCGGATGGAGCAGAATTCGATACTCCCACCTCCCATCGTTTCGCTCGATGAGAAAAAAGACCCCTACAATCCGACACTCCTCTTCGACGCTATAAATCCGATCCTTTTGAAAGGCATCCAGCCATCCCCCGGTTTTCAGAGCGTAATTGAAGGGAGCATAGGCACCTTCGTATCTCCAGGTACGAATCTGCTCCAGTTGCTTTGTGTCGGCAGGTTCAACCCGCAAATGCATCGAGAGCCCCCACGCTGCATACCATGGCGAACTTCCCACCCAGCGCCGCCATATAGGCTGCGTGCACCGTCTCCGCCGGAATGCGCTTGCCTCCAAATTCCAGATCTTTCGTCGCGCAGGCGTCGTGGGCCAGGGTGACGGTGTAGCCCAGATCGTACCCTGCCCGCACGGTGGTGTCGATGCACATATGGCTCATCGCCCCGCAGACGGCCAGACGCCGTGCCCCCAGCGCCTCCAACCGTTTCTGCAGCGGCGTATCGCGGAAGCTGTTGGGATGGTGTTTGACGATCACCTCTCCCGTCTCCAGAGGCAACTCGGGATGCAGCTCGCTACCGGCACTCCCCTCGGCGAAAAACGGCGCTCCTTCGGGGGCGATATGACGGATGAAAAAGATCGGCTTGCCGGCATCGGCGGCCAAGCGAATCAGCCGCAGCGCCTTGCGGTGGGCCGCTTCGATCCCCGTCAGCTCCATCGCCCCGCCGGGGTAGTAGTCGTTTTGCAGATCGATGACGATCAGTGCGTCGTGTCGTCGCATCGGTAACTCCTTTTCAATTAACCCTTTGAAAAATGTCCGAGAGAGGTTTCACTCGATGGCGACAAAGGAGCGCCCAACCCGTGAAACGGGCGCTTGCGTTCGCGACTGCCAGAGCTATCGAGTGAAACCGGTTGTTTTCAGAGCACTGAATTACCACATTCAGCCGTCATTCCGGACCCGATCCGGAATCAGGTGCACAAATCCCTATGATCCCCTGGATCCTGAGTCAAACTCAGGATGACGGAATCGGCGAATGTCTCCCACAATCGGATTCAATCGCAAAACGGATCGTAACGCTTTGGTATACTTCTGTCAAGAACTGACAAAAA
This sequence comes from Campylobacteraceae bacterium, assembly GCA_027081405.1. Classification (GTDB taxonomy): domain Bacteria; phylum Campylobacterota; class Campylobacteria; order Campylobacterales; family Sulfurovaceae; genus Nitratifractor. Next base: position 589 of record JALWKO010000001.1, on the reverse strand, counting down.
TGGAATATACACACTAAAAGGATACTATTGAAGAGCCGATGCAATTATGAATGCCCCTTCGAGTACGCGCTGGAGATCGTCAGCGGCAAATGGAAAGGGCTGGTGATCTTCTATCTGGGGCGGGAGGGGACGCTCCGATTTTCACAGCTGCGCCGACTCCTCCCCGGCGTAACCCAGAAGATGCTCACCCAGACCCTGCGTTTCCTCGAAGCCGAGAGGATCCTCCACCGGGAAGTCTATCCCGTCGTCCCGCCCAAGGTGGAATACTCCCTCACCGACAAAGGCAAAGAACTCCTGCCGATTCTGGATGCGCTGCAGGAGTGGGGCAAGCGACATTTACCCGTATAAAACGGATGCCTTATCACCGCACCAAGTAACTACCTCAAACTTTTGATGCGGCAATTTTGTTCATAGGCAAGGCGGATTTTTGCAGGACTAGCCGGAGGCTAATTCAAGAAAATCCAACGCAGCATATGGGCAAAAGTGCCGCACCCTTCGGGGAGAGCGATACGCGGCGATCTGTGCACAAACAAAGTGCTCGAATTCCCTACGGGGAGTCCTTCGCACTTTTTTGCACACATCTCACCAC